>DXGT01000051.1 GCA_019113785.1 Candidatus Ruthenibacterium merdigallinarum | reverse complement strand
GCTGCTCAGCGAGATGGACGGCTTCGACGGCTCGTCCGGCGTGGTGATCCTGGCGGCCACGAACCGCCCCGAGACGCTGGACAAGGCCCTGCTGCGCCCGGGCCGCTTCGACCGGCGCGTGCCGGTGGAGCTGCCGGACCTGCGCGCCCGCGAGGCCATTTTGAAGGTGCACGCCAAAAAGGTGATGATGGCCGACAACATCGACTACACCGCGGTGGCCAAGGCCACGGCCGGCTGCTCGGGCGCCGAGCTGGCGAACCTCATCAACGAGGCCGCGCTGCGCGCCGTCAAGTGCAACCGCCGCATCGTCACCCAGGCGGACCTCACCGAATCGGTGGACGTGGTGGTGGCCGGCTACCAGCGCAAGAACGCCGTGCTGACGCCGCATGAAAAAGAAGTGGTGGCCTATCACGAGGTGGGCCACGCGCTGGTCGCGGCCAAGCAGTCGAACTCGGCGCCCGTGACGAAGATCACCATTGTGCCGCGCACCTCGGGCGCGCTGGGCTACACGATGCAGACGCCCGACACCGACACGGTGCTGCTGTCGAAGGAGGAGGCGCTGGCCAAGCTGGCCACCCTCACCGGCGGGCGCAGCGCCGAGGAGCTGGTGTTCGGCAGCGTGACGAGCGGCGCGTCCAACGACATCGAGCAGGCCACGAAGCTGGCCCGCAGCATGGTGGCGCGTTTGGGCATGTCCGACACGTTCGACATGACGGCCCTCGAGACGGTGAACAACCAGTACCTCGGCGGCGACGCCTCGCTGGCGTGCAGCGCCGAGACCGCCACGCAGATCGACCGCGAGGTCATCGCGCTCATCAAGCGCGCGCACGAAAAGGCCGTGGACATCCTGAAGGAGAACATGGACAAACTGCACGAGATCGCCCGCTATCTTTTGGACAAAGAGACGATCACCGGCGAGGAGTTTATGCGCCTGCTCAACGACGATCCCACCCCTGCCGCCGGGGAATAAGCGCCGCGGCGCACGAGCTGTTTGTAGGGACAAAGCCCCCGCAGAGCGATGTTTTCGCTCTGCGGGGGCTTTTTTCTGTCGGTACAAAGGTGTGACAAATTTTTGTCAGGACGTGGGAATAGGTATGGAAAAAACCGTGCAAAAAGCAGGACGCGCTTTTGTGGCAGGTGGCAAAATCATGGCAAAAGGCATGAAACGGGTTCTGCGGACGAAAGAGAGCAGGTTTTAAATTGTATGAAGTTCATACAATTTAAAGCAAAAACCTCGTCTATTTGGGCGGGAAGCCGAAAAAGGTTTGGCCCGTTTGCGAATTGAAGCGCTGAGGGGCGGATGCTATACTGAAACCAGCTTAAGCAGACCGATATTCGCGCGAAGAAAAGTCAGGAGAGAACGATGAAAAAACCGGCAAGCGAGATGGCATATCAGCTGATCCGTGAGCGGATCATCAGCGGCGAGTGGCCGCAGGGCACAAAGCTGCCCGCGGAGGTGGAGATCGGCCGCCTTTCGGGCGTCAGCCGCTCCTCGGTGCGCGAGGCGATCGAACGCCTTGCCGAGATGGGCGTGCTGGTGCGCCGCCAGGGCGACGGCACCTATGTGAAAAACGCGTCGGCCAAGACCCTTTTGGGCGAAGCGGCCCAGGGCGGCGGGTACGATGTGCTGCAGGTGCTCGACTTCCGCGAGATGGTGGAGCCCGAGGCCGTGAAGCGGCTGATCCGCACGGGCGACGAGAAAAACCTGCACATCATGCTGCAGACGCTGGACGAGATGAACCGCTATGCCGACCTGCGCCTTTCCGACGAGTTCGCACAGGCCGACATGCGCTTTCACATGGCCATCCTGCGCGGCGCGCACAACGAGGTGCTCGACAGCGTGCTGGCCGCCACGCGCGACCCGCTGATCTACTATCAGTTCAACGCGAACCGGGATATCGGCCCCAGAACAGGCGTGCAGGAGCACGCCGCCATCATCGACGCGATTTTTCAAAAGGATGAGGAGCTTGCCGCGCTTTTGGTGAAACGGCACGTGCAGCGCAGCAAACGGGACCTTGTCGCCTTCCGTGAACAGCAAACGGGAAAGGGGAATCACCATGAGTAAAGTAGTGAGCGCCCGGCAGGCGCTGGAACACATCGCAGACGGCGCCACCGTCGGTATTCTCGGTTCGGGCGGCGGCGTTTGTGAGCCGACCTATCTGCTCAAACAGCTGGGCGAGTATTACAAAGAGACCGGCGCCCCGCGCGATCTGACGCTGCTGCATGCCAACGGCATCGGCGACAAGGACACCTACGGAACGGACGCGCTGGCCATCGAGGGCCTTGTCAAGCGCGACATCGCCGGCCATTGGGCCATGGCGCCCAAAATGGCGCAGCTGGCGCTGGACGAGAAGATCGAAGCCTACAACCTGCCGCAGGGCGTGATCTCGCAGATGTATGGCACCATCGCCTCGCACAAGCCCGGAGTCATCACCAAAACCGGCCTGCACACGTTCATCGACCCGCGCCTGGAGGGCGGGCGCATGAATAAGCGCACCACCGAGGACATCGTGCGCGTGATCGAGCTGGACGGCGAGGAGTGGCTGTTCTATCCCAACCAGAAGATCGACGTGGCGCTGGTGCGCGGCACGACGGCCGACGAGCACGGCAACATCACCTACGAGGAGGAGGCCTCGCGCTTGGACGGCGTCTCGCTGGCGCAGGCGGCCAGAAACAGCGGCGGCATCGTCATCGCGCAGGTGAAGTACCTCGCCGAGGGCGGCACGCTGGACCCGAAAGACGTTGTGATCCCCGGCATTTACGTCGACTACATCGTGGTGGACAAAGACCAGAAGCAGACCTGCATCACGAACTACGACGCGGCGCTGGCCGGCAACGTGCGCAGCCCCAAGAGCGCGTTTGAAAAGCTGCCGCTGGACGCAAAGAAAGTGGTGGCGCGCCGCGCGGCGAAGGAACTGCCGATGGACAGCGTCATCAACCTGGGTGTGGGTATGCCCGCGGGCGTGGCGGCGGTGGCGGCCGAGAATGGCTATATCGACCGGCTGAACTTCACCGTGGAGCAGGGCGCCATCGGCGGCGTGCCGGTGGGCGGCATCATCTTTGGCGTCTCGTACTGCCCCGACGCGCTGATCGACCAGACCCTGCAATTCAACTTCTACGACGGCGGCGGCCTGGATGCGGCGTTTTTAGGTGTGGCGCAGGTGGACAGCCACGGCAACGTGAACTCCAGCAAGACCGGGCGCATGCTGTCCGGCTGCGGCGGCGCCATCAACATTTCGCAGAATGCGAAGAAAGTGGTGTTCTGCGGCACGTTCACGGCCAAGGGCCTCAAGGAGACGGTGGCCGACGGCAAGCTGACCATCGTGCAGGAGGGCGCCATCAAGAAATTCGTCATGGACGCCGACCAGATCACGTTCAGCGGCAAATATGCGCTTGAGACCAAACAACCGGTGCTGTACGTCACCGAGCGCGCCGTGTTCGAGCTGACGGAGCAGGGCGTGTGCCTGAAGGAGATCGCGCCGGGCGTCGATCTGGAGAGGGACATTCTCGGCCAGATGGATTTCCGCCCGCTGATCGCCGACGACCTGAAGCTGATGGAGGCGGCCCTGTTTACCGAGTGAGGAGGAAAACAATATGGCAACACATGTGACATTGGACAAAAACGGGGCGGTGTATACGATCGCTTTTTCCGAGGACGTTGAGCGCCATCCCTGCACGCTGGACTGGGACGTGCTGGCCGAGCTGGAACGCTGTATCGCCGAGGTGCGCGACTCGCAGGAGTGCCGCGTGGTGATCGTGGAGAGCCGCTCGCCCAAATCCTTCGTGGTGGGCGCAAACCTCGCCGTGCTGAAAACGCAGGACGAGACCAACATCGGCGACTGGGTGAAAAACGGCCACCGCATTTTCAACCAGCTGCAGCACCTGCCGCAGCCGGTGATCGCCAAGGTGGCGAAGAGCGCACTGGGCGGCGGGTTGGAGCTCGCCATGGCGTGCGACTTCATCATCGCCGGCGAGAACGCGCGCTTCGGCCATCCGGAGGCGGGCCTGGGCGTGATGCCCGGCTGGGGCGGCAGCTACCGCCTGCGCATGCTGGTGGGCCCGGCGCGCGCCAAGGAGATGATCTTCACCGCGCAGCCCATCGACGCGGCCACGGCCTGCGCGTGGGGCCTTGTGAACCGCGTGTACAAGGAGGAGGAGCTGGACGGCGCCGTCGAGGCGCTGGCCGCGCAGATGGTGCAAAACGACGGCGGCGTGCTGGCGTTCTGCAAGGACATCATCAACCAGGACAGCCAGGAGGGCATGCAGCGCAACGCCTTCCAGGAGGCCACCACCTCCGCTGTCTGCATGGCCTCGCCGTCCACCAAGCGGCGTCTGGAGGCATTTTTCGAGCGCCGGGCGAAAAAGTAACGCCCGCGCCGCGTGAAACAACGACGTTTTCCTGAGACAGGAGGGAATCATTGTGGAATTTGCGATCGGTATTATCCTATTGATCACATTCGCGGTTTTCGTAGTGTACACCGTCAAGGGCGGCAACCTGATGCTGGGCTTTCTGATCATGACGGTGCTGTGGTCGGTGCTGGGCATGATCGGCGGCACCATGTCGTGGAACGATTTCCAGGTCACCGTATTGGAGGAAGGGCCTGAGGGTTGGGGCTCCACCGCCGTGGTCGTCATCTTCGGCAGCTGGTTCGGCCAGGTGCTGATCCAGACGGGCATCGCCAAGGAGCTCATCCGCAAAACGGTGGAGCTGGGCGGCGACCGCCCCGTCATCACGACCGTGCTCGTCAACATCGTCGTCTGCCTGATCTTCACCAGCACCTACGGCGCGGGCGCCGTGGTCGCCGTGGGCGTCATCGTGCTGCCCATCCTGCTGGCGCTGGGCGTCCCCAAGGCCATCGCGGCCTCGTCCTATGTGATGAGCGTCGGCTCGGCCATGTACATCAACCTCGTTCTGTTCCGCCAGATGCAGGGCCTGTTCCCGGGCTTTGAGTACGACGCGAACTACCTCAAGTACGGCTTTGCCGCCATGGGCATTTCGATCGTCATCGTCTCGATCAGCACCATCGTCAAGCTGCGCGGCAAAAAGTCGCACGCGTGGGCCGCGCAGGCCGGCCCCGCCATGCAGCCGGAGACCCGCGTGCCCGCCTATGCGCTCGTCACGCCGCTGATCCCCGTGGTGCTGGCCGTGTTCCTCAACTGGCAGCCCATCCCCGCGTTCATCGTGGCCTCGTTCTTCGCGCTGATCGCCACCGGCAAGATCCGCAGCTATGCGGACGCCGGCCGCGAGCTGAGCAAAACGTTCTATGACGGCGTCGTCGATGTCGCCGCGCTGCTGGGCTTTTTGTTCATCGTGCCGATGTTCTGCAAGGTCGCCACGCTGGACGCCGTGTTCTTCCAGTCCGTTCTGGACGGCGTGATCCCCTCGAACGCGCTGGTCATCTGCATCGCGTTCGCCGTGCTGGCGCCGCTGGGCCTGTTCCGCGGCCCGCTGACCGTGTTCGGCGCGGGCACCGCCACCATGGCCATCCTGATGGCGCTGGACGTGTTCCCCATCGCGCTGCTGTTCCCGCTGCTGTACAACCCCACCATCACGCTGGAGCTGATGAGCTGCCCCACGCAGTCGTGGAACATGTGGGCGATCAACTACACGAAGATCAGCACGAAGGACTTCCTCATCCAGGGCGTGCCCTGGTGCTGGCTGATCTGCGCAATCAACAGCATGCTCGTTTACTTCCTCTACGGGATGGCCCTGTAACACCCGTACAGACCATGGCCGCGGCGCTTTTTTAGGCGCCGCGGCCATGCGCGTATCGCAAACCGGCAAGGAGGCATGGAAAAAATGAACTGGACGCGCTTTCAGGGCGCGCGCATGTGCGTGTGCAACACGGCCGTCGTCGGCAGCGGGGCCGCGGGCTTTGGCGCCGCCGACCGGCTCTGGTCGCTGGGCCAGCGCGACATTGCGCTCGTCACCGAGCAGGTGCAGATGGGCACGTCGCGCAACACCGGCTCCGACAAGCAGACCTATTACAAGCTGACGCTCGCGGGCGGCGAGGCAGACAGCGTGCGCGAAATGGCGCAGACGCTGTTCGACGGGCAGTGCACGGACGGCGACACCGCGCTGTGCGAGGCCGCGCTGAGCGCGCAGGGCTTTCTGCGCCTGGCCGAGCTGGGCGTGCCGTTCCCGCGCAACCGCTGGGGCGAATACGTCGGCTACAAAACCGACCACGACCCGCGCCGCCGCGCCACGAGCGCCGGGCCCTACACCTCCCGATTGATGACGGAGAGCCTGGAGCGCGCCGTGCGCGAGAAAGGCGTGCCCATCCTCGACCATTTGCAGGCGGTGCGCGTGCTGTCCGACGGCGCGCGCTGCCTGGGGCTTTTGTGCCTCGACAACGCCCGCGCCGGCGAGGAGGACGAGCGCTTTGTGCTGGTGCGCTGCAAAAACGTGGTGTTCGCCACGGGCGGCCCCGCGGGGATGTACGCCGACAGCGTGTACCCGCTGGGGCACTGCGGCGCCGCGGGCCTTGCGTTCGAGGCCGGCGTGCGCGGGCAGAACCTGACGGAATGGCAGTACGGCATGGCGTCGCTCGCGCCGCGCTGGAACGTGTCGGGCAGCTACATGCAGGCGCTGCCGCGCTTTATCTCCACGCGCGCGGACGGCGCCGACGAGCGGGAGTTCCTGCCCGCGTATTTTGCGAACGACGGCGAAATGCTCACCCGCGTGTTCCTAAAGGGCTACCAGTGGCCGTTCGATGTGCGCAAAGTCGCGGGCGGCAGCTCGATCATCGACATCCTCGTCTATCTGGAGCGCTGCGCCGGGCGGCGCGTGTTCCTGGATTACCGGGAGAACCCCGGCGGGCAGGACGTCGATTTCGCCGCCCTGAGCGAGGAGGCGCGCAGCTACCTCGCGGCGGCGGGCGCGTGCTTTGGCCGGCCCATCGACCGCCTGCGCCGGCTGAACCAGCCCGCGGTGGATTTCTACCGCGACAAGGGCGTCGACCTGGCCGCGCAGCCGCTGGAGATCGCCGTGTGCGCGCAGCACAACAACGGCGGCCTCGCGGTGGACGCATGGTGGCGCACGAACCTGGAGGGCTTTTTCGCTGCCGGCGAGGCGGCCGGCACGCACGGCGTATACCGGCCGGGCGGCACGGCGCTGAACGCCGGCCAGGTGGGCGCTCTGCGCGCGGCCCAGTACATTGCGGCGCGCAGGCAGGGCCCGCCGGAACACGACGAAGCCTTTGCGCGCGCGGCGTCCGGCGCGCTGGAGATGGCGCGCGGGCTGGCCGGCGCCGCGCTGCGCGGCGAAGGGGGCGAGGACGTGCGCGAGATGTGGCGCGCCGCCGCCGCGCGCATGAGCCGCGTGGGCGCGATGGTGCGCGACGCCGCGGCCATCGCCCCCGCCGCCGAGGCGCTGCGGCGCGAGATGGACGCCTTCGCCCAGACGGTGCGCGCCGAGAGCCCCGCGCACCTGCGCCGCGTGTTCCGCCTGCGCCAGGCGCTGCTGAGCCAGCATGTCTATCTGCGCGCCATGCTGGACTATGCGCAAAGCGGCGGCAAAAGCCGCGGCAGCGCGCTGTACACCGACGCGGCCGGGGAAAAGCCCTACGCCTACCTGCCGGACGCGTTCACTTTCGCGCTCGAGGACGGCGGCCGCGGGCATCTTGTGCAGGAGGCCGCATGGCATGGCGGCGCGTGCCGCTTTACCTGGCGGCCCGTGCGCCCCATCCCCGAAGAGGACGATTTCTTTGAAAACGTCTGGCGCGCATACCGGGAAAACGGGAATATCGATGCGTGAGCGCCGGCTGCCGCGCAAAAAAATACGCCCCGCTGCGTTTTGGCAGCGGGGCGTGCTCGTCATCCCCGCGGGGACGGCGGGGAGGCGCTCAGTAATTTTCGGCGCGCACTTCAAAGAAGGCCTGCGGGTGCTTGCAGACGGGGCAGACGTCCGGCGCCTTTGTGCCCAGCACCAGATGGCCGCAGTTGCGGCACTCCCACAGGGTGACGCCGCTCTTTTCAAACACCTCTTTGGCCTGCACGTTGTGCAGCAGGCGGCGGTAGCGCTCCTCGTGCGTTTTCTCGATGGCGGCCACGCCGCGGAACTGCTCGGCCAGCTCGTGGAAGCCCTCCTCGTCGGCCTCGCGGGCCATGCGGTCGTACATGTCCGTCCACTCGTAGTTTTCGCCCTCGGCGGCGTGCAGCAGGTTTTCGGCCGTGTCGCCCACCTCGCCCAGCGCCTTGAACCACAGCTTCGCGTGCTCCATCTCGTTGGCCGCCGTGTGCAGGAATAGCGCGGCGATCTGCTCAAAGCCGGCTTTTTTCGCCACGGAGGCGAAATAGGTGTACTTGTTGCGCGCCTGCGACTCGCCGGCGAAGGCCTCCCACAAATTCTTCTCCGTCTTTGTCCCGGCGTAGGGGTTCTTCGCGGGGGCGGGCGCCTCGTCGACGCGCACGAATTTGTCCGCGCCCTGTTTGCAGACGGGGCAGCGGAAATCGGGCGTCATGGGCCCTTCGTGAATGTAGCCGCACACGGTGCATTTCCATTTTTCCATAGTCGTATCCTCCGTTTCGATGTTTTGATATTTGAAAGGGGCTTCGCCCCGGACAGACGCTTCAAAGCGACGCGGCCCGCTCATTTTTCCAGTCCGCAGGCGGCGGCGCTTTGGGGCAGGCAGCGGTCTTTGGCGACGGCTGCGTAAAAGCCGTAGCCGCCCGCGAAGTTGTACGCCTGCAGGCCGTGCGCCGCAAGGATGCGGCAGGCGATGTAGCTGCGCAGGCCGCTCTGGCAGATGACGTAGACGGGCTTGCCGGACGGGACCTCAAAGAGGCGCTCGCGCAGCTCGTCCACGGGGATGTTGACAAAGCCCTCGATGTGGCCGCGCGCAAATTCGCCCGGCGTGCGCACGTCCAGCAGCGTGGCGCTGCCGTCGCGCGGCAGGGCGGGCACGTCCTCCAGATGCCACTGGCGCAAAATGCCGCGCGCGAGGTTGTCGGCCATGAAGCCCGCCATGTTGACCGGGTCCTTCGCGGAAGAATAGGGCGGCGCGTAGGCGAGGTCCAGCTCCTGCAACTGCGTGGCCGCAAGGCCGGCGCGCAAAGCGGTGGCCAGCACGTCGATGCGTTTGTCCACGCCGTCGTAGCCCACGATCTGCGCGCCCAGCAGCCGGTACGTCCCCTTTTCAAAAACGACCTTCATCGTCATGGGGCGGCCGCCGGGGTAGTAGCCCGCGTGGCTCAGCGGCGACAGCACCACCTTGTCCACAGCAAAGCCCGCGGCTTTGGCGGCGGCTTCGCTGAGGCCGGTGACGGCGGCCGTCATGTCGAACACCTTCAGCACGGAGCTGCCCTGCGAGCCGCCGTAGCGGCTGTCGAGCCCGCAGATGTTGTCCGCCGCGATGCGCCCCTGCTTGTTGGCGGGGCCGGCCAGCGGCACCAGCGCGTCGCGCCCGGTGACGAAATGCCGGACCTGCACGGCGTCGCCCACGGCGTAGATGTCGGGGTCGGAGGTGCGCATGTGGTCGTCGACGGCGATGCTCCCCTTGGCGCCGAGCTCGAGCCCCGCCTCCTTCGCCAGCGCCGTGTCCGGCGTGACGCCGATGGCCAGCACGGCCATGTCCGCGTGCAGCGCGGGCTTGTCCCGCAAGAGCACGTCGACGCCGCCCTGTGCCGGCGCAAAGCCCGCCACCGCGCTGCCCAGCGCCAGATGCACGCCGTGGCGGCGCAGCTCGTTGTGAATAAAGGCGGCCATGTCGGCGTCGAACGGCGGCATCAGCTGGGGCAGGTCCTGCACGATGGTCACGTCCAGGCCCAGCTCGCGCAGGTTCTCGGCCAGCTCCAGCCCGATGAAGCCGCCGCCCGCGAGGACGGCCGAGCGGGGCTTGTGCCGCTCGACGAACGCCTTGATGCGCAGCGTGTCCTCCACCGTGCGCAGCGTGAACAGCGTTTCGCAGTCCAGCCCAGGGAACGGCGGCTGCGTGGGCTTTGCCCCGGGCGAGAGCACCAGCTTGTCGTAGCGCTCTTCAAAGCGCTCGCCGGTGGCAAGGTTTGTGACGCTGACCGTCTTTTTGCCGGGATGGATGGCCGTCACCTCATGGTGCACCTTCGCCGTGACGCGAAAGCGCGCGAAAAAGGCCTGCGGCGTCTGCAAGGTCAGCGCGCTCTCCTCGGTGATGGCGCCGCCGATGTAGTACGGCAGGCCGCAGTTTGCGTACGAGATGTGGCCTGAGCGCTCGAAGATCACGATCTCGGCGCTCTCGTCCAGCCGGCGCAGCCGCGCGGCGGCGCTCGCCCCGCCGGCGACGCCGCCCACAATGACAACTTTCATTTTTCGTTCCGCCTTTCCGGGGCCGGCAGGCGCGGCCCTTTTTATTATCATTATAACACATCCCGTATCATTATAACACATCCCGCGCCGGTGTGCGCTTTTGAAATGATAGCACGAACGCGCCGCGGCAAAGGGCGAAATTTGCTTGACTTTGGTACGGTTTCGCATTATATTGTAAGTACGGATTCGTACTGAAAGGCGCGGGCGCGGCCCGCGCGCGAGAGGAGGCGCGCCGTATGACGTGCGGCAAAGAGGACCTGCACCGGCTGGCGCTGGCGGAAAACCGGGTGGACGAAGCGTACTACCAGTGCGCGCGGCGCATGGGCGCGGGCGACAACGAGCTGGCGCTTTTGTACGCGCTGGACGACGGGCGCGCGCACACGCAAAAGCAGCTGGCGGACGAATGGCTGATCCCCAAGACGACGATCAACACGATCGTGCGGGCGCTCGAGCGCGAGGGCTGCCTTGTGCTCTCGCACGAGGAGGGCGCGCGGGAAAAGGCCATCGTGCTGACGGAAAAGGGCCGCGCGCGCGCGGCCGAGCTGCTCGAGGGCGTGTACGCGGCCGAGCGCGCCGCGCTGCGCCGCGCGTGCGGCGAAAACGCGCAGGATTTCATCGACACGTTCGAGCGCTTTGCGCGCTGCCTGTGCGAGGAGTTGCAGGCCCACGTGCCGGCCGGGCCGCAGGAAAAGGAGTAAAACGGCGCAGCGCCCGCGCGCCAAAATGGGAGTTTTTATGCAGTCGCAGACCTTGTTTACCAAAACGCCGCCGCTGAAGCTGTTTTTCATCGCGTCGCTGCCGGGGGCCGTCAGCATGCTGGCCTCGGCGCTGTACCAGACGGTGGACGGCGTGTTCGTGGGGCGGTATCTGGGCGAGACGGCGTTTGCCGCGCTGAACCTCGCCATGCCGTTCGTCATCATCAATTTCGCGCTGGCCGACCTCATCGGCGTGGGCTCGGCCGTGCCGATCTCGGTCGATCTGGGCCGGGGCGAAAAGGGAAAGGCGAACAACATCTTCACCTGCGCGTGCCTGATGATCGTGGCGGCGGGCGTGCTGGTGGGCGCGGCGCTGTACGCCGCGGCGCCGTGGATGATCGGCATGATGGGCGCCGAGGGCGATTTTGCGCGCTTCGCCGTGCAGTATCTGCGCGTGTACGCGCTGTGCTCGCCCGTGACGACCATCGTGTTCGCGATGGACAATTACCTGCGCATCTGCGGTATGATCCGCACCAGCATGTTTTTGAACATCTTCATGTCGGCGCTCAGCGCCGCGCTGGAATTTTTGTTCCTCGGCGTGCTGGGCTGGGGCATCTGGGCCGCGGCGCTGGCCACCTGCACGGGCATGATGGTGTGTGCGCTGGCGGCGCTGACGCCGTTTTTTGCGCGCCGCGCGCAGCTGCGCTTTTGCCGCCCGCGCTTTGAAATGCGCATCGTGCGCCAGATCGTCTCGTGCGGCAGCCCGAATTTCCTGAACAACATCGCCGGGCGCGTGACCTCGATCCTGATGAACTTCGCGCTGGTGCGCCTGGGCGGAGAGACAGCCGTGTCGGTGTACGGCGTGCTGATGTTCGCCGAGGGCTTCATCCAGCCGCTTTTGTACGGCATGTGCGACTCGCTGCAGCCGGCGGTGGGCTACAACTGGGGCGCGGGGCACTTTTCGCGCGTGCGCGCCATCGAGCGCTGCTGCTTTGCGGCGGCCGGCGTTGTGTCGCTGGCGTCGGTGTTCGCGCTGGCGCTGCTGCCCGAGCCGATCACCCGCCTGTTCATGGCCGGGGCCGAGGGCGAGACGCTGGCCATGGCGGCCGGCGCGCTGCGGCTGTTCGCGCTGACGTACGTCACGCGGTGGTTCTCGTTTGCGACGCAAAGCTACATGCTGGCCGTGGAAAAGCCGCTGCCCGCGGCGTTGATCTCGGTGTCGACGGCGATGGTGTTCCCGCTGGCGCTGCTGGCGGCGCTGTGGCCGCTGGGGCTGACGGGCATCTGGATGAACTTTGCCGTCACGGCGCTGCTGGCCGCCGTGCTGGCGGCGGGCGTGCTGGTGCGCCACCGCAAGGAGCTTGCGCGCCCGGACGCGCCGCCGGACACGGCGGAAGTGCCGGCAGGCGGCGAAGCGTAAAACCGGAATGCGCCCCGCGAGGGGGGCAAAAAAGAAAATGGGGGATGGCCGGATGAGACGTTCGCAGATCAACCGCGCGCTGCGCGAGATGGAGGCCATGTGCCGTGCGCACGGCTTCCATCTGCCGCCGTTCTGCGCCTTTACGCCCGCGCAGTGGCAGACGCTGGGCCGCGAGTACGACGAGGTGCGCGAATGCATGCTGGGCTGGGACATCACCGACTACGGCCTCGGCGATTTCGACCGCGTGGGCTTTTCGCTCATCACCCTGCGCAACGGCAGCCGGCGCATGGCGCAGCGCTATCCCAAGGTGTACGCCGAAAAGCTGCTGTATTTAAAGGAAGGGCAGTACGCGCCCAACCACTTCCACTGGTATAAAACCGAGGATATCATCAACCGCGGCGGCGGCAATGTGCTCATCCGCGTGTATGGCAGCCTGCCCGACGAGGAGATCGACCGCGAGAGCGACGTGACGGTGCATCTGGACGGGCAGAGCCGCACCGTGCCGGCCGGCGCGCAGGTGCGCCTTGCGCCGGGGCAGAGCCTCTTTGTGCCGCAGCGGCTGTACCACGACTTCACGGTCGAGGCGGGCACGGGCCCCGTGCTGCTGGGCGAGGTGAGCCAGTGCAACGACGACGAGGCCGACAACCGCTTTAACCCGCCCGTGGGGCGCTTTCCCGCCATCGAGGAGGACGAGCCGCCGTACCGCCTGCTGTGCACCGAGTACCCCGCCGCCCGGTGACGGAAAGAGGCGCTTGCACACTTGCGGGCAAAGAGAAAAAGGAGTATCCTGAAACTGTGCGGCGGCGCGAACAGAAACGGCGCGCCGCCGCACGCTGCAAAACAGCAGGGGGCGAAGGCGTATGGAGTACATCACCGCCGCGGCCGCGGCGCAGCGCTGGGGCGTATCGGCGCGGCTCGTGCAGCGCTACTGCGCGCAGGGGCGCATAGCGGGCGCGCGGAAGTTCGGCGCCTCGTGGGAGGTGCCCGCCGGCGCGCAAAAACCGCGCGACCCGCGCGCAAAGCGGCCGGCCGTAGAGGCCCCGGCGGCCCGGAGTTCCCCGAGCGTCCCGAGCGCCCCGGGCGCCCCGGCGGCGCTGTGCCCGGGGCTGATGCCGCTGATGAACACGCCGTTTGCGCCGGGGGCCTGCAAAGAGGCGATCCGCGCGATGCCGCCCGGCGCAAAGCGGGAGATCGCCGAGGCGGAGTACTGCTATTTCAGCGGCCGGGCGGAGCAGGCGGCGCAGCGCGCGCAGCAATATATGCAGGACGAGGACGCGGCCGTGCGCCTGTCCGCGTGCCTGATCTGCGCGTACGCGAACCTGTCGCTGGGGCAGATTCAGCGCGCCCGAAGCGCGCTGGTGCAGGTGCGCGGCGCGCGGGAGGACGGCGCGCCGGCGCCCTTGCAGGCGGGGGAGGCCTTTGTGGCCGCGGCCGCCGCGGTGCTGCTGCATCTGCCGCTGCCGGACTCCCTGCCGCCCGCCGAGAGCTGGCTGCCCCTCTTGGAGCCGGGCCTGCGCAGCTTTGCGCTGTATGTGCAGGCGCACTATCTGTACCTGCAAAAGGAGTACGAGAAGAGCGCGGGCATCGTGGAGGCCACGCTCGCCATGGGCGCGCAGCGCTATCCCATCCCGGCCATCTACCTGCATCTGGTGGCCGTGATGGACCACATGAGCCTGCGCCGGCCCGACGCGGCGCGCGCGCACCTGCTGGCCGCGTGGCAGCTGGCCCGCCCGGACGACCTCATCGAGGGCTTCGGCGAGCACCACGGCCTGCTGGGCGGCATGCTGGAGGCGGTGATCAAGCCGAACTGGCCCGAGGATTTCAAGCGCATCATCGCCATCACCTACCGGTTTTCGGCGGGCTGGCGCAAGGTGCACAACCCGGACACGGGCCACGATGTGGCCGACAACCTCACCACCACCGAATTTACGGCCGCCATGCTGGCGGCGCGCGGCTGGACGAACCGGGAGATCGCCGCGCACATGAACATCTCGCAGCATACGGTCAAGCGGTACGTCAGCGTGGCGATGCAGAAGCTGAACGTCCATCACCGGCGCGAGCTGGAACGATATATGCTGCAATAAGCGCTCCGCGGCGCGAAGGGAAACGCCCTTCGCGCCGCGTTTTTTTGCGCGCGCATGCGCGCCGTATCGCCCGTTTGCCTGCCGCAAACGGGCGATGTTTCGCCGCGCCCTTTTCTGGTAAAGTAAATTTGAGGGCCGCATTCCTATTTTTGCACTTATTCTCCCGAATAAGACAAAAGCGTTCAATTTCCGCGCGTACTTTTGTATCATAAAGAAAGTAAGATGGGCAAATGGGTTTTGTGGCGCAAACAACAGGCGAAAGCGGGGTGCTGGTTTTGCACGAGAGACAGGAACAATGGAACCGCATGCAGGAGCTGGCCGCAGCGCAGGACTGGGCCGGCGCCGCTGCGCTGCTGGAGACGATGGACGTACAGCGCCTTGCCGCGCGGGAAAAGCAGAGCGCCGCGCAGCTGGCCGGGGCGCTACCGGAGGCGGAGGCCCGCCGCTCGCCGCTCTTGTGCGTGCGGCGCGCGCAGCTGGCCGCGGATCTGGGCGACGCCGGCGCTTTGCGCCGCGCGCTGGCCGACCTTGCCTCGCTGCGCGAGAAAAGCCGCGAGGGCACGCCGGCGCGCCGGCGCGCGGACGATCTTTTGAGCGCGGCCTCTCTGCTGAAAAGCGGCGTGGACAACGCGCAGCTGCTGCTGACGCTGTCGGTTTTGTACAACGAGCTGGCCGGTGCTGCGCCCGAGGCCGTGTTCAGCGCCACGGGCGGGCGGCCCAGCGTGCTGAACGGCGCGAAGGATCTGTCGCAGTGGGGGCGCAACTGGCGCGCGGTGAGCAGCATCGTGCGGCCCATGCTGGGCGCGCTGCTGGCCGAGGGCGGCAAGGGCGCGCCCGAAGCTGCCGCGGCCGAGGTGCTGTATCTGAAAAACGACCTCAACGGCGCGGCGCTGCAATTGGCGGCGGCCAAAAACGCGCCGGACGCGGAGATCCGCTTTGCGGGGCAGGCGCTCACGGCGCAGCTGCATCTGCTGGACCCGGCCGCAAAGCCGCCGGAGGAGCTGCTGGAGCGCCTGGCCGAGACGCTCGCGGGCGAAGGGGCCGGCTGGCTGGACGAGAACATGCAGGCGTTGGCGGCGCGGCTGGACATCGCGCGCGGCCGCCTCGCGCAGGCGCAGCAGTGGCTGGAGGGGCGCGAGGGCGCGCAGTTCGACCGCCCCTGCCCCGAAAACGCCTATGTGCTGCACACGAAGGCGATGGCGTATCTCGCGCTCGACCGCTGCCGCGAGGCGGCGATGCTCACCGAGGACTTGCTGCTGACGGTGGGGGACGAGAGCCGTCCCATCGACCGCATCGGCTATCTGCTGGACGGCGCGCTGGCGTGCGAGCGGCTGGGCGGCGCGGACGCCGCGCTGGACAAGGTGTGCGAGGCGCTGGCGCTGGCGCAGCCCTACGGCTATGTGCGCCTGTTCGCCGACCGCGGCGCGCCGATGCTGGCGCTGCTGACGCGCTGCGCGCGCGAGCGCGCGCCCGAGCAGGCGGCGTTTTTGAAGCGCGCGGTGGACGGGGCAAAGCAGATGTCGCTTGTGTGCCCGGCGCTGTACGCGCCCGCCAAGGCGCAGGCCGACGCGCCGCAGCTGACGGCGGCCGAGGTGGAGATCCTGCACCTGCTGGCGCAGGGCAAGACGAACAAGGACATCTGCGACGCCATGGGCATCAAACTATCCACCGCGAAATTCCACATCCACAACCTGTGCGAAAAGCTGGGCGCGGCCAACCGCACGGCGGCGGTGAGCCAGGCGAAAAAGCAGGGGATGCTGTAAAAAGCGAAAAATTTTTCGCAAATCCCATACTTTCGGCCAGTTCCCGCGCACGCGCAGGGACGGTACAATAAAGACAGAGGTCGAACGATGCCGAAGGGAGGCGCCGCACATGCGCCAGCAGGAGCGAGAGCGCGAAAAGGACAAAACGCGCGAGAGCTTTGCGCGCCTTTCGGCGCCGCAGCACATCGTGACGACGCGCTTTGAGGAGCACCGGAGGATCGAGGGCTACGAGCAGGACCGCGCCGTGCCGGATTTCTACGGCTGCGACCGGCTGTGGAAGCTGGACACGATCTACGGGCGCATCCAGATGGGCTACCACCCGGGCCGGCGGCAGAGCTTTCTGTTCGCAAACCTCAAGACGTCGATCTTCGGCACGGCGGCCTCGTCCGACCAGCGGCGCTTTACCGAGCGCCGGCAGATGCGCGAGGTGAAGAGCGGCACGCAGAACGTCGCGTTCAGCGCGCGGCGGCGCGCAAACAGCGCCGTGCTGCTGTACAAGGCCGAGAACAAGCCCTGGAGCGAGGAGTCCATCCGCCCGTATCTGCGGCGCGCGAACCTCGAGGCGCTGGGCCGCACGATGCCGTTCCTTGTGCGCGGCGAGCGCGGGGAGCTGGCAAAGACGCGCGACGAGCGCAAAAAGCTGGAGCAGGACGTGCGCGAGGCGCTGGCCGCGCGCGACGAAAAAAAGCTCGCCGAGGCGCGCCTTGCGCAGCGCGAGCTGTCGCGCCGGCAGGACGAGCTGGCGTCGCTCTTTACGCGCAAGCAGGCGCAGAGCCGCCTGTTTTTCCGAAAGATCAACATCGCGTTCGACTTGCAGAAGGCGAAGATGTTCGAATATTACCGCGCCGCGCGCGTTCTGCGCGCGCAGCGCGCCGTACAGGCGTCAGTGACGGAGGAGACGGAGAATGGCGGCACGCAGCGCACGGACAACTGAAGAGTACATGCGCCTTGTGTGCGAGGCCGGGCGCGCGCTGCGCGCGGGCGGCGGCGAGGAGGCGCTGGCCGCGCTGGCCGAGGCAGAGCGCGGCGCTATGTGCTTTCTGCCCGCGGCCCATCTGCGCGAAGCCTGCGGCCTGACCGGGGCCGAGGCGCGGCTTTTGTACGTGTGCGCCGCGTGCCTTGCGGACGGCGAGGCGCTGCCCGGCAAGGCGCAGGCCGCGTCGCTGCTGGCGCAGTGGGGCGCCGCGCCCTGGCAGGGCGTATCGCCGCTGTTTGCGCCGGGCGCGCAGGGCGGCTGCCTGCACCCCGTGGCCGTCGATTTCCTTTTGCAGCGCGCGCCGCGCCTCGGCGCACATGCGCGCCTTGTCACACCCGAAGAAAAACCTTTGTACCACTCGCAGGAGGCGCTGGCCGAGATGGAGGCCTTCCTCGCGGGGCTCAGCGCGCAGGAGGGCGGCGCGGACACGGCCGCCATCGTGCTGTGCGGCGAAGAGGGCAGCGGACGGCGCTTCCTGCTTTCCCGGCTGGCGGCGCGCGGCGGCTTTGCGCTGTTGATGTTGGAGGAGCCCGACGCGCTGGACGCGGACACGCTGGAGCTTGTGCAGCGCATATACAACGCGCTGCCCTGCGCGGTGAACGCGCAGCGCGCGTGGCCGCTTTTGCAGGGCGCGCCCCTCGCGCTGTACACGGCTTCGCCCGCGGGCCTTGCGGGCGAGGCGCCGGCCGGCGCGGTGCTGCGCTGCGACGTGCGGCCCATGACGGGCCCCGAGAGCGTGCGCGCCGTGCAGAGCGAATGCGGCGGCGAGACGGCCGGCGTGTGGGCCGGTGTCGCGGCGGTGTACCGCCCCGCAGCGGGGCGGCTGCTGGCGGCCTGCGCGCGTGCGCGCGCGGCGGCGCTGTGCGGCAAGCCGGCGCCCGCGGCGTTCCTGGCCGCGCTGCGCGAGGAGAACAGCGCGGCGCTGGCCGCCGGCGCGAGCCGGCTCGTCACGGGGTACACGTTCGACGACCTCGTGCTGCCCGCGGCGGCCGAGCGCCAGCTGCGTGACATCTGCGCGTTCGCCCGCGCGCGCGCCGACGTGTACGGCGCGTGGGGCTTCGGCGCGAAGAGCGGCGCGGGGCGCGGCATCACGGCGCTGTTCTACGGCGCGTCCGGCACGGGCAAGACCATGGCCGCCGGCGTCGTGGCGAACGAGCTGGGCCTCGAGCTCTATCGCGTGGACCTCTCGCAGCTCATCAGCAAATACATCGGCGAGACGCAGAAGAACATCGGGCGCATCTTCGACGCCGCCCGGCGCAGCGGCTGCGTGCTGTTCTTCGACGAGGCGGACGCGCTGTTCGCCCGCCGGTCGGACGCGTCCGACGCGCAGGACCGGTACTCGAACGCCGAGATCGCCTATCTTTTGCAGCGCACCGAGCAGTATGACGGCATCATCCTGCTGGCGACGAACCTTTTGCAGAATTTCGACGAGGCCTTCCGCCGGCGCATCGGCTTCATGGTGCACTTCACCCTGCCGGACGAGGGCCAGCGCCTGCGGCTCTGGCGCGCGGCGTTCCCGCCCGCGGCCCCGGCCGGCCCGATGGACTTCGCGCTGCTGGCCTCGCAGCTGGAGCTGTCCGGCGCGGGCATCCGCAGCTGCGCGGTGCACGCGGCGTATCTCGCCGCCGCCGAACACGGAGATATCACGATGGACCGCGTGATCCGCGCGGCCCGCAGGGAATATGAGAAAGAGGGAAAGGCGTTCCCGCCGAGGCTGGACGCGATGTTCCCCGCAGAGAGGAGCTTTTGAGCGATGAAACGAGTACGCCGCATCGTGTGCGCACTGCTGGCGCTGGCCATGACGACCGCGTTCGTCCCGGCCGGCCTTGCCGACGCGCTGCCGGCGCTGGCCGCGTATGCCGACGAGGCCGCCGTGCAGGCGGATTATACGATCAGCTCCGCCGAGGACTGGGCCGCGTTCGTCTCCAGCGGGCCGGAGGGCGGCACCGTCAGCCTGACGCAGGACATCACGCTCGGCGCGAACGCCAGCTCCGTCATCCTGTCGAAGAGCAGCTTTTCCGGCGTGTTCGACGGCGGCGGCCACACGATCACGCTGGCGGACGGCAGCCATTTCGAGGCCGACAGCAGCAGCGGTACGACGCAGAGCATCGGGCTGTTTTTGGAGCTCTCCGGCACGGTGCAGAACCTCAACATCCAGCTGGCGGGCGACGTGATGGCCACCTCGCTGGACCAGGTGTACCCCACGGCGGAACGCGCGCAGGAGTGCATCACCGTGCGCCACGCGGGCGTTGTGGTCGGCGAGATCAGAGGCGGCACCGTCTCGCGCGTGGCCGTGCTGGGCGGCACGTTCCGCTTTGTCGCGAACCGCGACCTGAACTCGGACGCGAACCTCGGCGGCATCGTGGGCGATTTTGACAGCGGCACCATCAGCGAGTGCTTCACCAGCTGCTCGCTGGAGGGCTGGTTCAACTCGCCGGACAACGCGAAGAAAACGCGTGTGGGCGGCATCGTGGGCTACATGGGCGATGCGAGCGGCGCCGCCACGAAGATCGAGCACTGCGTCCACGCGGACGGTTCCATCCGCTCGCTGGGGCAGCAGCCGAACGTCAACAACCACACGTCGGGCCTGGCGGGCGGCCTCGTGGCCGAAACGGCCACCACCAGCGCCTCCGGCACGCCGTTTTCCATCTCGAACTGCATCGTGTACAACACGCAGATCAGCGTGGGCGACATCGGGCAGACGAAGGTCACACAGGGCATGACGTGGAGCGAGGCGCCCGTGAACACGGACTGGATGAACGGCACGGTGGGCTATGTGTGCGCCCTGCCCACGTCCGGGCTTGTGCAGAGCCAGTGCTACGCGAGCGGCATCACCTTCGGCACGCACGGCGTGCAGAACACTTCGGGCGTCTCCACGAACGAGGCCGACGCCAAGCAGGCGCTGGTCGGCAGCTATCCGGACGTGTGGACCACCACCGGCGACGGGCACCTGGGCCTTCTGTGGATGTACGCGCGGGCCGAGATCGCCCTGTCGCAGACGGGCGGCGACGTGAACGCCACCGTCACTTTGCCCGACAGCGCCACGGCCGGCTCGCAGTGGCAATACACGGCGACGGCGAACCTGATGGGCCGCTACGGCACGCCGGCGGCGCCCACGGGAACCATCGGCAGCGCCGCCGCGATCACCGAAACGGAGATCGTCGAGCGGCGCACGGGCACGGGCTCCGCGTACTATACGGGCGGCGTCTATCAGTTCGATGTGAACGTCACGGGCAAAAACCTGCCTGAGCGGGTGTCGGTGACCTGGGAGGTCGAGGACGACGAGGGCAACCGCGGCGCGTCCATCACCGCGGCGTCGATCGACCCCGCCGGCAAACTGACTGTCGCGTACGGCTATTACGGCAGTCTGATCGTGCATGTCTCCGTGCAGGCGGGCGAAGCGACGGGCACGGCCCGCCGGCAGATCAACGTCTCGCGGCCGGCGCTCACCATCAAGGATCCGGAAAATGTGACCGGCGGCCTCTATCAGGGCCAAACGTATGATTTTTCCGTCGAATGGACCGATCTGTATTATACGCAGGGGCAGCCGACGCCGGCCGTGCAGTGGTCGGTGTCGGGCAACGGAAATGGCGGCACGAGCATCGACGAGTCCACGGGCGTGTTGACCGTGGGCGCGGGCGAGCGGGTCGGCGCGCGCCTGACCGTCACCGCCTCGCAGGCGGGGGCGCAGGGGGCGCAGTCCGACACGGTGTCTTTCACCGTGCTCGAGACAGGCAAGGAACACACGGTCACGCTGACCCCGTCGTCTTCCGGGGAAACCGCCGCGGCGGTGGAGATGACCGTCGGCGACACGCTGACGGTGACGGTGGATACCTCCGGCAGCCCCGAGCCCGACGCGGGCTACGAGCTGGAGGAAGACACGGGCGAGCCCGTGATGAGCCAGCAGGGAACGGCTGTTTCCACGTCCGATGCGCAAAGCCCGTATACGTATACGGCCGTGAGCGAGGGCAGCGTCACCCTCACGGCGACGCGCACCTTTGAGCAGACGCCCGAGACGCAGGGCCCCGCCCCCGGCACGGATGAGAGCACGAGCGAGAGCACGAGTGAGAGCGCGGAGGCGGGCGACGGGAGCGAAAGCACAGACGAAGCGGCAAAGAGCGCCGCGCCGCAGAGCAATGCTGCGCCCGCCGGGGCCGGCAACAGCACGGCGGGCGTGACGCCGCTGGCCGCGGGCGACGCCATCGTGTGGACCAGCACCCTCTCGGTGACAGTCAGCGAGCGGACGGTGCCCGTGGCGGACGACGGCAACGACTCGGCTGTGTCGCTCGAGCCGGTGAACGGCGCGGCGCAGGGCCCGGCCGTCGACAATACGGAGGAATACGGCTACACGCTGGCGTTCCCCGACGCCGAGGAGGGCCGCCGCTATCAGATCACGGCGAGCGGCGAGGGCCCGTCGGCCGGCGGCGAGGGATGGCGGCAGCTGGCGGCCGGCACGCAGACCGTCGAGCTGGACAATACGCTGACCGCCGGTTTCTCGCAGGAGAAGCCTCTGTATCTGTGGATGTACCGCGCGGCGAGCGGGCAGATGTCCGCCAGCGAAGTGGTGGGCTACGAGCTGACGCCGGACGTGCAGAGCGGCGTGATCGTCGTCACGCCGATGGACGAATACCCGGCCGCGCAGGGCGTCGAGGGGCGCAGCGGCGTCACCGGCACATGGACGGTCACGGGCAACCAGTCGCCTGTGACGTTCTCAGTGCTCGACGAAATCAAAAAGGCCAACGCCCCGGCGCTGGACGGCTTTTCCAGCCTCGCCACGGGCGAGGTGCGCGTGACGGTGCAGCAGGTGGCAGGCCAGCTCTATGAGGGCGATGCGCCCATCGTGTCGGCCTCCGTGGCCATCGGCGACGCGGCGCTGCGGCCAACCATCACCCCGCGCGGCAACGAAGTGCTGCCGGACAACAGCTTCACCATCGAGTCCTCCGGGCAGGCGGGCACCATCTATTACAAGATCTTTGCCGGCCAGACCGGCGTGCCGTCCACCGAGACGGTGACGCCCGGCGAGAACGGCTGGGAGCAGTATACGCCCGGCACGGCCGTGCACTATCCCGGCAATTACACGGCGGTCACCGTGGCGGCGGTCTCGTACGTCACGGGCGGGCTGCCCAGCGAGATGGACGTCGTCACCTACACCACCGCGAACCTCATCACCCCCGCCGCGCCGCAGCTGCGCATGGGCGACCGGCAGGACGTGTTCTCGCCCGGCAGCACCTACACCGACGGCGAGACGTTCTATTTCCTGTTCGACAAGACGCAGACCGGCTGGCAGCAGACGGAAAACGAGGTGTACTACACGCTCAACGGGCGTGACCCCGTGCCGGGCAGCGAGGGCTACCGGTATGACGAGAGCGCGCCGCCCGCGCTGGACTTCGGCCTTTCCAACCAGCTGGTCATCAAGGCCGTCACATACGACCCCGAACTGGGCGCGATGTCCGAGGTGGCGGCCTTTACCGTGCAGCGCCGCGTCACCGTGGGCCGCCCCGTGGCCAGCGTCGGCTCGGGCGAGACCGTGCGCAACGGCGAGGCGATCACGCTGGAGCTGCCGGAGAGCTTTGTGGACATGATGTCCGACCTTCTGGGCATCGAGGCGGTCGAGTACGCCGAATACAGCGCCGGCTCCGACGTGTTCAGCCGCTATGACAGCTACACGCGGGCCTCGAACTCCGACGAGCCCATCGAGGGCGTGCGCTACCTGCTGGTGGACACCGGCGAGAGCTACTCCAGCAGCATGCTGCCGCTCATCCGCTACGCGCTGGACGACAGCGCGCTCGAGGAGACGGGCCGCAGCTACCAGTACGCAGTGTGCCAGGTCTGGTACAGCTACAGCGACGGCCAGACCGTCAATTACATCCGCTTTACAAACCCCGACGAGATCTCCATCTCCGGCGAGGCGGGCTCCTCCGTCACGCTGCGCGCGGCCGTCTTTGCGCCGGAGGGCGCCACCAGCTATGAGGACGGCGAGGAGGCCTCGTTCGCCTACACCATCCGCGGCATCGTGGCCACGCCCACGGCCGTGCCCTCCACGGACACGCAGGGCTCCACCACCGTGAAGGTGGGCGACCGCATCGCGCTGACCAGCGACCCCGACACCAAGATCTTCTACACCACGAACGGCAGCCAGCCGCGCGTGGAGTGGACGGACGAGGGCTGGCAGGCGGCGAGCGAGTACACCATGGAATACAGCGAGGGCGCGGCCATCCGCGTGACGAGCGACGAGTCGCTGGTGTTCATCATCCACGCCATCGCCGTCTCGGTGGACGACACGCTGGAGAACAGCACGCTGGCCACGTTCGTGTACACCATCGAGGAGCTGCCGCAGGCGGCGGCCCCCACGGCCACGCCGGCCACCGACGCGGCCAACCCCACGCAGCTGGCGCAGGGGGAGAAGATCAGCCTGCACACCACCACGCTGAACACGAACATCTACTACACCACCGACGGCAGCGTGCCCAGCTATGCAGAGCGCGACGCCTGGGACGCGGCGTATGCGGCCGCGGCCGAGACCGGCACGGACGAGGAGACCGGCCGGCGCTGGTACATGGACGGCGGCGAGCAGGTGTTCGAGCCCGCCACGCGCATCTACGATGTGCAGCAGGGCATCACGATGCAGGCCACGCAGGATCAGCAGATCTTTGTGGTGACGGCCCTTGTGCGCGAGCACGAGACCGAGACGCCCAAAACGCGCGAGAGCGACGCCGTCAGCTTTGTCTATCAGCTGGCGAAGGTGGACGCGCCCGTCGCGGCGCCCGCCACCGAGGCCGGCACGGCCGCGGTCATCGAGCCGGGCTCGCTGATCACGCTGACCACCGGCACCGTGGGCGCGAAGATCTACTACACCACCGACACCACGCTGCCCGACGTGACCGACACGGCCGCCGTCGAGCGGGAGTGGAACGCGTGGAGCGAGGCCTATGAGGCCGCCAAGGACAAGGGCAACGACGCAAACGGCGTGCGCTGGTATATGGACGGCGGCAAAAAGCAGTATGAGCCCTCCACCAAACCGTACGACGCCGCGCAGGGCATCACCATGCCGGAGAACGTCACCACGTTCTTCACCATCCGCGCGCTGGCCCTCACCGAGGACGGCACGCACGCCGAGAGCGACGTCGTCACCTTCAGCTATCAGCAGCCCGCGCCGGTGCAGGCGGTGTACGCCAGCCCCGTGGACGGCACGGCCGTCGAGTACGGCGCCGATGTGACGCTGAACTGCTCCACCGAGGACGCGCAGATCTTCTATAAGATCTTCACAAGCGAGCCCGATGAGGACGACGTGCCCGTCGTCAATCAGGATCTGAGCTACACCGAACCCATCCGCGTGACGCGCGAGGTCTGGATCCGCGCGCTGGCCGTGCGCCAGGGCGTCAAGAGCGTCGTCACCACCTATCACTACACCGTCGCGCCGCGCGCCGACGCGCCCAGCGTCTCGCTGCCCACCGGCAGCGTGGTGTTCAAGGGCACGCGCGTGCAGCTTTCGGGCGAGGGCACCATCGTGTACACCACCGACGGTTCCGACCCCAAGACCAGCGAGACCGTGCAGTACGGCCAGAACGTCAATCTGGACGGCGACTACGGCGCCACCGTCACGGTGCGCGCCTACATCCAGCGCGACGGCTACACGCCCAGCGACACCGTCTCGTTCAGCTACACCATCTGCGGCGAGGAGGACTACCTCATCGCCTCGGTGGAGAGCGGCAGCACGGTGGCAGACGGCACGTCCCTCACGCTGAGCACCAGCATCACGAACGGGCGCATCTTCTACACCACGAACGGATCGACGCCCGCCGTCAGCAACGCGTACACGGCGGCAGAGGGCAAAAACTACACCACCTATGAATGGCGCGCAGCCAGCGGCACCACCGAGGGCAGCAGCCTGACCATCACGGGCGAGCCGGACACGGCCTTCACCGTGAAGGCCATCGTGGTGGCCAACGGCAGCGACGGTAGCACCGTGGGCACCTTTACCTACAAGATGCAGCCGCAGGCGGCGGCGCCCACCGCCAGCATCCCCACGGGGGCCATCGTCCTCGACGGGGCCGTGGTGGAGCTCACCGCCCCCGAGGGCGTCATCCACTACACCACGGACGGCACGACGCCCACCACCTCCAGCCCCATCTACTCGCAGCCCATCGCGGTGGACGGCAGCGCCAGCACCGTGCTGCGCGCCATCGCCGTCGTGGAAGGCAAGGCGGCCAGCGAGGTGGCGGTGTTCCGCTACTCCCGCGCCGGGCAGGCGGCCACGCCGCGCTTCAGCGTCACCCCCGGCGAGATCGACACCGGCACCACCGTGGCCATCACGAGCGACACGCAGAACGCCACCATCTACTACTCCACCGACGGCACCGAGCCCTCGGCGGACAACCTCCAGAGCCTGAGCATGTACGTGGCGCCCCTTTCGATCACGCGCGCGGTCACCATCAAGGCCATCGCCGTGGGCGAGGGCATGGACGAGAGCGACGTGGCCACGGCCACTTATACGGTGCGCGCGCCCGCGCCGGCGGAGCCGGAAGCCCCGCAGGACACGCAGGCGCAGACCACCGTGACCGACCGCCTGACCAGCCGACGCACTTACAACAGCGCCGGCGACGGGCCGATGTACTCCGACATCGTGCTGCGCGAGAGCGCGTTCAACACCGTCTTGTCGGCGCGCGAGGGCAATGTGCCCGAAAACGCGCTGCTCACGGTGAGCCGCGTGAACCCGGGCGAGGGGGACGAGGCGACGGTGAACAGCAGCCTCAACCAGACCATCGCCCTTGTGTACGAGACGCAGCTGACGGTGGACGGCGAGACCGTCGAGCCGCTGGGCGAGGTGGAGATCGGCTTTGCCATCCCCGCCGAGTACCAGAACGGCATCGTCACGGTGAGCCGCATCAACGACGACGGCACGCTGACGCAGTTCAGCGCGCGCCGCTCGGGCGGCATCGCCTACATCCAGACCGACACCATGGGCCGCTACGCCATCAGCGTGCCGCAGCCCGAGAGCGAGGCCTCCGCCTTCTTCACCTACCTGATGTGGGGCGGCGGCGCGGCGCTGGCGGTGTTGGCGCTGCTTCTGCTGCTGGCGTGGCGCCGGCGGCGGCGCGAGGGCGCGGAGGGTGAAAACACCGGCGCGCCGGGCGAACAGACGTACGAAAATCTGGAGGATTTCCAGAATTTCCAATGACCGGGATGGCCGGGCGGCCATCGAAACTATGACAACAGAAAGCAGGCGGACCGATGCTGAACCGTAAATACTTTCCCTTCCAGCGAAACAATTACTACTACGGAAAATTGCTCACCGCGCGGGATTTTGAGGACGAGCAGCGCTACTACAACGACAAGCGCCGCCTGTCCAACCGCCTGACGGGCGTCGACGGGATCGTCGCCGGCCTCGGGGTCATCCGGGCCGACGACCTCTCGCTGGTCATCCAGGCCGGCTGTGCGTACGACGCCTCCGGCCGCGAGATCGTCGTGCCGGCCACCACGGTGGTGAAGCTGTCCACGATCGAGGGCTTCGCGCAGCTGGCCTCCACCAGCGCGCTGCTGGGCATCCGCTACGACGAGCAGCCCGCCGAGGAGATGTACGCCGTGATGGACCCCAGCGGCGAGACGCGCTACAACCGCGTGCGCGAGCAGTACGCCCTGACGCTGCTGGACGAGGACCTGGCCGCGCCCATCTCAGCGCCCATCGACCGCTTCGTCGGCACGACGGTGCTGTACTCCGACCAGGAGGTGGAGGTGGTGCAGCGCACGCCGCTGTTCGCTGCGCGCGGCAGCGCGCTGCGCGTGGCCACCACCATCCGGCGCACCGGCGCGGGCACGGGCGAATACGCGGTGTCCTACCGCATCGAAGCGCCCGGCTTTGCCGGGCCGGACGGCGCGGGCGCCGACGTCGCGTGCAACAACGTGCGCCTCGCGCAGGGCCAGACGCACACCGTGTACACGCTGCTGCGGCCGGAGGCCTATCTGTGGGGCGGCGGCGACACGGCGCTGACCATGTCGGGCTTTGCCATCCGCCGCAACGACGAGACGTTCGAGCTCAAACGCAGCCTCACGGCGCCCGTCAAGCCCGTGGACAGCGGCATCGAGGCCTGCTATCTGACGGACTATTACGCGCGCTCGATGGACCAGGAGCTGGAGGAGAGCTACGACGAGCGGCTGTGGCTGGCGCGCGTGCGCCTGATCCGCCAGGGCAGCTCCGTCATCATCGACCGCGTGGAGAGCGCGCCCTGGGGCCAGTACTGCTACAACGCCCAGCAGCTGATGACGCTGCGCCGGCTGGAGGAGTACTACCCCGCCGAGGCGGGCGAGACGCCCGCCCCCGCGGCATCCGGCGCGGGTGCTGTGCACACGGGCGTGAGCGCCGAGCGCGCCGAGGCGGCGCGCCACACCGCCTGCGGCGTGTTCGATCTGCCCATCGGCATGGGCGGCACGGCGCGCCAGGCCATTTTCTCGGACGAGATCATGCACGGGCTGGGGCCGGGCCCCGTGTGCGTGCAGGTGGGCGTTGAGTACATCAGCGCCGACGCCGGCGGGCAGACCAGCAGCGAAGTGCTGTTCGGCGACGCGTCCATCTTCGCGGGCGACCGCGGGCAGAGCGCCGCCGAGCGCGTGTACCAGCTGAGCACGGCCGTGAAGGTGCTGCCCGAGCGCGGCACGTTCATCGTGGGCCTGCGCCTGGGCGAGGACACGGGCCTCATCAGCCTGCGCATCCGCTGGTTTGCCTACCGCGCGGGCGAGCTGGACAAGCAGTTCCAGCAGCACCGCGCCGGCGAGCCGATGCTGCTGGTCAACCCCGACACCATCGTCCTCGCGCCCAAGAGCACGGCGCACATCGCGCCCGTGTTCATCAACATGCCGGCCGAGGCGTGCAACTTCTCCGTGAAGGACCCCGAGGGCGGCAGTATCGACAACAACGGCACCTACACCGCGCCGGCGCGCGAGGGCGTGTACGAGATCCGCATCGAGGCCGTCAGCGACCCGTCGGTGTACACGTACGCGTTCGCGATCGTCAGCCAGAAGAAGAAAGAACAGGCGGAGGGCTGACGCAAAATGCCAGGGAAAGGGGGTGACGGCGCGTGACCGCGATGCTCAACATGGACCTTGCGCCCGTGCGGGTGGTACTGGCCAACGAGGTGAACCGCATCCTCGTGTGCGAGGACAGGCGGCGCGCCACGGGCGCGCTGTACACGGACGTGGCCGTCACCGACCCGGGCATGCGCCGCACGGCGGCGGCCCTCGCCGCAAGCGGGGCGTTCAGCGCGAACGGCGAGTACGTCGGCAGCGCCACGCAGGGCGAGGCGCTGCATCTGGTGTTCCGCTACCGGCCCGAAAGCCTTCTGGCCAGCCGCGAGGACATCTACGGCACCGATTTCGCGCACCGGCGCGCCATGGCGCAGAGCCTTCTGGCCGCCTGCGCCGAGACGCAGCTGCCGGCCGCGGCGGCGATGCTGCTGCTGAACGGGCGCTGCGTGAACCTGGACGCGTCGGGCGAGGTGTATTTCAACTACTTCCTCGACTTTGCCGATTACCGCGAGAGCACCACGCAGGCGGAGTACTGCCAGGCCGTGGCCGAGCGCGTGTTCGACCTGCTCAGCCGCGAATGGGCGCGCAGCACGGGCGGCCAGCTGCCCCAGTACCCGCGGGAGCTGGTGGCCTTCTTCAAGAAGGCGCAGGTGGGCGGCTTTTCCACCATCGGCGCCATCCTCACGGCGGTGCGGGCCATGCCCGACCGCCCGCAGCCGCCGCACCGCGGCGCGCGCCTGCTGTGGGACAAGGTTCTCGCGGGGGTGGCGTTCGTGCGGCGGCACTCGATGGCGATCTTCCTCGCGGCGCTGGTGTGCGTCACCATCGCCTACGCCGCGTACCAGATCGGCATGCGCATGTTCGCGGGCAGCGCCGCGCAGGAGAACACGTTCTACGGCGGCGTGCAGCAGATCGGCGAGGTATCGCTCACCGATGAGAACGAATAAAAACCGGGAAGAGGGGAACGAAGCGTGAAGAGAGCGGGCAGGGCGATCTGGGCCGCGGCGGCAGTGCTGGCGCTGTGTTTGACGGTGCTGCAGAACGTGGTGCTGGCGCCGCACAGCTTTACGAATATCGCCGCGGTGCAGTATACGGACGGCACGGCGCTGGTGGCGCAGTACCGGGGCGATGGCCTTGTGGTGGAGCAGGTGACGCCGGAGGGCGTCGTCACGCACAGCTTTTCCGTCGGCGAGCGGCGCAGCGGCCAGCTGGTGACGCTGAGCGACATGGCGGCGGACGCCGAGGGCCGCGTGTACCTGCTGCTGGACCGCAGCGACCCCGCAAGCGGCGAGCGCACCGGGCAGGAGCTGGCGGTGTACGACCCGCAGAACCTTCTGTTCAAGCGCGAGGCCTCGCACCTGCTGGACGCCGGCGACACGGACGTGCGCTGGCGCTGGCTGACGGTGACGAGCTCGGCCAGCGTGATGGGCACCACGCCGGACTCCGGCACGCTGGTGCGCGCCGTGTACGACCTTGACCCGCTGGCCCAGCGCGGCGACGTGGCGGCCAAGAGCACGCGCACCTATTCGCTCGCGCGCGGCGAGGGCATCTGGCGCGCCTGGGCCATGGGCGGCGCAACGGCCTACATCGCCTCGTCGGGCAAGCTGTTCACCGCCACCGAGGAGGGCGGCTCCACCGAGGTGTATCCCGCGCGGGAACTCGACCGCGTGATGTACCCGGTCTTCGCCTGCCCCATCGACACCGAGAGCATGTACCTCGGCGAGCAGGAGAGCGGCGATTTGCTTTCGATCAACCTTTCCACGCGAGAGACGACCGTGCTGAAAAGCGGCACCGAGCCGTTCACGGGCGCCAGCAGCTACGCGCCCGCCGACCTTGTGTACGCCTCGATGGAGAGCGAGCAGAACTTCGCGGGCGTCGTGCACAACGAGGCCGAGGGCCGCTACGAGCTGATCTTGTCCGTGGACGGGCAGGTGTCGGTGGTCGCTTCGGCGCGCGCGGGCTTTGCGCGCACGCTGGGCGCGGCGATCGTCTGGTTCTTTGTGTGGCTGGCGGCGCTGGCGGCGCTGCTGTGGGCCGCGGCGGCGCTGGTGCGCCTGGCGGCGGGACGCCGCACGCTGGCCGCGAAGCTGATGACGGCGGCCGTGCCGCTGCTGGCGCTGGCCGTGGCGCTGTTCGGCGGCCTTTCGTACCGCACGTACGCGGCGTCCATCCGCGCCAGCTTTGAAAAGCAGGTCGTGGACGAGGGCAACATGCTGATGGCGCTGTTCGGCACCGAGAGCTTCGAGGCCATCGAGTTCCCCTATCAGTACACAAGCGACGACTACGGCTACCTGATGGATCAGATGAACACCCGCTCGGTGTACACGCGCACCGCCTGCTACGAGCGCGGGCAGCTGTACACCGTGGTGGACCGCGACGCGCCGTGCTTTTACCCGTTCGGCGTCAACATGAACGCCGAGGCGGACGAGCTGTACCTGCGCGCGGCGTACACGGGCGCGGCCCAGACGGGCGTGCTGCGCGACAAAAACGGCGAGCGCCTTGTGTGCGTCACGCCCGTGGGCGGCATGTCCGGCAGCACGGTGTACCTGCTGGAGACCGGCATTTTGATGGACAATGTCCGCGCATATACGCGCGCCTACCTGCTGTGGTTCTGCGCGCTGGGCGTCGTGTTCCTCGCGGCGGTCAGCGCCGTGCTGGCGGTGGTGTTCCGGCGCGTGCTGCGCCCGCTCAGCCAGATCCGCGCCGGGCTGGAGCAGTTCGCCCAGGGCGACCGCACCGTGCGTCTGGAGGACGCCGACTCGGACGAGTTCTCCGGCATCGTGCGCGTGTTCAACAAGATGGCGGGCGACATCGACGTGCAGATCTACAACCTGCGCCAGACCAGCGCCACCTACTTCCGCTTCATCCCGCAGAAGGTGTTCCAGCTGCTGGGCAAGGAGAACCTGGCCGACCTCGACCTCGAAAGCGGCCAGCAGGCGGCGTACCACATCCTCAGCGTCAGTTTGCAGCTGCCGGCCAAAACGGCGCAGGCCGAGGCCAAGGAGCGCACCGACCGCTTCTTCGCCATTGTGAACGAGCTGTGCGAGGAGCACGACGCCGTGCTGCTGACGGACAGCGTCAATCTGCGCCGGCTGCAGGTCATCTGCCCGAAGGGCGGCGACAGCGCCGTGGACATCGCGCTGTCGGCGCTGTCGAGGCTGGACGCGCTGAACGCGGCCATGCCGGTGCAGGAGCGCATGGAGGCGTTCTTCCTCGTGCACCGCGCCGACGTGTACTACGGCATCTGCGGCGACGAAAAGCGCCTGGTGCCCGCGATGATCAGCGGCGAGATGGACGCGCTGGCCGCGCACTTCGACGAGCTGCGCCACTTCGCCAGCCGGCTGGTGGTCACGCAGGCCGCGCTGGAGGGCATGGACGAGAGCCGCTATTTCCACCGCTTCATCGGCTGCCCCGAGGGCGCCGACGAGAAGCGCATGGGCCTGTACGACTTCTACGACGGCTGCACGCCGGAGGAGATCCGCCTGATCAACGAGACGAAGGCCACGTTTGAAAAGGCGATGGAGCTGTACGCCGACGGCCGCTGGTACGACGCGAAGAACATGTTCGCCGTCGTGCTGCGCGAGAACCAGTACGACAACGTCGCACGCACGTACATTTTCCGCTGCGAAAAACGTCTGTGAAAAAATCTGAAAGAAAGGGGGTGAGCCTTTGTTCAAGCTGTTGATGAGCATTTTCAAGCGCCTGATGACGGCCGTCACGAATCCGTTCCGCCTGCTGGTGGTGCGTGCGCAGCGGCTGTTCAACGTCAACGTGCTCACGGCAAAGCTCATCCCCACGCTGACCAAGAAGGTCAAATCGCTGATCACGCTGCGGCCGCAGTCGCCGAAAGACTACTTCAGCGTCGGGCGCTACTGGGTGTACAAAAAGCTGCTGCTCACACTGGTGCTCGTCGCGTGCGCGGGCGTGTTCATCTACTTCACGATGTTCGCCTCGCCACTGCCGGCCACCCCCGCGCAGCCCGAGCAGGTGCTCACCACCGTCACGTTCGACTACGACGACATGGAGCTCGCCTCCTATTCGGGCACGGCCAACATCCGCGCGGCGGACGGCACGGTCGTCTACGTGGGCGACGTGGAGGCCGGCGTGTGCACGGGCACCGGCACCTTGCGCGACCGCATGGGCCGCCTTGTGTACGAGGGCGGGTTTGAAAACAACCAGTACAGCGGCCAGGGTGTGCAGTACTGGCCGTCCGGCAACAAGCGCTACGAGGGCGGCTTTGCCGAGAACCGCTACAGCGGAGAGGGCATCCTGTACGCGCAGGACGGGCAGACCGTATTGTACGCGGGCGCGTTCAAAAACGGCCTGCGCGACGGCATGGGCAAGGCCTACAACGAGGCGGGCACGCTGGTGTACGAGGGAGAGTTCGCCGAGGACGCGTACCACGGCTCCGGCACCGAGTACTACGACAGCGGCATCGTGGCCTACACGGGCCAGTTCTTTGAAGGCGAGCCGCAGGGCCAGGGCACGCTGTACAGCGCCCAGGGCCGCGCATTGTACACGGGGGCCGTCTATGCGGGCAAGATCAACTACAGCGCGCTCGTCGGCGCGACGCTGGCCGATCTGGAGGCCGCGTTCACCGAGACGCCGCGCATCTACTACACCGACAGCGCCAGCGTGTTCCTGTACGAGGAGGCGGGCGTCGTCGTGACGATGGACTGCCGCGTGCGCGTGGACGCATGGCACAACGAGGCGGCCGAGGAGGACGACGCCGGGCAGTTCTACTACATGCCCACGACGGCGCGCATGGGCGGCGGCATCCAGCTGCTGCGCGCGCGCACACGGGAGGCGGTGAGCCTCTCGCCGCTGGCGTGGATGCCCGCGTCGTCCGGCTCCACACAGCCGGCCAGCTCGAGTTCCAGCTCGCAGCAGGCGGCTTCCTCCGCCTCTTCTTCTTCCTCCTCGTCCTCGCAGGCGGCTTCGTCCTCTTCGCAGAGCACGGCGCAGCCGGGCCCGGGCGAGCAGGTGCCGGACTTTGTGCAGACGAACCTCACGTTGTATTTCGAGATCGACGCGAACGTCTGGCAGGCCGAGGCCGACCTCGACAAAACCAAGGTGTTCGTCAGCGGCGTGACGGTGCTGGGCGACGACGTGCCGCTGGACAGCCTGCCCGGGGAGGCGTACACGCTGGACCGCGCCCCCGCCATTGAGGACTGCGTCGCCATCGAGCAGCTGCGCACGGCGAGGCCCACGGCCTTCTCGAACGTCACCTACCAGCTCGACAAGCAGAACGCACTGTTCGTGCAGGTGAGCGCGCTCAACTACGCCAACCAGATCCAGCGCCGCGCCCTCGAGCGCGACGGCCTCGTGTACGAGTACTGCTACCCGTACGACGCGGGCACCGTGCTGGAGCAGGCGCCGGCCGAGGGCGAGAGCACGCCGATGTACTATTCCATTCGAAAGGGGTGAGCGGCCAATGGCGGATTTCTCCATTGTGGCGGACGTCAGCGCCGCGCTTTTGAAGCTGCTGCGCGCGCAGATGTGCCCCGTGCCCGTCAGCGCGCCCGAGGCCATCCGGCTGGCGGCGCCCACCGACAAGAACGGCGATTTCCAGCTGGGGCTGTACCTGTACGACCTGCGCGAGCAGGGCGAGTACCGCGCGGGGGCCATGCAGCGCGGCGCGGACAACATCCGCCGCCGCCCGCCGCGGCCGCTGGCGCTGCACTACATGCTGTTTTTGAACAGCAAGGCGCAGATCGCGGCCGGGGCCGAGGCCGAGCAGCGCATCCTGGGACGGGCGCTGCAGGTGCTCAGCGACTATCCGACCATCGACGTCAACGAGGCGCACCCCTATTCGCAGGAACTGGAGGAGAGCGCGTCCGTCACGATCCTGTCCATGACCTTCGAGGAAAAGACGAAGATCTGGTCGGCGCTCTCCACCCCGTATCAGCTGGGCGTGTATTTCTCGGTGTCGCCGCTGCTGCT
>DXGT01000050.1 GCA_019113785.1 Candidatus Ruthenibacterium merdigallinarum | reverse complement strand
CGTCGCTGAAATCGATGAAGCGCTCCATCTGGCGCTTGAAGCAGGCGGCGTTGTGGTCGATGTCCTCTTTCGTCAGCATCTTGCGCATATCGGTGCGGCCCGAGGGGTCGCCGATCATCGTCGTGCCGCCGCCGATCAGCGCGATGGGCTTGTTGCCCGCCGCCTGCAGGCGCTTCATCAACGTCAGCGCCATGAAGTGGCCGGCGGTGAGGCTGTCGGCCGTGCAGTCAAAGCCGATGTAAAACGTGGCCTTGCCGCTGTTGATCCACTCGCGCACCTTGTCCTCGTCCGTCACCTGCGCCACAAGGCCGCGGGCGACCAGTTCGTCGTACAGTTCCATTTTCCTTCTCCTTTTCTGCGGCAAAGGGATACAAAAAGCCCTCTGCCAAATTTCTTTGGCAGAGGGCGAACAGCTCGCGGTACCACCTCTGTTTGCCGTCTCCTCACGGAGGGCGGCCTCTGTGTGTCTGTCAACACAACCGCGCCGTAACGGGCGCAACCCGGCAAGGCCTACTGCAACGTTCAGCCCGCTGCTCCGGGATGTATTCGCAAGACCCGGCTCCCGCCCCTCCTCGCACCAAAACGGAGGCTCTCTGCGCCGGGAGCATCGGCGCTACTTGTTCCCTTCTTCGCATTTACCCAAAGTATACCATACAAAACCGGATTGTCAAGCGTCCGGATGCGCCAGCGCCAGCATTTCGCGCGCGTTGGCGAGCGCGAGGTCGGTGACGCGGTCGCCCGAGATCATGCGCGCGAGCTCCGCCACGCGCCCCTCGCCCTCCAGCGGGGTGATGCGCGTGAACGTCCGCCCGTCCGCCTCCTCCTTGCGGATGAGCAGATGCTCGTCGGCCAGGGCCGCGATCTGGGCGGTGTGCGTGATGCAGATGACCTGGCGGCCCTGCGCCGTCTGGCGCAGCTTTTCGCCGATGCGCGCCGCCGCAAGGCCGGACACGCCCGTGTCGATCTCGTCGTAAATGACGGTGCCGATGTCGTCCTTGTCCGCCAGCGCGCTTTTCATCGCCAGCATGATGCGCGACAGCTCGCCCCCCGACGCGATCTTGGCAAGGGGCTTGGGCTCTTCGCCGGCATTGGCCGACAGGAGGAATTCGACGCTGTCCTGCCCGGCCGAGGCGAGCGGCCCGCGGCTGTGGCGCAAAGCGAACCGGATGCCCGGCATGTTCAAAAAGCGCAGCGCGGCGGTGAGCTCCTTCTCCAGGCGCTCGAAGGCGGCAAGGCGCGTCTGCGTCAGCTCCTCGGCCAGCGCGCGCGCCCTCTCGTACAATTCCTGCTGGCGCTGCGCAAGCTCCTCGGCCAGCGCCTCGCCGGATTCGAGCCCCTCCAGCTCCTCGCGGGCCGCCGCAAGATACTCCAGCAGCTGCGGGACGTCCCGCCCGTATTTCTGGCGCAGCCGGTAGAGCACGTCCAGCCGTTCCTCCACCTCATCCAGCGCCTTTTCGTCGAAATCAAAGCCGTCCAGCCGGCCGGCAAGCTCGCTCTCCAGATCGCGCGCCGCGTAAAACAGCTCGCCCGCCTTTTCCGCCAGCGGCGCCAGCTGCTGCGCCAGCGCGCTTGCACCGTCGAGCGCGGCGCTCGCGGCGCCCAGCAGCTCGGCGGCGCCGGGCACGTCCGCGTCCGGCTCGCCGTTCAATGCGCGGTAGGCCGCCGCCAGCTGCTGCGTGATCTTCTGCGCGTGCTGGATCTGGCTGCGGCGCTCGCGCAGCGCCTCCTCCTCGCCGTCCTCCAGCTGCGCCATCTCCAGCTCCTCGATCTGAAAGCGCAGCAGCTGCGCGCGCCGCTCCTTCTCGTCCTCGTCGGCGTTCAGCGCGTCCAGCCGCTTTTTCACGCCGCACAATTCGCGGTACACGCGGTAATAGGCGGCGTGCTGCGCCTCGTCCTGCGCAAAGGCGTCCAGCACGCCGAGGTGAGTCGCCGGGTCGGTCAGGCTGTGGCTGTCGTGCTGGCCGTGGATGGCCAGCAGCCCGGCGCAGATCTCGCGCACGGTCGCCGCCGTCGCCGGCATGCCGTTGACGCGGCACTGGCTTTTGCCGTCGGCGCTGATCTCGCGGTACAAAAGCAGCTCGTCGCCCGCCTCGTACCCGGCCTGTTCCAGCCGGCGGCGCGTTTTTTCGTCCACGTCCTGGAACGTCGCCCAGATCTTCGCCTTCGGCGTCTGGCTGCGCACCAATTCGCGCGAAGTGCGGTTGCCGAGGATCGCATTGATGGAGTCGATCAAAATCGACTTGCCCGCGCCCGTCTCGCCGGACAGCACGTTCAGGCCGGGGCCGAAACCGGCCGTGGCCTTTTCGATCACAGCGACATTTTCGATGGTGATCTCGCGCAGCATGGCGCAGCCCCTCCTTCCTTTCCTGCGGTCAGCGCCGCCCGATGTACCGGCGCAGCTTGTCGCAGATGGCGCGCGCGTCCTGTTCGGCGCGCATCAGAATCAAAAATGTGTCGTCGCCCGAGAGCGTCCCCACAACGTTGTCCCACGGCATCGAGTCGAACACTTCGCACGCGGCGTTCGCCATGCCCGTGTAGCACTTGACCAGCACGATGTGGCCCGCGCAGTCCACGTCCAGCACGCTCTCGCGGAAGATCGTCTCAAACCGCGAAGCCGAGCGCTTGCTCTTCGCGCCGGCGGGCACGGCGTAGCGGTAGCGCCCGGCGCCGTCGGCCGTCTTCACGAGCCCCAGCTCCCGGATGTCGCGCGACACCGTCGCCTGCGTCACGCAAAAGCCGGCCGCTTTCAGCTGCGCCAGCAGCTCCTCCTGCCGGTCGATCTCATGGTTCTGGATCAGCTCCAGGATTTTCGCATGTCTTGCATTTTTCAAAGCGTGTCATCGCCCTTTCAGCTTTTTGTCGATGGCTGCAAACTGGTCGGCCTCATTGAAGCTGACCAGAGAGATATAATCGCCGCTCAGGGAGACCTCCAGACGGTCCTCCGGCAGCAGGACGCGCGCGTCGGCGCCGTCGCAGCACATTTCCGCGCGCCCGCGCGCAGGGGAATCCACCTGGATGGTGAGCCGCCGTTCGGCCGAAAAGACCATCGGCGGGCTGTGCATGCTATGCGCGCACACAGGCGTGACCACAAGGCCGCGGATGCGCGCATCCAGCACCGGGCCGCCCGCGCTGAGCGAATAGGCGGTGGAGCCCGTGGGCGTCGACACGACGACGCCGTCGCCCAGATACTCGTTCACCAGGATGCCGTCGCACCAGATGCTGACGTCCACCGTCTGCCCGATGCCGGTTTTCGCGATGACCAGGTCGTTGAGCGCGACCGACTCGAACGGGCGCTTGCCGCGGCAGCGCACCGAGAGCACCGCGCGCCGGTCCTCCCGCCAGTCGCCGCGCACAAGGCGCTCGAACTTGGCGCTGTCGCCGCATTCCGCCGTCGCAAGAAAGCCCATGCGCCCCAAATTGACGCCCAGCAGCGGCCGGTGGTAGGAGAGCCCGCGCTTGGCCGCGTGCAGGATCGTCCCGTCGCCGCCCACGGTGACGGCCACGTCGCACCGTGCGAATGCGTCCGCGTCGCAAAGGAACTGCGCGTCCTGCCCTTCAAACGTCTCCTCGAGCGCCAGCGGCAGCAGCACCTGCGCGCCCAGGCCGCGCAGGCAGCGCGCCACCGTTTCCACAGCGGCGCGCACATCGCGCTTTTTCATGTTGGGAATGAGATAAACTGTCATGCTGGCCCTCTCTTCGCTTCGCGTCCCGTCAGGCGAGCGCCTCGTGCGCCCGCGCGACCACATCCCGCGCCGCATCGGGCGAAAGGCCCGGCCCTTCGCCCTTTTTCACATACAGCAGAAACTCGATATTGCCCTCCGGCCCCTTCACGGGGGAGTAATCGGCCCCCGCCACGCAAAAGCCGTTCGCCTGCGCGTAGCCGGCGGCCGCAAGCAGCACTTCCTCGTGCGTCTGCGCCTCGCGCACAACGCCTTTTTTGCCCACTTTTTCGCGCCCCGCCTCAAACTGGGGCTTGACGAGGCACACGCCCTGCGCATCCGGCGTCGTGATGGCCGCCGCCACGGGGAAAATGTGGCGCAGCGAGATGAACGAGACGTCCACGCTGAAAAACTGCACGGGTTCTTTCAGCATCTGCGGCGTGACGTTGCGGATGTTCGTGCGCTCCATATTGACCACGCGCTCGTCGCAGCGCAGCTTCCACGCCAGCTGCCCGTAGCCCACATCCACCGCGTACACCTTGGCCGCGCCGTTTTGCAGCATGCAGTCGGTAAAGCCGCCGGTGGACGCGCCGATGTCCATGCAGACGAGCCCCTGCGGATGCACCGGGAAGACCTGCATCGCCTTTTCCAGCTTGAGCCCGCCGCGGCTGACATAGCCGATGTCGTGCCCGCGCACCTCCACGCGCGCGTTTTCGTCGATCATATTGCCGGGCTTGTCGCTTTTTTCCTCGCCGACGTACACGATGCCCGCCATGATCAGCGCCTTGGCGCGCTCCCGGCTCTGCGCCAGCCCGTGCTGGCAGAGATATTGGTCCAATCTGATCTTCATGTCTTTGCCACTTCTTTCAGCTGCGTGCACAGCGAGTCTGCGTCCAGCGCGAACATCTGCCGCATCTGGTCGGCGCTGGCGCTCGCGAGGCCCGTGGAGGTCGCGCCCGCCTGCACCAGGCGCCCGCCCCAGCGCCGCTGCGCGAGCTGCGCGGCCAGATGCTCGGCGATGCCGCCGCCGTGGATGCCCTCCTCGGCGAACACGACGGCGTCGTAACCGGCCAGCTTCTCCACTGCGCCGTGCGGCAGCGGGTGCAGCTGCACCAGCTTGTACACATCCGTATTGACGCCCTGCCGCGCGGCCGCGGCCGCAGCCGCCAGCGCCTGTTTTGTCTCGGCGCCGTATGTGACCAGCGCAACGCGCGCCGGGCCCTGCGCCGGATAGACGTCGAATGCCTGCCCGCTGCACCCGAGCGCCGCCAGCGTCTCGTCCTGCGCTCCGCGCGGATAGCGCAGCGCGCGCGGGCCCTCCTCTTTCAAAAGCGTTTCCAGCCAGTATTCCAGCTCCGCGTAATTGCACACGCTGAACAGGCGCACGCCGTCGATTTCGCTCAAAAAAGCCGTGTCGTAAATGCCCTGGTGCGTCTCGCCGTCGCCCGGCACGAACCCGGCGCGGTCGATCGCGAACAGGACGTTTGCGCGCATCAGGTTGACGTCGTGGATGATCTGGTCGTACGCGCGCTGCAAAAAGGTGGAATAGATCGCCACCACCGGCAGCATACCCGCGCTGGCAAGGCCGGCCGCGAACGTCACCGCGTGCTGCTCCGCCATGCCGACGTCAAAGAAGCGCTCCTTGTGGCTTTTGTAAAAGTATTGCAGGCCCGTGCCGTATTTCATGGCGGCCGTGATCGCACACAGGCGCGGCTCGCTGTCGGCCAGCTGCGCAAGGCGGCGGCCGAACACCGCCGAGAACGACAGCTCGGAGGAGACCTCCGGGTTCGTCACATGGTCAAGGTCAAACGAGGACACGCCGTGGAATTCGCCCGGGTTCTGCTCCGCCGGCAAAAAGCCCTTGCCCTTGACCGTGCACACATGGATGAACAGCGGGGCCGCCTGCTCGTCGCGGTAGGCGGAAAACAGCGCGCACAGCTTCGGGATGTCGTGCCCGTCCACCGGGCCGACGTACTGAAAGCCCATGTCCTCGAACATCGTCGAGTGGTACAGCGCGCGGCGCAGCATCGTCTTGACCGACTGGATACCGCTCTTGAGCGGCGCGCCCACCACGGGCACGCGGTCCAGCGCCGACTCCACGTTCCGCTTGACCGCAAAATACTCCGGCTGCGTGCGCAGGCGCGTGAAATATTGCGCCATCGTGCCCACATTTTTGGAGATGGACATCTTGTTGTCGTTGAGGATGACGATCAGGTTGTTCAGCGCGCGGATGTTGTTCATGCCCTCGTACACCATGCCGCCCGTGAAAGCGCCGTCGCCCACGACGGCGATCACCTTGCCCGCCTCGCCCTTCAAGCGCTTGGCCTGCGCGATGCCGATGGCCGCGGACAGAGAAGTGTTCCCGTGGCCGGCGATGAAGGCGTCGTGCTCGCTCTCGCTGGGCTTGGGGAAACCGGACACGCCGCCCAGCTGGCGCAGCTTGGCAAAGCCCTCGCGCCGCCCGGTCAGGATCTTGTGCGTGTAGCACTGATGGCCCACGTCCCAGACAAAGGCGTCGCGCGGCGTTGAAAACACCTTGTGCAGCGCAATGGTCAGATCGATCGTCCCGAGGTTCGAGGACAGGTGCCCGCCCGTCTTGGAGACGCTCTCGATGAGAAAATCGCGGATCTCTTCGCTCAGCGCGCACAGCTGCGCGTCATTCAATTTTTGCACGTCTTGCGGCGACGAGATATGCTCCAGCAGAGCCAACGATTTCACTTCCTTCTTCCTGCCGCGCTCATCCGGCGGGCGACGGCACGGGGATCAGCACCGCGATCAGGATGCCCAGCAGCGCGCCGGACAGCACCTCGATCGGCGTGTGGCCCACCTGCTCTTTCAGTTTTTTGTACTCTCCATCCTGCGCGTTTGCGTCTTTTTCGAACATTTTGTTGAGCACTTTCGCCTGTTCGCCCGTCTCGCGGCGCACGCCCATGGCGTCGTACATCACGATGGCCGCCAAAATGAACGCGAAGGCGAAGATGGGCGAATGGACCCCTTCTCTCTTGGCGGCGGCCAGAAACGCGGAGCACACCAGCGCCGAGTGCGCGCTGGGCATGCCGCCCGCGCCCCACAGGCGCTCGGCGTCAAATTTGCCGCTGAGGAAATAATTGATCAGCGTTTTCGCCACCTGCGCCGCCAGCCACGACAAAAGCGCGACTGACAGGATATAATTGCCAAAGCAGAAGCTTTGCAGAAACTGTGCCATATCCGCTCCCTCCTTACCGGCGGCGCACCAGCAGCTTGTCCGCCAGCGAGCGCAGGAACGCGGCCTTTTCACCGAACGGCTCCAGCGCGCCGCACGCGCGCGCATTCACCTGCTGCGCCAGCTGCTGCGCGCGCTCGACGCCGTACAGGCTGACGAACGTGGATTTTCCGTTGTGCGCGTCGCTGCCCACCGGCTTGCCGAGCGCTTCGCTTGTGGAGGTGACGTCGAGGATATCGTCGACGATCTGGAACACAAGGCCCAGCCCGTACGCATATTCCTCGAGCTGGCGGCGCTGCTCTCCCGATGCGCCGGCGGCGATTGCGCCCATCTGCACGGCGGCGTTGATCAGCGCGCCCGTCTTGTGGCGGTGGATCTGCTCCAGCTGGCTTTCGCTTGCGCGCGTCGTCTCGTAGCAGAGGTCCAGCTCCTGCCCGTACACCATGCCGCGCGCGCCCGCCGCGCCGGCCAGGCACACGGCCGCGTCCGCGTTGCGCGCGCCGCCGCCCGCCGCGCCGGCCACCGCCTCAAACGCGGCCGTTTGCAGCGCGTCGCCCGCCAGCAGCGCCGTGTCCTCGCCGAACGCCTTGTGGCACGACGGCTTACCCCGGCGAGTGTCGTCGTCGTCCATACAGGGCAGATCGTCGTGGATCAGCGAATAGCAGTGCAGCATCTCCACTCCGGCGGCATACGCGGCGGCCCGGAGCATCTCCCCGTCCAGCATGTCGCACACGGCGAGGCACAAAACGGCGCGCACGCGCTTGCCGCCGGAAAACAGGCTGTAGCGGGCGGCCTCGCTCACGCGCGAGCCGTCCTGGAAAATGGCGTCGGCCTGCGCCTGCAGCGCCTGCCCCGCCAGCGCCAGATAGCGCTCATACTGTTCGTCGAACCGCATGGCTCTCTCCTTTCCCGCCCTCGCCGTCAGGCCTCGGGCGGCGCAAATTTCGCGTCGATCTCCTCAATTTTCAGCTGCGCTTTTTTCAGCGTTTCGTCGCAGTAGGCGACGGCCTGCGCCGCCTGCGCGTACAGCTTGATGCTCTCGTCCAAAGGCGTGTCCTCGTCGGACATTTTTTGCAGGATCTCGTCGAGAAGGCCCGCCGCCTCTTCAAATGTCGTCCCTTTTTTCATCGGTCTGCCGTCTCCTCTGTAAAACTCCCGGCCGCGCCGCCTTCGCGCGCGCGCTCGAATGTGCACTCCAGCGTCTGCGAGGCCAAAAGCACCCGCAGCGCGTCGCCCCTGCGCAGGCCCTGCGCGCTTTTCACGGCGCGCCCTTCGCTGTATACAATGCCGTATCCGCGCGCCAGCACGCCGTATGGGTTCAGCGATTCGGCCAGCTGCGCCGCATGCGCAAGACGCGCCTGCGCGTCCTGCATGCGGCGCGCGGAAAGCTCCTTCGCGCGGGCGGCCTGCAACGCGAGATTTTCGGCCAGCCTGTGCGGGCGGCGGCGCGCATTTTCCAGCGCCGGCGAAGCGCGCAATGCGCCGAGGCGCTCCTCGCAGCGGGCGCAGCGCTCACGCGCAAGGCGCCCGATCGAAGCGAACGTGCGCCGCGCCTGCCACAGCCGCGCCGCCATGTCCGGCATCACCAGCTCCGCCGCCGCGCTGGGCGTCGGCGCGCGCACATCGGCCGCAAAATCCAGGATGGTAAAGTCGATCTCGTGTCCGATGGCCGAGACGACCGGCGTGCGGCAGGCGTACACGCAGCGCGCGATGGCCTCGTCGTTGAACACCCACAAGTCCTCGCGCGAGCCGCCGCCGCGCGCCACGATGATGACGTCCGCGCGCCCGCTCTCGTCCAGCGTCCGGATGGCGCGCACAACGTCGGCGGCCGCCTGCCGCCCCTGCACGTTCACCGGGCACAGCAGAAGATGCGCCATGGGGCAACGCCGCGCCGTCACCTGCAGGATATCCTGCAGCGCCGCGCCCGTCTTGGAGGTGACGAGCCCCACGCAGCGCGGGGTCTGCGGCAGCATCTTTTTGCGCGCCGCGTCGAACAGCCCTTCTTTTTCAAGGCGCGCCTTCAGCTGGTCGAACGCCAGCTGCATCGCGCCCACGCCGTCCGGGAACATGTCCTGCACATACACCTGAAACGCGCCGTCCCGCTCGAACAGCGAAACGCGGCAGCGCACGATGACGCGCATGCCGTTTTCCGGCACAAAGGGCACGCGCTGCGCGTCCGAGCGGAACATCACGGCCTTGACCGCACACTTTTCGTCCTTGAGCGAAAAGTAATAATGGCCCGTTTTGAAGTGATGCGTGAAGTTGGAAATCTCGCCGCGCAGCGCCACGTCCGCCAGCACGGGGTCGCGCTCCAGCAGCGTTTTGACATAGCGGTTGAGCGCCGATACGCCGATCACATTGGCCATGCGCCCACCTCCATCGCGCCGATCAGCGCCGTGCCGATGGCGTTGTCGCTGGCGTAAAGCCCCGGCACAAACAAGACGTCCGGCGTCGCCTTCTGGACGATATCCCGCACGATATCGCTGCTCATCACGCCGCCCGCGCACACAACGGGCAGGCCCGGATAGCGCCCGTGCGCGGCGCGGATCATCGCGAGGGCCGTATATGCGATATAGGAAAGGCAATATTTCGCCACATAGGCGGGCGCGGCGCCCTGCTCGAGCAGGCGCACACACTGGTTCTCCACGCCGGACAGGCTGCAGTCCGCCCCCTGCACACTGACCTTCGGGCGGATTTCGTCCGGGCATTCGCCCGCGAGCGCCGACAGCTGCGCGCCGGCCGGAAAGTCAAAGCCGAGGCGCACGCCCGTGCGGTCGACCGCCTGGCCCGCGTACAGGTCCCGGCTCGTGCCCACGCGCTCGCGGATCGTATAGCCGCGGCACAAGAGAAGCTCCGTCGTTCCGCCGGAGATGTGGAACACGAGCGCGTCGCGCCCGAACAGCTCCGGGCGGCCGCAGGCGTACAGCGCCGCGGCGACGTGCCCCTGCTGATGGCTTGTCTGCACAAGCGGCGCGCCCGCCGCTAGCGAGGCCGCCACCGCGGCCGAGCGCCCGGCCAGAAAGCACGGCATATAAGAGCCCTCCACCGGCCGCGGACGCACGGAAACAGCCACAGCCCCGAGCTTGTCCAGCGGGGCGCGGCTGTTCAGTTCTTCCAGCATCTGTGGGAGGGCGGCCGTGTGATGGAACAGCGCGTCGCTCTGGCGCAGGCCGCGCTGGCCCTTCGGCACCGGCAAAAAGCGCTTGGCGTGCGCCAAAACGGTTCGCGCCTCTGTGTCGACCAGCGCCAGCGAGGTGGCGTAGTTGCTGGTGTCGATGCCCAGTACCGTCATGCCGTCCCGTCCGCGCTTTGCGCCGCGCCGGCCTCGCCGTCGCGCGAAAGCGCGCCCAGCACGCCGTTGATGAACTGGTAATCGCCGTCGCCGGCATATTTTTTCGCCAGCTCCACCGCCTCGTTGATGACGATGCTGTCCATATTCTCCTCGCTCGGCACAAAGCGCATCTCCGCCAGCGCCAGGCGCAGGATCGTCACGTTCACCTTGGGCAGGCGGCGCAGCGTCCAGTCCTTGAGCTTTGCCTCGATCATCCCGTCGATCTGCTTTGTGTTCGCCGCCATGGCGCGCAGCAGCTGCTCGCCGTACTCGTCCAGGGCGTACTCGCCGCATTCGCGGGAGTAAGCGATGATCTCCTCGAGGTCCTCGGGTCGGAAAGCGGCCTCAAACGCCGCGATGAACGCGTTTTCACGCGCGGTTCTTCTTTTCATGGTCCATCCTCATAAAAACAGGCCCTCCTGCGCCAATTGCGGGAGGGCCGGCAAATTTTTTACTCCGCCTCGCCGGGCTCAGTGCTGGGCACGGCGACGCCCGCCACCACAACATTGACCTTGGACACGGTGATGCCCGTCATATTCTGCACGGCGCTTTTCACGCTCTCCTGCACCTTTTCCGCCAGGGCCGGCACCTTGCTGCCGTAGCGCACCTGGATGCTGACGGTGATCTGCGCCACATCCTCGGACAGGGAAACTTCGATGGGCTTGAGCGCGCGCGCCTTGGGCAAAAGGCCCTTGACGCCCAGGTTCTCGCCGCAGACCGCCTGTACGCCGTCCACCTCCAGCGTCGCGAGGCGGGCGATCTTGGCAATGACATCCGTAGAGATCTGCAGGCTGCCGCCCACAGCGCTGGATTTCAACACATCCATTCTGGAAACCTCCTGACCCGCAAGGCAAAAAACGGGTTCAATTTGGATATATTGTACCACAAAGGCGCGGCGTCTACAAGTCCCCCGCTCATTTTACTTCCACGATGCTGATGTCCTGCGCCGCGACGTCGGCTTTGCCGAGGATGATGTCGCGCAGCTGCGCCACTTCTTCCGCGCTCAGGCCCTCGCTGGTGGTCTTGACGGCGAGGCTGATCGCTTCGCCGTCCAAAAACGCCACGCAGTCGGCAAAGCCCTTGGCCTTCACCAGGTTTTCGATCTCGCTCTCCAGCGTGATGTCGCTGATGACCTTCGTCAGGTCCTGTGTGAGCTGCTCCTTCTCGCCGTCGCTCAGGTGCGTGTCCTGCAGCGTCTTTTGCAGCGTATCCAGCGCCTCGTCGCGCGTTTTCGTGCGCGTCAGGCGCGCCTGCTCAAAGTATTCGTCCCCGCTGGCCGTGCCGGCGCTCACAAGCTGCGCCTCGCCGTAATTCTTATCCGGCAGCGCCTCCAGCACGGGCTGTGCCTCGGCGCCGGCCTCCTGCGCCAGTTCGTCCAAAACGGCCCCGTCGGCGTCGGCGGCCGTCTCCTGCGCCGGCTGCAAGGCAAACGGCGCGTCGGTCCTGGCGTACTCCCAGTTCAGGTAAACGGCCACGCCGAGGGCCACCACCAGCGTGAGCAGCGTGAGCTGTCGTTTGCTTTTTGCGCTTTTCATCATCGTTTCCTCCGTATTCATGATTTGAGCTGCATCGGGGTGACGCACACCCGGCTTGCCGGGATCCCCAGCACCGTGGACACGAGCTGCGTGATCCTCAGCTGCACCGACGCGCTGGCGCCGCCCTCGCACAGGACGGCAACCCCCTGCACGGCGGGCTGGCGCGTGCTCTCGACGAGCGGGCGGTCGGCGGCGCCGTCGTCGTAAAACAGATGTTCCCGCTGCGTTTCACTCTGGCGGGACAGCTGGCTCTCCGCGCCCGTTCCGCTCTGGCTGAGGCTCTCCTCCAGTGTCTCGTCCTGCGCATACACCGTCTCCTCCGTCCCCTCCAGCGTCACCATCACGCGCACTTCGCCCGCGCCGTCCACCTCGCGCAAAAGCTGCGCGAGGCGCGCCTCCAGATTTTCCTCCCGGCTCTCCACGCTGCCGGTCTGCGCCTGCGGCTGCGCCGCGCGCGCGGCGCTGTCCGGCCAAAGCTCCGACAGGCCGATCAGCGCGATGCCCGCGATGCCGAGCAGCATCACCGCGTTCTTTTTGCCGAGCAGCGCGCGCAGCTTTTCGCCCCACTCCGTCGCCCGTTTTTCGTTCATTCGCCGTTCCCCCCGCCGCTCTCGCACACGATCTTGACGCCGTCGCCGAAATCCTCGCGCAGCTGCGCCTCAACGCGCCGGCTGTCGGCCGCGCCGGACACGGTGATGCGCGCGACCGCCACTTCCTGCCCCTGCCGCTCCAGCGTCACGCGCACGCCGGCGCCAACTTTTTCGCTCAGCTCCTCGCTCAGCGCACTCTCTGCGCGCGCGAGCGCAAGTGCGCCCGCGTCCGGCGACGGCTGCGCCGCAAGCTGCGGCGTCTGCCAATCGATTTCTTCCGAGGTCAAACCGCTTTTCAGCGGGCTCAGGGCGGTTACTAAGATATATAGGGTGAGCGTCAGTTTTATGACAGACTTGCGGCCCTGGCTGCCCGCCAGATGGTTCAAAAGCCCCGCCCCGGCGCACACAAGACACACTTCGAGCGCCCAGTTTTGCAGCTGCGTCACTACCCGGCACCTCCCAGCAGCACCATCAGCACCGTGGCGCACACCACGATGAAGGAAAAGAAAAACGCCATGGACACATACAGCCCCGCGCAGTCGGCGAGGCCCGCGAACAGCGCTTCGCTCTTTTTGCTGCCCAGCGCGCCGCTGGCCAGCTCGCCCGCCGCGAACACGAGCTTATACGCCACGCACTGGGCGATCACCGGCAGGAACGCCGCGGCGATCACCGCTACGGCGGCAAAGCCGATGCTGCCCTTGAGCATGCGCAGGCTGGCCAATACGCTGCCCATCGCGTCGGACAGCGCTTTGCCCACCAGCGGGATGGAGCTGCCCAACAAAAACTTCCCCGTTTTGAGCGCCGCGCTGTCCGCGCTCTGCGCGAACGCGCTTTGCAGCGTCATCAGCGCGGTGAACGCCGTCGCGCACGCGCCCAGCAGCCACTTGCACCATTTGCACACGAGCTTTGCCAGTTTTGTGAGGTCGACGACGTCGCACACGCACCCCGCCGCGCAAAAGGAAAGGCAAACCTGCGTGACCGGCAGCCCGACCGCGCACAGCACGCCGGCGATCAAATTGACGCCCGTGAAAAACAGCCCCGCATAGACAAGCGCGCCGCTCGTCTGCCCGCACGCCGCCATCGCGGAGGCGAACACAGGGATGAACGCGGCGAGATAGACGCGGCTGGATTCCAGCGCGGCGCCCAGCATCTCCACCACGCCCAGGAGTGAGGCGCTGCACAGGCTGAACACCGACAGCGCCACCACCGCGTCGAGCAGCGAAGCCGCCGAACCCTTGTCCGGGCACAGGCTGCGCACCGCCCCTGCGAGCAGCAGCACCGCCAGCGTGCGGCCGGCCAGGCGCAGCGGTGCCTGCGCTCCCTCCGCCAGCAGGCGGCCCGCCGCGGCGGCCATCTCGCCCGGCGCAAGGTCCATGAATTCCTGCGCCGTGACGGGCGCGTCCGAGATCACATCCTCCCATTCGCGGGGGATCGCGTCCTCCTGCTCGGCGAACGCCGCCGGGGCGCACAGCAGGCATACGAGGCACAAAAACGCCAGTGCGGCAAACCGTTTCATAGCAGCGCCTTCAACACCTCCCCCAGCTTTTCCAGCAGCGGCAGCGCGGCCGCCAGCACCAGCACGCGCCCCGCAAGGTCGACGCGCCCGGCCAGCGCGGGCTGCCCCGCCTCGGCGCACAGCTCCTGCAACATCTGCGACACGAGCGCGATGGCCACGGCTTTGAACGCGCAGGCCAGCTCGTCGGATGCGGCCGCCTGCGAAAAGACGCGCACGGCCGCGAGCAGCGCGCCGATGTCGTCCGCCAGCAGCAGGACGATGAGCGCACAGCAAGCCAGCGAGGCGAGGACGGCGTACCCCGGGCTGTAGCGCCGGAGCAGATCGATCAGCACCGCGGCGCACACCGCCAGCCCCGCGAGGCGAAACACCTCCGCCATACGCTTTACAGGGCGAACAGCTCTTTGATCGTCTCAAAGAGCACGCTGATCTGGCTGATGATCATCATCAGAACGACGATCAGCCCGGCCAGCGTCGTCATCATCGCCTGCTCCTCGCGCCCCGAGCGGATCAGCAGCTGGTTGAGCACCGCCACAATGATGCCGATGGCGGCGATGCGGAACACAAAATCAATACTCATCGTGCACGTCGCTCCTTTTTTGCCTTGCCATTACGCCAGCAGCAGCGCGCACGCGGCCCCCGCCGCAAGCCCCAGCGCGCGGTATAAGCGCCGCTGCACGCGCGCCGATTGCGCCGCCTCCTGCGCGCGGGCGTCCAGCTGGCGGCGCGCCCAGGCCAGCGCGCGCCGCGCCTCGCTCTCATCCTGCACGCACAGGCCCAGCACCGCTTCGCTGAAAATCGCGCACTCCGCGCGCGGCGCGTCCATGCGCTTTTCAAGCGCCTCCAGCGCGCGGCGCACGCGCTGCGGCATCGGCTGCGCGCCGTCCAGCGCCGCCTCGCCGAGCGGCAGGCCGGCGGCCTGCGCGGCGCAGCGCAGCAGCTGCGCCGTGTCCCCCTTTTGAAAGCGCAGCGCATCCTCCAGCGCCGCGAGGCAGCGCGCGAGGCGCTGGACGTCCCGCGCGCTGCGCACGCGGCCGCGGCCGGCGCAGACTCCCGCCGCGCCCCCCGCGCACACGACGAGCAGCGCCCCTGCCAGCTTACAGGCAATCGGCCACATCCCGCACCTCCGCCACCGCGCCGGGCGCGCTGGCCCCGCGCAGGAACACCACGCGCCCGAATGCGCCTGTCTGCGCCAGCGCGCAAAACTGCGGCCGGCGCGCGAGCGACGCGGGAGACGCCGCGTGGATGGTCGCCGCAATGCGCACGCCGGCGTTGGCCGCCTGTTCCACCGCGCGCGCATCCTGCTGCGAGCCGATCTCGTCGCAGACGATCACGTCCGGCGAAAAGGCGCGCAGCGCCTGCATCATGCCGATGTGCTTCGGATAGCCGGAAAAGACGTCGCAGTGCAGCGGGCGCCCCTCGACGTCCGGGAAAAGCTCGCGGCGCTCGTCCACCACCGCTACGCACGCGCCCGACGCCGCCCAGCGCGCCGCCAGCGAGCGCAGCAGCGTCGTCTTGCCGCTGCCCGGCGCGCCTGCGATCAGCAGCCCGTCCGGCCCGGGCCGTTCCAGCCCCGGCGGCACGGCGCACATCACCGTGCGCGCGATGCGCACATTCATGCTTGTGATGTCGCGCACGCACCAGCGGGCGCCCTCCAGCTGCGCCATGCGCCCGCACACGCCCACCCGGTGGCCGCCCGCAAGCGTGACGAAGCCCTGGTCCACTTCGTGCTGCACCGCGTGCAGCGAATAGCCGCACACCGCGTGAAAACACTCCGCGAGCAGCGCCTTGGAAATGCGCAGGCAGCCCGGCCCCGGCTCGCGGCGCGCCGTGCCGTCCGCGCACGGGTACCACACGCCGTCCGCCGCGCACAAAACCGCCGGCTGGCACGCGCGCAGGCGGATTTGCGTCACGCCGGACATAAGCGCTCCCGGCAGCGCCAAAAGCGGCTGCGCCAACGCCTGCGGCAGGCATTGCGCCGCCTGTTTGAACGCCCGCATCCCATCGCCCCTTTCATTTGCTCCACTATATGAAAAACGGACAGGCGGTAGAACCGCCTGTCCGTCTGCGTATGGGATTTTACGCCTGTCACACTGTCTCGATCTCTTTGGCCAGCATCTCACGCAGCATGGCGGGGTTGCCCTGGCCGCGGCTCGCCTTCATGCACTGGCCCACAAGGAAGCCCAGCACGTTCGTCTTGCCGTTTTTGTAGTCCGCCACCGCCTTGGCGTTGCCCGCCAGCACCTCGCGCACGATCGCCAGCAGCGCCCCTGTGTCGCTCACCTGGGCAAGGCCCTTTTCACGCACGATCTCGTCGGGGCTGCGCTCCTCGTCGATCATCGTCTCCAGCACGGTCTTGGCCGCCGTGTTGGAGATGGCGCCTTTCTCGATCAGCACGATCATATCCGTCAGCTTCTCCGGCGTCAGCTTCGTGTCGCCCACCTCGATGCGCCGCTCGTTCAAAATGCGCGCAATGTCGCCGATCATCCAGTTGGACACGGCCTTTTTGTCGCACTTGTTCAGCGCGACGCACGCGTCGAAGAACTCGCTGCGCGGCTTGCTGGAGGCCAGCAGCTGCGCGTCGTCCTGATTGAGGCCGTACTCCTTGACATAGCGCAACGTCTTGGCCACCGGCAACTCGGGCACCGAATCCGCCAGCTCGCGCACATGCTGCTCGCTGACGACGAAGGTCAGCAGATCCGGCTCCGGGAAATAGCGGTAATCCTGCGCGTCCTCTTTGGTGCGCAGCACATAGTTCACGCCTTTGGCGTCGTCCCAGCGGCGCGTCTCCTGCTCGATGACGCCGCCGGCCTCGAGCACCTCGATCTGCCGCTGCGCCTCATACTGGATGGCGCGGTACACAGCGCCGAAGCTGTTGACGTTTTTCATCTCCGTGCGCGTGCCGAACTCGGCCTGTCCCCTCGGGCGCACCGAGACGTTCACGTCCGCGCGCACGCTGCCCTCCTGCATTTTGGCGTCCGAGATTCCCAGGTACAAAAGGATGCCGGTGATGGCCTCCATATAGGCCTTGGCCTCCTCGGCACTGCGCAGGTCCGGCTCGGACACGATCTCGATCAAGGGCACGCCGCAGCGGTTGAAATCGACCAGCGAACCGGCGAACGCGTCGTCGTGGATCAGCTTGCCGGCGTCCTCCTCGATGTGGATGCGCGTGATGCCCACGCGTTTGACCTCGCCGTCCACAAGGATGTCCAGCGCGCCGTGCTCGCACAGGGGCACATCGAACTGGCTGATCTGATAGGCTTTGGGCAGGTCGGGATAATAGTAGTTTTTGCGGTCGTTCTTCGACACGCGGTTGATCGTGCACCCCAGCGCGCAGCCCATTTTGATGGCGTAGTCCACCACCTGCTTGTTCAGCACCGGCAGCGAGCCGGGCAGGCCCATGCACACCGGGCAGCACAGCGTGTTCACCTCGGCGCCGAACGCGTTTTTGCACCCGCAGAAGATCTTCGTCTTCGTGCACAGCTCCGCGTGGATCTCAAGGCCCACGATCACTTCATAACGCTCGTTCACACTGTTCATCGTCTCACATCTCCTTTACGGCAAAGCCGCCTTTGGCCGTCTCGTAGCACTTCGCGGCGCCGAGGAGCTTCGCCTCGCTCCATTTCGGGCCGATGAGCTGCATGCCGATGGGCAGCCCCGCCGCGTCGAACCCGCACGGTACGCTGAGCGCGGGCAGGCCGGCGATGTTGACGGTGGTGGTGCAGATGTCGGAGGCGTACATCGCCAGCGGGTCGCCCAGCTTCTCGCCGAGGCCGAACGCCGTGGCGGGCGTGGTGGGCGTCACGATGATGTCGCACCGCTCGAAGGCGTCCGAGAACTCGCGCGCGATCATGCGTTGCAGCATCTTGGCGCGCTTATAATAGGCGTCGTAGTAGCCGCTGGACAGCACATACGTGCCCAGCATGATGCGGCGCTTCACCTCTTTGCCGAAGCCCTCGCTGCGCGTGGTGAGGTACAGATCGTTCAGCGACCCGTCGCGGCGGCCGCTGTAGCCGTATTTCACGCCGTCGTACCGCGCCAGGTTGGAGGACGCCTCCGCGGAGGAGATGATGTAATACGCGCTGAGCGCATAGGGCGTGCTGGGCAGCGAGAGCTCCACGATCTCGGCGCCCATCGCCCGGTAATCGTCCACGGCCTTGCGCACGGCCGCCTTGACCTCGTCGCTGACGCCCTCGCCGAAATACTCGGCCGGCACGCCGATGCGCAGGCCCTTGCAATCGCGCATCTCCTCGATGCCCGAAAACGCATAGGGCTTGCTGGTGGCGTCGTGCGCGGCGTCCTGGCCGCAGATCACACTGAATAGCAGCGCCGCATCGTCCACCGTGCGGGCCATGGGGCCGATCTGGTCCAGCGAGGAGGCGAACGCCACCAGCCCGAAGCGCGAGACGGCGCCGTAGGTGGGCTTGAGGCCCACGATGCCGCACAGCCCGGCCGGGCAGCGCACCGAGCCGCCCGTGTCGGAGCCCAGCGACAGCGGCACCTCGCACGCGGCCACGCTGGCCGCGCTGCCGCCGGACGAGCCGCCCGGCACGCGCGTTGTGTCCCACGGGTTTTTCGTCGCCTTAAAGGCCGAATTCTCGCACGAGCCGCCCATGGCGAACTCGTCCATATTCACTTTGCCGGGAAGGATGGCGTCCGCCGCCAGCAACTTTTCCACCACCGTCGCGTTGTACGGCGGCGCAAAGTGCTCCAGTATTTTGGACGCGCACGTCGTCGCCGTGCCCTTTGTGCAGATATTGTCCTTCACGGCCACAGGGATGCCCGCCAGCGCGCCCACGGCCTCGCCGGCCGCGAGCTTTCTGTCCACCTCGGCCGCCTGGGTCAGCGCCGCCTCGGCGTTCACGGACAAAAACGCGTCCACCGCCGGCTCCGCGGCCTCGATGCGCGCCAGCGTCTCGCGCGCGATCTCCACGGCGCTCACTTCTTTGCTGCGCAGCATCGCCGCAAGCTGCGATGCACTTTTGCGATACAGTTCCATGGATGAATCCTCCTTACTGCTCCACCGTTTTGGGCACGACAATGCACCCGGCAACGGCGTGCGGCGCGTTTTTCAGCATTTCGTCGCGCGGGTACGAGGGCGTCACCGTATCCTCGCGCAGCTCCATCGTGTCGCTCTCGTCCAAAAGCGTGCCCGCGCTCTCAAGCTCGGGCAGGTTTTCCACCATGCCCACGATGGAGGCGAATTCCTTTTCAAACTCCGCCGCTTCTTCGTCCGTGAACTGCAGCATCGCGAGCTTTGCGATGTGCTTGACGTCAAAATCCATTTCGTTCCCTCCTGTTATTCCAGCATGGCCAGGAATTGCGCCTCGTCGATGACGGGCACGCCCAGGCCCTGCGCCTTTGTCAGTTTGGAGCCGGCGGCCTCGCCCGCCAGCACATAGCTTGTCTTTTTGGACACCGAGGACGCCGCTTTTCCGCCGTTTTTAGCGATCAGCGCTTCGGCCTCGCTGCGGCTGAGCGTCGGCAGCGTGCCCGTGACCACGATCGTCATGCCCGCCAACCGATCCGAGGTCTGCTCGCCCGTATACGTCATGTTGACGCCGGCCGCGGCCAGGCGCTCCAGCAAATCGCGCGTGCCGTCCTTTGCGAAAAAGTCGAGCACGCTCTGCGTCATCACGCCGCCAAAACCGTCGATGGCGTTCAGCGCCTGCTCGTCCGCATTCCGCACGGCCTCCATGCTGCCGAAGGTCTGCGCCAGCAGCGCGGCGGCCTTGGCGCCGATGTTGCGGATGCCGAGCGCGAACAAAAGCCGGTCGAGATTGTTCGACTTCGAGGCCTCGATGGCGCGCAGCAGGTTGTCCGCCGCCTTCTCCTTGAACTTGTCCAGCGTGAGGACTTCTTCCCTCGTCAGCGCGTACAGATCGGCCGCGCTGTGCACAAAGCCCTTTTCCACCAGCTGCGCGGCCACCGCCTCGCCCAGGCCGTCGATGTCCATCGCGCCGCGCGAGGCAAAGTGGATGATGTTGCGCAGCACCTGCGCCGGGCATTCCGGGTTTGTGCAGCGCAGCGCCGCCTCGTCCTCCAGATGGACGACGGGCGCGCCGCACGACGGGCAGTGCGCCGGCATGGCAAACGGCGGCGCGCCCTCGGCGTGCTGCGCGACGCACACCACCTCCGGGATGATGTCCCCCGCCTTGCGCACGCGGATCGTATCGCCGATGCGCACATCCATCTGGCGGATGAACGCCTCGTTGTGCAAAATGGCGCGAGAGACCGTCGTGCCCGCAAGCAAGATCGGCTCAAACACCGCCGTGGGCGTCAACACGCCCGTGCGCCCGACGGACACCTCGATGTCCCGCAGCACGGTGTCCTTCTCCTCCGGTGGATACTTAAACGCCACGGCCCAGCGCGGGAACTTGGCCGTGCTGCCCAGCGCGCGCCGCATACCGAGATCGTCCACTTTGACGACGGCGCCGTCGATGTCGTACGCAAGCGTCCCGCGCAGCCGCCCGATGCGGCCGATCTCCTCGATGGCCTCCTCGATGTCGCCGTACAGCGCGCGCCGCGGGGAGACAGGAAAGCCCAGCGACGCAAGCCAGTCCAGGCTCTCTTTGTGCGAGGTGAGCGCGCGCCCCTCGACCTGCTGCACGTTGAACACAAAAATCGACAGCTGCCTTTGCGCCGTCACCGCCGCGTCCTTCTGGCGCAGAGAGCCCGCCGCCGCATTGCGCGGGTTTTTGAACGGCGCCTTGCCCTCTGCCTCCTGCCGGGCCGCCAGGCGGTAAAACGCATCGTGCGGCATATACACCTCGCCGCGCACCTCTAAAAATTCCGGCGCGCCGACGAGCGTTTTGGGGATGTCGCTGATCGTGGCCAGATTCTCCGTCACGTCCTCGCCCACGTCGCCGTCGCCGCGCGTAGAGCCGCGCACAAAGCGCCCGCCGCGGTACTCGAGGCTGACCGACAGCCCGTCGATCTTCTCCTCCACCACATACTGCGGCGCAAAACCCGCCGCGCGCACGCGGCGGTCGAACTCGCGCACCTCATCGATGCCGAACACGTCCTGCAAGCTCTCCATGCGCACGGCGTGCTGCACTTTTTCAAACTTGCCGCTGGCTGTACCGCCCACGCGCTGCGTGGGCGAAGCGGCCGTTGCAAGCTCCGGATACTGTGCCTCCAGCGCGCGCGCTTCGCGCGTGAGCGCGTCGTATTCATAGTCGCTCAGCTCCGGCGCGTCGAGGTCATAATACAAATGGTTGCTGCGCTCGATCTGGCGCACAAGCTCCTCGTGGCGCTTTTCGGCTGCCGCTCTGTCCAAAGGGACATCACCTCACAACGTTCAATCTGTTATAGTATAGCACAAATCCCCGCGTTTGCCTACCGCAAAATCTCTCCGCCGCGCCCTTTCGCGCGCGGCGGCGCTCACGAGCGCGCGGCGTACACCTGCGGCACCTCTCCCACGATCAGCGTCTGCGCCACGCACACTTCGTTTTCCACCTCCACCGTGACGGAATACCCCGGCAAAATCGCGCTCATCTCCGCCTGAAATACGATCAGCACCCGGTGCTGCGTCTGGTTGATGCCGGCCGAGACGAACGAGTCCTCAATGGTGCTGTAAACGAACGACGTCGGGACGATCTGCATGCAGATGTCCGGCCCGCGGCCCGCGAAGAGTTGCCAGCCCAGCAGCGTGCCCAGCGGCACGCGCACCTCCTGATCGCCCACGGCCAGCAGCTTTTGCGACACGGCGCTCGTCAGGCGCGCTTTCAGCTCGTTGAGCGCGGCGGCGTCCATTTCGATGGCGCTCACCGCGCCGCTTTCATCGCGCTGGGCGCGCACCAGCTGCCGCTCCAAATCCTGCCGCTGCGCAAGCTCCTCCTCGATCGCCTCGTTCATCGCCAAAAGCGCCTGTACGCGGCACTGGTACTCCGCCATCGTCGTCACGGCCGGGCGCAGCTGGCAGTCGGCCCAGTACAAAGCCAAAAACAGCGCCAACACGGCTGCCGCCGCGCGCACGCGGCGCATCCGGCGGCCGCGGGGCGGCCGCACGGGCCGGCTTCGTCCGTACATGTTCCCCTCCCCCTTTTTCCGGCGCTGCACAAAAGCGCCGCGCTCACAGCCAGTATATGGCCGCAGCGCGGCAAAATGTGCGCAAAAAGGCGAGGAACAGGGCGCAAAGCCCCGATCCCCGCCTTCCGCTTTGCCATCCGGGCCGCGGCCGCGCGGCAAAACCCATTTTTCGAAAAAGGCGGCCCCGCAGCGCCCCGTGCCGGCCGCTCCGCAAAAGACGCAGCCTTTGCGACTTCCGCACCGGCCCTATCCCAAAGCCGTTCCGCCGCCCTGTGCGAAACAAAAAAAGAGAGCCGACCTTGCTTTTGCAAGATCGGCTCTCTGTGGTGGAGATGAGGGGGATCGAACCCCTTACCTCTTGAATGCCATTCAAGCGCTCTCCCAAGTGAGCTACACCCCCACGGCAACGCTCTGTTTCAGAGCGCTTTATTATATTATCAAATCCCTTCTGCTTTGTCAAGGCGTTTTTTGAATTTCTTTGAATATTTTTTGCCGCGCTGCATTTCCGCGGCCGTTTGCCGCTCTTTTGGCGAAGCACGCGCGCCGCGGTGCGGGCGCATGGCCCTGCCGCCGCGGCGCGTTTTCACTCGTCCTTACTATTATTTTTTTAGGCCGCGCGCGCAGCTTCCCCAATGCTCACAGGCGCAGCGCGCGGCAGAAATCGTGCTCCAGGTCACCGCGCGCCAGAATGGGCCGGTCGATGAGCAGCACGCCCAAATCGCGCGCGCGCTGCACAAGGGCGCGCTCGCGCTCGCGCACGTCGGCCGCCGTCAGCAACACGGTGCGCGTGCTCTCGCCGCCGAATTTTTCGCTGAGCAGGCGGATCTCGCTGAGCGCCAGCGGCGTGGGCGCGCCCATCTTGCACGAGATGAACACCGGCGTGATGCCCTGCACCAGCAGGATGTCGATCTCGTTGCGGGTGGCCTGGTCGTCGCCGCGCGCGTTGTCCCAATCGACGACGACGGAGGTGCGCACGTCTCCGAACGCGCCGCTGCGCCGCGCGCACAGGTAGCCGTACAGCTCCAGCCACACGCCGTGGTTTTGCAGGCAGCGGCGCATCAGCGCGCTTTTATAGGAAAAGCGCACGCGCTTTTGCGTGATGCGCAGCCCGTGGATGACGCCCATGTCCTCCAGCTCATGCAGCAGCTGCGGCTGGTAGACGGCTGTTGTCTGCCGGTTGACGCGCAGCGTGTGCGGCGCGTCCACAGAGAGGCCCTGCCCGCTGTCGCCCGCGGCCTGAAAAAAGCCCACCAGCTTGCCCCACGCAGCCGGGTCGCGGAAGACGACGGGCCAGATGCGCCGCGCGTCGTTTTCCAGCTCTTCGCCCAGTTCCTCCACGGCGAAGTGGCCGCTGCCCACAAGGCGCGCGCCCGCGATGGAAAAAATATCCTCCGCCGTCAGCTGCGGCAGCCGGAAGCGGCTTTTCAACGCCTCGCAGCCGCCGAGGTCGACGAACTTTGCGCGCTGCGTATCGATGTAATACGCGGGCAGTCCCTTTTCGCGGCAGAATACGCCGGCGGCCAACAGCACAAGATCCTTGCCGCCGGTGCAGTCGAACACGCAGCCGGGATAATCGCGCACAACGGCCTCCAGCGTGCGGTGGATGCGCGCCGGGTCGGAGGTGTCGATGTAGTAAAAGCGCGCGCGGCTGCGCAGGCCGCGGCTTTTGAACAGCCGGTCGACCGCCGTCTCCTTGCGCATGCTGGAATCGCGCTCGTCGCAGATGTACACCACCATCTCCGGCTCGAAGATACACGCGCCCAGCACGTTCTCCACCGCTTCCTTATCGTACAGCTCCACCAGCGTTTTCACAGCGCCGTCCATATCCGTTCCCCTTTTTGCCGCAGCGCGGCCAGACGTTCCTCACGTCTTATTGTATCCTGCCGCGCCGGTTTGCGCAAGGGGTGAAGGGGCGAATTGATAGCGGCGAACATGGCTTCCCCGACAGTCTGCATCCAATTTACACCGCGGACACGCATCTTTTACGTTCCGGCTTTTCAAGACCGGCTACGGCGCACTGCGCAGACAATCGCAATAATCGCTACAATCCCTGCGGCGCTAAGAAACGGGTGTTTGACGACAACTGCGATCACAAACAATGCCATAAACAAACTGATTGCTGCGATCTGTCCCAATTCGCGCAGAAACCCGCCCTCCGTATAATATACGTCGAACAACGAATGCTTTATCGCGAAACAGACAACACCGCAGATCAGCCACACTCCCAAAAACAAATACGAGGCCATATTCTTTCTTCTCCTTACTGCTTTAGCGTTTCTTTTAAACAGACACTTATTTAATATAAAAGCGCCATGCCCAGCGCCATCAAATCACCATCAAACCCATACCGGAGCATCGCCGCCTCATATTCATCAGGCAAATATTCCCCATC
>DXGT01000049.1 GCA_019113785.1 Candidatus Ruthenibacterium merdigallinarum | reverse complement strand
CCCACCGCCGCGTACATGGCACACCAAAGCAGGCGCAGCCCGTCCGCGCCCGCGGCCGCCGCGGCAAAGCCCGCATACGCCAGCGCCGCAAGGCACAGCGCAGCCATGGGCGCGCGGCGCGCCGTCTGTTTTTTCACTGCCGCCGTCGGCACGCTCTTCGCCTCCCGGCCGGGCCGCCGGCCCGGCAAATTCTCAGTGATGGAACAGACGCAGCCCGTTGAAGGCCATCACGATGCCGTATTTATCGCACGTGTCGATGACCTGCGCGTCGCGGATGGAGCCGCCGGGCTGGACGATGGCCGTCACGCCGGAGCGGCGCGCGCGCTCGATGTTGTCGCCGAACGGGAAGAACGCGTCCGAGCCGAGGCACACGTCGTGATACTGCGCGAGCCACGCCTTTTTCTCCTGCGCCGTCAGCGGCTCGGGGCGGCGCGTGAACGTCTCGGCCCACACGTCTTCGCCGATGACGTCCTCGCACTCGTCCGAGATGTACACGTCGATGGCGTTGTCGCGGTTCGGGCGCGAGACGTCGTCGCGGAACGGCAGGCCCAGCACTTTCGGATGCTGGCGCAAATGCCAGATGTCCGCCTTGTTGCCCGCCAGGCGCGTGCAGTGGATGCGGCTCTGCTGGCCCGCGCCCACGCCGATGACCTGCCCGCCCTCGGCGTAGCACACCGAGTTCGACTGCGTGTATTTCAGCGTGATGAGGCACAGGATCAGATCGCGCTTCTGCTCTTCGGTGAGGGTTTTATTTTTCGTGACGATGTTGTCGAACGTCTCGGGGCCGAACGTCGCGTTGTTGCGGCCCTGCTCGAACGTGATGCCGAACACGTCCTTGCGCTCGACGGGCGCGGGCGTGTACGCGGGGTCGATCTCGACGATGTTGTAATTGCCCTTGCGCTTCGACTTCAGGATGGCCAGCGCCTCGTCGGTGTAGCCCGGGGCGATGATGCCGTCCGTCACCTCGTGCTGGATCACCTTCGCGGTGGCCTCGTCGCACACGTCGGACAGCGCGATCCAGTCGCCAAAGCTGGACATGCGGTCGGCGCCGCGCGCGCGCGCATATGCGCACGCGAGGGGCGACAGCTCCAGCCCCTCCACGAAGTACATCTTTTTCATCGCGTCCGTCAGCGGCAGGCCCAGCGCGGCGCCCGCGGGCGACACGTGCTTGAACGACGCGGCGGCGGGCAGGCCCGTGGCCGCGCGCAGCTCCTTCACCAGCTGCCAGGAGTTCAGCGCGTCCAAAAAGTTGATATAGCCGGGCTTGCCGTTCAGCACGGTGACGGGCAATTCGCCCTCGGCCATGAAGATGCGCGCGGGCTTCTGGTTCGGGTTGCAGCCGTATTTCAGCTCCAGTTCTTTCATGCCTTGTCTCCTCCTGTCACTTTTTCGTACCGGTTGACGATGCGGTCGGCCGTCTTGCCGGTTTTCAGATCGATATAGCGCACGAACAGCGAGACCTTGTTGTCCTCGTTGAGGCTGTTCCACACCATGGCGGTGAAGGCGTCGATGTCGCCCGACAGCGTCACGCGCTCGGGCTCGCCGCAAAAGCTGGGGATGGGCGCGCCGTCGCAGCGGTAGGTGTGGATGAAACGCCCCTCGCCGGCCAGCGGCTGCGGGTACTCGAAGAAGAAGCGCTCCACGCTGCGCGCGTCGCCGCCGTCCGACTTCAAAATCGACAGCTTGTATTTCATCTCGCCGCCGCGCACCGTCACAAGGCCGGAGATGCGCGGGGTGAAGTTCGGGCCGTCCGGCTCGAACGTGCGCTTGCGCAGCGCCTTGGCAAAGCCCTTGCCCGCAGCCAGGGCGTCGTAGATGGTGTCGGTCTGGTCGCCGTTCGTGACGATGGTCCTGTCGCCCAGCACGCGCACGGGCGCGTAGATGATCAGCGACGGGTCCTCCAGCTTCGCGGGGTCGGCCGCCTCGGTGATGATGCCGCCGTCCTTCGCGGTGAACACGCGGTTGCGGCTGTTCGCGCTGCGCCCCATGATGAAGTAGGCGATGACGGCGCTTTTGCCGTCGCCGCTTTTGCCGATGACGATACCGCGGCCGGGATAGGCGTTGACCGCCAGCTCCGCGCCCAGGTTCAGATGATCCATGCTTTCGTCTCTCCCTCTGCTCACAAAATGTCCCAAACGCGGGCAAAGCGCGCCGCCGCGGCGCGTTTCGCCCTTTTTCTCATTATAGCACACCGCCGCCGGCGCGCAAAGCGCCGGATCACAGCGCGCCGCGCGTCAGCAGGTCCAGCGCCTTGGGCAGCAGCTCCCACTCGGCCTCGCGCATCACGCGCTTTTGCAGCGTCTCGGGCGTGTCGCCCTCCTCTACGCGCACGGCCTTTTGCAGCACGATGCGCCCGGCGTCGTACTCCTCGTTGACAAGGTGCACCGTCGCGCCCGTCACCTTCACGCCGCGGCGCAGCGCCGCCTCGTGCACGCGCAGCCCGTAGTAGCCCGCCCCGCAGAAGCTCGGGATCAGGCTGGGGTGGATGTTGAGGATTTTGTCCGGATAGGCGCGCACCACGCGCGGACCCACGATGGACAAATACCCCGCCAGCACGACGGCCTCGATGCCGCGGCTTTGCAAGAGCGCCAGCAGCGCCTCGTCAAAGGCGTCGGCGCCGGCATAATCGGCGCGGCGCAGCACCGCGCTCTCGATGCCGGCGTTTTTGGCCCGCTCGAGCGCGTAGGCCCCCGGTTTTGAGGACACCACCAGCGCCAGCTCCGCCGCGGGCAGGCGCCCCGCGGCCTTCGCGTCGATGATCGCCTGCAAATTCGTGCCCCCGCCGGACACAAGTACCGCTACCTTCACAGCAGCTCCACGCCTTTCTCTTCCCCGCGGCCCACTTCGCCGAGGAGATACGCGTCCTGCCCGTCCGCGCGCAGAAGGCGCACGGCCTCGTCCGCTTTGCCGGCCGGCACGGCCAGCACCATGCCCACACCCATGTTGAACGTGTTGAACATGTCGCGCTCGGGCACGCCGCCCTCGCGCGCCAGCAACGTGAACAGCGCGGGCGTGCGCACGTCCCGTTTGCGGATGCGCGCCGTGCAGCCGTCGGGCAGCATGCGCGGGATGTTCTCGTAAAAGCCGCCGCCGGTGATGTGGCTCACGCCGTTCACCTCCACCTGCTCCATCAGGCGCAGCACGGGCTTGACATAGATGCGCGTCGGCTCCAAAAGCGCCTCGCCCAGCGTGCGGCCCAGCTCGCCGGAATACTCGCCCAGCCGCTTTGCGCCCGCGCCGTCCAGATCGAAAATGCGGCGCACCAGCGAAAAGCCGTTCGAGTGCACGCCCGAAGAGGGCAGCGCGACAAGCGCGTCGCCCGGGCGGATCTTCGTGTTGTCCAAAATGCGCGCTTTGTCCACCACGCCCGTGGTGAAGCCCGCCAGATCGTACTCCTCGGGCGGGTAAAAGCCCGGCATCTCGGCCGTCTCGCCGCCGATCAGCGCCGCGCCGGCCTGCACGCAGCCCTCGGCCACGCCGGCCACGATGGCCGCGATCTTCTCCGGCACGTTTTTGCCGCAGGCGATGTAGTCGAGGAACACCAGCGGCTTTGCGCCGCAGGCCAGCACGTCGTTGACGCACATGGCCACGCAGTCGATGCCGACGGTGTCGTGCTTGTCCATCAGAAAGGCCAGCTTCAGCTTCGTGCCCACGCCGTCCGTGCCCGAGACGAGCACCGGATGCGTAAGGCCCGTCATGTCCAGCTCGAACAGGCCGCCGAAGCCGCCCAGCCCGCCGATGGCCCCTGCGGTCATCGTGCGGGCCACGTGCTGCTTCATCAGCTCCACGGCGCGGTAGCCGGCGGTGATGTCCACGCCGGCGGCCTTATAGCTCTCGGAAAAACTGCTGCTCATTTACAAGGCTCCTTTTCCTGTGCGGCGGCACGGGCCGCCGGTTTTGGCGCAGGCGGTCACTTGTCCGCCAGCTTGCGGGCGTATTTGTCCTGCAATACCACCTTCGGCGGCTCCACGGGGTACTCGCCGGTGAAGCAGCCGTCGCAGAAATCCAGATGGCAGTTCTCGGCGATGCGCCGCACGCCGTCCAGGCTCAAAAACGCGAGGCTGTCCACGCCGATGATCTGCGCGATCTCCTCGGTGGTATGCTTGGCGGCGATCAGATGCTCGCGGCTGTTGACGTCCGTGCCGAAGTAGCATGGATAGAGGAACTTCGGGCTCGAGGAGCGGAAGTGCACCTCTTTCGCGCCGGCCTCGCGCAGAAGCTGCACGATCTGTTTCGAGGTGGTGCCGCGCACGATCGAATCGTCCACCAGCACCACGCGCTTGCCCTTCACCGTGTCGGCGATGGGGTTGAGCTTGATGCGCACCGTGTTCTCGCGCAGCTTCTGGTTGGGCTGGATGAACGTGCGGCCGATGTACTTGTTCTTCAAAAAGCCGATGCCGTAGGGGATGCCGCTCTGCTGCGCATAGCCCAGCGCCGCGTCGAGGCCGGAGTCGGGCACGCCGATGACGACGTCCGCCTGCACGGGACTCTCCAGCGCGAGGAACGCGCCGGCGCGCCGGCGCGCGCGGTGCACGGACGCGCCGTCCACCACCGAGTCCGGCCGGGCGAAGTACACGTACTCAAACACGCACAGGCCCGTCTTCTGCCCGCACAGCACGCGCTCGGAGCGCACGCCGTTCTCGTCGATGACCACCATTTCGCCCGGCTCGATGTCGCGCACAAACTCGCCGCCCGCGGCCGCGATGGCGCAGCTCTCGCTGGCGATGACGTCGCTCGTGCCGATCTTTCCCAGGCACAGCGGGCGGATGCCCTGCGCGTCGCGCGCGGCGATCATCTTGCGCGGGCTCATCACCACCAGCGAATACGCGCCCTTGAGCACGTGCATCGCACGGCTCACGGCCTCCTCGATCGACCCGCAGGCCAGCCGCTCGCGCGTGATGGCGTAGGCGATGACCTCGATGTCCGTGTTCGTGTGGAAGATGCCGCCCTTGAGCTCCAGCTCCTCGCGGATCTCGGCGGCGTTCGTCAGCGCGCCGTTGAACGCAAGGCTCATCGTGCCCTTGACGTGGCGCACCAGCATCGGCTGCGAGTTGGTGCGCGTGCAGTCGGCATAGGGCGCGTAGCGGCAGTGGCCCAGCGCCATGTCGCCGCGGCCGAGGCTCGCCAATACGTCCTTCGTGAACACCTCGTTCACAAGGCCCAGGTCCTTGTGCTGGCGGATGACGCCGCCGTCGTTCACCGCAATGCCGCAGCTCTCCTGCCCGCGGTGCTGCAGCGCGTACAGGCCGTAATAGGTGTCGGCCACCACGTCGGCGTCCGCGCTGCGGCTGTAGATGCCGAACACGCCGCACGCGTCGTGCAGCTTGCTCTCCAGATACTCGTTCATAGGTTCCTCCCCGCAAAAGGGCCCGCGGCCCCGGTTGTATGTTCTTTTCAGCCCAGCAGGCGCTTCATCACTTCCTGATAGGCCTCCTCCTCGCCGCCAAGGTCACGGCGGAACAGGTCCTTGTCGAGGTGGGCGCCGGTGGTGGCGTCCCAGAAGCGGCAGGTGTCGGGGCTGATCTCGTCCGCCAGCACGATCGTGCCGTCCGCAAGGCGGCCGAACTCGAGCTTGAAATCGATGAGGCGGATGTTGAAGCCCAGCAGGTACTCGGACAGGATCTCGTTCACGCGGAACGCGTAGCGCGAGATGGCGTCGATCTCCTCCTGCGTGGCCAGGCCCAGCGCCAGCGCGTGGTAGTGGTTGATCAGCGGGTCGTGCAGATCGTCGTTTTTATAGCTGAACTCCAGCGTGGGGCACTTGAGCTGCGTACCCTCGGGCACGCCCAGGCGCTTGGTGAAGCTGCCGGCGGCCACGTTGCGCACAATGACCTCCAGCGGCACGATCTCCACTTTTTTCACCAGCGTCTCGCGCTCGCTCAACTCCTTGACAAAGTGCGTGGGCACGCCCTTTTCGGCCAGCATCTTCATCAGGTTGTTCGTCAGGCGGTTGTTCACAACGCCCTTGCCGCGGATGGTGCCCTTTTTGGCGCCGTCGCCGGCGGTGGCGTCGTCCTTGTAGTCGACGATCACCAGCGCGGGATCGTCGGTGGCGTACACTTTTTTGGCTTTGCCCTCATACAGCTGCTCGCGTTTTTCCATGGTCTTTGCTCCCTTTCTTTATTCCTAAAATATAAATAGACGGATGAAAAATGGAACCCGTTGCATCAAAAACGGCCAAAGGCGCTCACAGCGCGTCGGCCTCGGCGCGGATCTTCGCGTTCTTCGCCTCGATCTCGCGCTGCATGGCGCTGCGCGCCTGCTTGAGAAGGCCCGCGATGCGCTCGTCGGACAGCGCCAGCATCTGCGCGGCCAGCACGGCGGCGTTCTTCGCGCCGTTGATGGCAACGGTGGCCACGGGGATGCCCGTGGGCATCTGCACGGTGGCGAGCAGGGCGTCCAGCCCGTCCATCGCGCCACCCTTGACGGGGATACCGATGACCGGCAGCGTGGTGTTCGCGGCCAGCGCGCCCGCGAGGTGGGCGGCCATTCCGGCGGCGGCGATCAGCACGCCGAAGCCCTCGTCCGCGGCGCTCTTGGCGAACGCGGCCGCCTCGGCGGGCGTGCGGTGCGCGCTCATCACGCGCGCTTCGAACGGAATACCGTAGGCTTTGAGCTGCGCGCAGCAGCCCTTGACGACGGGCCAGTCGGAATCCGACCCCATGATAACGGCAACTTTCTTCAAGCTCATTCGTTCTGCGCTCCTTCACTGTTTGACAAAATGGAAAGAGCCGGAGTGCGGATGCACTGCGGCTCTTTTTCAGACACTTACTTTACACGTACCCCCGCACAGATGCACGGACGCACCGATTCCGCCCCGAAGGTGCAAAAAGGTTGCACGATGCCCCTCATGTCGCGCGCAGTCCCC
>DXGT01000006.1 GCA_019113785.1 Candidatus Ruthenibacterium merdigallinarum | reverse complement strand
TGTCGGTTGATATTGTTTTATGAGTAGCTACCATTATACCGGCGCTTTTTGTTTTCTGTTTCGGTGCGTGCGAGGCAAACGTGGCTGGCGGTGTGCACGGCGCACCCCGCTCCGATTCGCGCGGCGCGACCCGCTTTGCTTTGCCGACAAATTATGCTATAATGTGAGCACTTGGTGAACGCAGGCAAAGTGCGGCGTGCGCAGCGTGTGCGCTTATGGCCGACACCCGGCGAATCGAAGCCGGCGGCGAACGATGCGCCTCGATGGACACGGCATCCTGCTTCACAAAATCACAGTCCGTTTTTCTTGCGGCAAAAACCGTGCGCCGGCGAGGCGTCCCGCTTTGCCGCGGCGCGTGGAGGCTTTCCCCTTGTTTGGACACGTTTTCCGCCCCGTTTGCGCTACAATGGGTGCATACGGCGGCGGGCGGCGCGCCCGCCGGGGGAGGGAACGGATTTGGAAAGCGACAATTATTGGAAGCGCTTTGAAAGCACCGGCTCTGTGGGCGCGTATTTGGACTATAAGCGCCACACAGGCACGCCGGACGAGAGGGAGAAGGGCGATGCAGATCACAACGACGGGCCTTGTGCTGCGGGCGACCAAGACGGGCGAGGCGGACCGGGTGCTGTCCATCCTGACGCCTGATCTGGGCGTCATCAGCGCGATCGCCAAAGGAAGCCTGCGCCTGAAAAGCAAGCTCTTCAGCGCGACAGGCCTTTTTTGTTACTCGGAATTTACGCTGTTTGAAGGCAAAACGATGTATGTCGTGGACGCCGCGGGCGTAAAGGAAGTGTTCTGGGGCGTGCACCAGAGCGTGGAGGGCATGGCGCTGGGCATGTACTTTGCTGAATTTGCCTCCACGCTGTCGCCCGCCGGCGAGGAGGCGCGGCAGGTTTTGCGCCTGCTGCTCAACTGCTTTTATTATCTCGGCGAAAAAAAGCGGCCGCCGCGCCTTGTCAAGGCGATTTTCGAGCTGCGCGCGCTGAGCCTGACGGGTTTCATGCCGTCGATCGTCGCCTGCGCGGACTGTGTGAAATACGAGGGCGGCCCGTTTTACTTCGACGTGGACACGGGCCGGCTGCTGTGCGCCGAATGCGCGGCGCGCCGCGGGTTGCAGCCGAATCTCGACGAGGCGGCGCTCAAGGCGCTGCGCCATATCGTTTTGTGCGAAGGGCGCGACCTGTTCCGCTTTTCCCTTTCGGACGAGAGCTGCCGGCGGCTGGGCGGCGTAGCGCAGGCGTATGTGATGCAGTGCCTTGACAAGCCCTTTAAGACACAGGAATTTTTGGACACGATACTTTCATGATGTGAGGAGATTATGCAGGAAAAAGATTTGAAGGCGCTGGAGTTCGACAAGATTCGCGCCCGCGCGGCCGAGGGCGTCACGTGCCCGGAGGCCGGCGCGCTGCTGCTGAGCGAGCAGCCGGGCGAGACGCCGGACGATGTGCGCCGCCTTTTGCAGGAGACGGACGAAGTGACGAGCCTGCTTTTGAAAAACGGTTCGCCGCGCTTTTCGCGCGTGGAAGAGGGCCGTGCCATCGTCGGCCGCGCGGTGAAGGGCGGCGTGCTGAGCATGGCCGAACTGCTGGAGGTCGCGGCGGTGCTGCGCAACTTCCGCGAGCTGATCCGCTGGTACGCCATCACCGAGCACGACGCGCTGGCGGTGGACGACTATTTCTACGCCATGACGCCGCAGCCGGCGCTGGAAAAGACCATCACCGAGGCCATATTGTCCGACACGGAGATGGCGGACACCGCCTCGGACACGCTGTACGACGTGCGGCGCAAGATCCGCAGCGCGGAGAATTCCATCCGCGACAAGCTCGACGCCGTGACGAAGAACCAGGCGACGGCCAAATATTTGCAGGACGCCGTCGTCTCCATTCGAAACGGCCGCTTCGTCGTGCCGGTCAAGGCCGAGTACCGCAGCGAGGTGGGCGGCGTCATCCACGACGTGTCGTCCAGCGGCGCCACGCTGTTTGTGGAGCCGACGGCCGTCGTGGAGGCGAACGCGAAAATTTTGCAGCTGCGCAGCCAGGAAAAGCAGGAGATCGAGCGCCTGCTGGCGGCTTACTCCGCCCAGTGCGCCGAGATGGAGCCGATGTTCAGCTTCGGCTACGAGGCCATGCTGAAATTGGACGTGCTGCTGGCCAAGGCGAAACTGGCGCTGGACGAAAAGGCCATGCGCCCGCAGGTGCGCGACGGCTGCGGCTTTTCGCTGGTGCGCGCGCGCCATCCGCTGATCGCGCCGGACACGGTGGTGCCGGTGGACATCGCGCTGGGCGGCGAGTACGACACGCTGGTGATTACCGGCCCGAACACCGGCGGCAAAACAGTCACGCTGAAAACGGCGGGGCTCTTGTGCACGATGGCGCGCTTTGGGTATCTCCTTCCGGCGCACGAGTCCAGCGAGGTGTGCGTGTACGACGAGATCCTCGTGGACATCGGCGACGAGCAGAGCATTGAGCAGAGCCTGTCCACTTTCTCGGGCCACATCCGCAACATCACCGGGATTCTGGACAAGGCGGGGCCGCGCACGCTGGTGTTGATGGACGAGCTGGGCGCCGGGACCGACCCGGCCGAGGGCGCGGCGCTGGCGGTGTCGGTGATTGAGCAGCTGCGCGCGCAGGGCGCGCAGGTCATGGCCACCACGCATTACTCCGAGCTCAAGACCTTTGCGCTGGAGACGCCGGGCGTGCAGAACGCCTCGTGCGAGTTCAACGTCGAGACGCTGCGGCCCACCTACAAGCTCAGTGTGGGCGTGCCGGGCAAATCGAACGCGTTCCTCATCAGCGAAAAGCTCGGCATCCGCCCCGAGATCATCGAGCGGGCCAAGGCGCATCTGTCCGAGGAGGACCGCCAGTTCGACGCCGTGCTCGCGCAGCTGGACGATTTGAAATTGCAGCTCAAGGAAAAGCAGGCCGAGGTGGAGCAGCTGCGCACGAGCGCGCAGGACGCCGTGGCAAAGGCGCGCGAGGAGCGCGACAAGCTGATCCGGCAGGGGCAGGCGGAGCTGGACGCCGCGCGGGAAAAGGCGCAGCGCATGACGCAGGAGGTGCAGGCGCAGGCCTACGCCCTGGCGGACGAGCTGCGCAAGCTGGAGAAGGAGCAGAACCGTTCGGCGCAGCAGCGCGCTGTCCGCGCGCGGGAGATCGCCCGCAGGGATGCGGAAAAGCTGTTTGCCAAGTCGGACGTTGTGCACGCGCCGCAGCGCGAGTACACGCCGCTCAAAAGCGTGCAGGTGGGGCAGGAGGTCTATCTAGTCGAGCTGGACAAGACGGGCGTCGTCTGCGCAAAGCCCGACCGCGACGGCCTTGTGGAGGTGCGCGCCGGCATCATCCGCACGAAAGCGCCGCTCTCCAAGCTGGCCGCGCCGCCCAAGCAGCAGCCGGCGCCCAAACCGAAATACCAGCCGCGCCGCACCGCGGGCCGCGAGCAGGCCATCCACGAGCACGCTGCCCGCAGCGCCAGCATGGAGATCAACCTGCTGGGCATGACGGTGGACGAGGCGCTGATGGAGACGGACAAGTTCATCGACAACGCGCTGCTGACCGGGCAGACCACGCTGTATTTGATCCACGGCAAGGGCACGGGCGCGCTGCGCAGCGCCATCCAGGCGCATCTGCGCCGGCACCCGAGCGTCAAGAGCTTCCGCCTGGGCACGTACGGCGAGGGCGAGGCCGGCGTCACCGTGGTGGAACTGAAATGAGGTGCGCGCTTTGAAATGCTTGAAGCGGCTGCTGCGCGTTGCGGCGGTGTTTTTGCTTGTCAATCTGGGCCTTCTGGAGTGGCTTTGGCCTGCGCCCGCCGCGGCGCACTGGCCGCTGCTGGCGGCGCTGGCCGCGTTTTATCTGTATTTCCACATCCGCCCGCGGCGCGCGCCGGGTGCAAGCCGCCGCCTGCGCGTCATGATCGGCGGCTACGAACTGCTGGCGGTGTCGTTCTGGGCGATTTTTGCGCAGACGGCGCTGTACGTCGCGCTATTGTGCGCGCCGGCGCTGCCCACCGACCCGGGCGCGCCGCGCTGGCTGCTGCTCGCGGCCGACACGCTGCTCTTTTTGCCGCTGGTGGGCGCGCTGCTGCTCAACGGCTTTGTGCGCGTGGCGCTCACCTCGCAGCATCTGCGCATCGTGTGGCGCGTATTGCTGGTGTGCCTGTGGTGGGCGCCGGTCTTCAACATCTACCTGTTCTGGCGCGTGCTGCGCACCGTGCGCAGCGAGTATTATTTCGAGAGCGCGCGCATGGACGCAGAGGCGGCGCACGCCGAAAATGAGGACTGCAAGACGCGCTATCCCATCGTGCTGGTGCACGGCATCTTTTTCCGCGACTGGCAGCTGCTGGGCTACTGGGGGCGCATCCCGGCGGCCTTGCAGCGCTGCGGTGCGCAGATCGAGTACGGCGGGCAGCAGTCCGCCCTGCCGGTGGCGCAGAGCGGGGAGGAGCTGGCTGTGCGCCTGCGCGAGATCCTGCGCAAGACGGGCGCCGAGAAGGTGAACATCATCGCCCACTCCAAGGGCGGGCTGGACAGCCGTTGGGCCATCTCAAAGCTGGGCCTTGCGCCGCATGTCGCCTCGCTCACCACCATCAACACGCCGCACCGCGGCTGCGTGTTCGCACAGCATCTGCTGCGCGTGCTGCCGCAGGGCTTTGTGCAGTGGGTGGCGCGGCGCTACAACCGCCTGTTCCATGCGCTGGGCGACACCTCGCCCGATTTTCTCGGCGGCGTGCGCGACCTCACGCGCGAAAGCTGCCTCGCCTTCAACCGGCAGGTGCCGGACGCGCCGGGTGTTTTGTACCAGAGTGTGATGAGCACAATGCGCCGCGCCTCCAGCGCCGGGTTCCCGCTGAACTTTACATGGCGCCTTGTGAAAAAGTACGACAAAGAGCCGAACGACGGCCTTGTGGCGCTTTCGAGCGCCGGATGGGGCAACGATCTCGGCTGCATTTCCGTGCCGGGTAAGCGCGGCGTCTCGCACGGCGACATGATCGATCTGATGCGCGAGGACGTGCCGGGCTTCGATGTGCGCGAATTCTACATCCGCCTTGTGAAAGATCTGAAAGCGCGGGGGCTGTGAGCGCTTAACGGCGCCCGGCGCGGCCCATACTCTCCCGGAAGGGGGAGGGGGCCATGCGTTCGAGGTTTGCGGCGGCGGCCGCCTGTATGATGGCGGTGTTTTCCGTTTTGACCGCGCACCTCGCCATGATCGCGGCCGACCCGCAGTATGCGGCGGCGGCGCGCGCGCAGAGCGAGGAGACGCTTTTGCTCGACGAGGGACGCGGCAATTTTTACGACTGCAACTGGACGCGCCTGACCGGCGCGCAGTATGTGGAATACGGCCTGTTTTCGCCGGGGCGCGAGAGCTACAGCGAATGGTTCGGCGCGGTGGACGGCGCCGAGCGCGCCGCGTTTTATGAAAATGTGCAGAGCCTGGCGCCCTTTTTGTTGCCGCTGGACAAGGACAGCGAGCGGCCGCAGTACGTGTTCCGGAAAACGCAGCGCTACATGACGATGCCCATCGCCGAGCACCTGATCGGCTACCTGGACGGGGAGGGCACGGGCGTATCCGGCCTGGAGGCGGCGTTCGACGGCCTGCTGGAGGGCGCGTACACGCGCCAGTCGGTGTGGTGCGCCGCGAACGCGGTGGGCGCTGTGATCACCGACGGCCGCGCGCAGCCGCACGAAGTGAAGACGCTGGGCACGGGCGCGGGCGTCATGCTCACGCTGGACGCGCGCATCCAGCGCATCTGCGAGAGCATCGCCGCCGACATGATCGACAAGGGCTGCATCGTGGTGCTGGAAAGCCGCACGGGCCGCGTGCGCGCGAGCGTCAGCGCGCCGTCGTTCGACCCCACCGACGTCGCGGCCAGCATCGAGCGGGACGACACCTCGCTCATCAACCGGCCCGTCAGCGCTTTCAACGTTGGCTCCGTGTTCAAGCCGCTGCTGGCCGCGGCCGCGCTGGAGGCGGGCGTATCGCCGGAGCAGACGTACGAGTGCACGGGCGCCATCGAGGTGAACGGCCATGTGTATCGCTGCGCCTACGGGCGCGGGCACGGCACGGTGGATATGCGCACGGCGCTCGAGCAGAGCTGCAACTGCTATTTCATCCGCCTCGGGCTCTCCCTCGGCGCGCAGCGCGTGTACGAGGCGGCCGCCGCCGCGGGCTTCGGGCGCGCGAGCACCATCGCGGGCAGCTGGCGCACGGCGGCGGGCAGCCTGCCCTTGCAGGAGGAGCTGGAGGACCTGGGCCAGCTGGCGTCCGTCAGTTTCGGGCAGGGGGCGCTCACGGCGACGCCGCTGCAGGTGGCGGCGTTCATGAACATCTTTGCGAACGAAGGGCGCTACATCGAGCCGACGTTCGTGGAGGGCATTGTGGACGCGTACCGCCGGCAGGTGAGCGAAAGCCTGTACGCGCCCGTGCAGACGCAGGCGTTTTCGGCCGCGGCGGCCGAGCAGGTGCGCGCGATGCTGGCGGGCGTGGTGGAAAACGGGCTGGGCCAGCCGGCGCAGCCTGCGATGACGACGGCCGGCGGCAAGACGGGCACGGCGCAGACGGGCCGCTACGGCGAGGACGGAGAGGAAAAGCTGGACGCCTGGTTCGCGGGCTTTTATCCGGCGGACGCGCCGCAGTACACCATCGCCGTGCTGCTGGACGACGGCGCGCATTCCAGTACGGATGCGGCCGAGGTGTTCGCCGCGGTGGCGGCGGGGATGTACTGCTTTGAGGGCTGCCCCGAAGAGGACGCCGACGCGCAAAACGGCGCGGCGGCATCTTGACAAAAGCCGCTTTTTTCGTATAATAGATTCTGGATATGCAAAAGGCTTTGACCGGGCCAGCCGCGGAAGGGCAGCGCCAAAGAGAGAGGATGCACAGGCTGAGACATCCTTGCCCACGCCGCCGCGGCAGCCACCCGCGAGCTTCCCCGTGAACGGCGGGGCGCTGCGCAGCGTTAACGCGAAGAGAGCGGCGCGCCTTTGGCGCGCAATTTTGGGTGGTACCACGGATGCGATTGTGCCTTCGTCCCGAATCGGGGCGAAGGCATATCTTTTTTTCGCCGTATCGCGCGCAAAAGCCGTATCTGCAAGCAGAAAGACGCATTATTGAACAAGGAGAAACGATCGCCAATGGAATGGACAGGACTCAACGAACTTCGCGAGAAGTTCCTCGCCTTTTTTGAAAGCAAGGGCCATCTGCGCCTCGACAGCTTCCCGCTGGTGCCGCACAACGACAACAGCCTTCTTCTGATCAACTCCGGCATGGCGCCGATGAAAAAGTGGTTCCTCGGCCAGGAGGAACCGCCCCGCCACCGCGTGACGACCTGCCAGAAGTGCATCCGCACGCCGGACATCGAGCGCGTGGGCATCACCGCGCGCCACGGCACGTTCTTTGAGATGCTGGGCAACTTCAGCTTCCAGGACTATTTCAAGGAGGAGGCCATTCCCTGGGCGTGGGAGTTTTTGACCGAGGTGCTGGCCATCCCGGCGGAAAAGCTGTACATCTCCGTCTATGAGGACGACGATGAAGCCTACGACATCTGGACGAAGAAGATCGGCATCCCCGAAGATCACATGGTGCGCTTCGGCAAGGAGGACAACTTCTGGGAGCACGGTTCCGGCCCGTGCGGCCCGTGCAGCGAGATCTATTTCGACCGCGGCCCCGAGCACGGCTGCGGCAAGCCAGACTGCCATGTCGGCTGCGACTGCGACCGCTTCATGGAGGTCTGGAACCTGGTGTTCAGCCAGTTCGACTCGGACGGCGAGGGCCATTACGAGCGCCTTGCCAAACCCAACATCGACACCGGCATGGGCCTTGAGCGCCTGGCCTGTGTGATGCAGGACGTGGACAACATGTTCGAGGTGGACACGGTGCGCAACATCCTGCGCCACGTGGAAAAAATCACGGGCAAGACCTACGGGCAGGACCATCTGACCGACATTTCGATCCGCGTCATCACCGACCACATCCGCTCCACGGTGTTCATGGTGTCGGACGGCATCCTGCCCTCGAACGAGGGCCGCGGCTACGTGCTGCGCCGCCTGCTGCGCCGCGCGGCGCGCCACGGCCGCATGCTGGGCGTGCACCGCCCGTTCCTGGCCGAGCTGTGCGACACCGTCATCCACGAGAACGGCGGCGCCTATCCGGAGCTCGTCGAGCACGCGGACTACATCAAAAAGACGATCAGCGCCGAGGAGGACCGCTTCTCGCGCACGATTGACGCCGGCCTGTCCATTTTGAACGAGCTGGTGGACAATATCAAGCAGAAAGCCGCCGAGGGCGCGAGCCGCATTTTGTCCGGCATCGACGCGTTCCGCCTGAACGACACGTTCGGTTTCCCGCTCGACCTCACGAAGGAGATCGCCGCCGAAAACGGCATCGAGGTGGATGAAGAGGGCTTCGGCATCGAGATGCAAAAGCAGCGCGAGACCGCCCGCAAGGACCGCATGAGCCGCGACATCTCCGGCTGGACGGCCGATTTGTTCGGCACGCTGGACGCAGCGCCCACCGAGTTCACGGGCTATGAGAAGCTGGAGGCCGAGGCGAAAGTGCTGGCGCTGTCCGACGGCGAGGAGCTGACGGACGCGCTGGCCACGGACGACGGCGAGAAGGACGGCGTGCTCGTTGTGCTGGACCGCACGCCCTTCTATGCGGAGTCGGGCGGCCAGGTGGCGGACACCGGTATGATCGTCACGGACGGCGGCGCGCATTTGCGCGTCAACGCCTGCAAAAAGACGCCCAGGGGCTATTACGTGCACACCTGCACGCTGGAGGACGGCCTTGTGCAGGTGGGTGACGGCGCGCTGGCCAGCGTGGACGCCGGCCGCCGCCACGCCATCATGCGCAACCACACTGCGGCGCACCTGCTGCAAAAGGCGCTGCGTGACGTGCTGGGCGCGCATGTGCACCAGGCCGGCTCGTACGAGGACGACGAGCGCGTGCGCTTCGACTTCACGCACTTCAGCGCCGTCACTGCGGCCGAACTCGAGCAGGTGGAGCGCATCGTCAACGAGAAGATCTTCGAGGCGCTGCCCGTCACCGTACGCGTGATGCCGCTGAAGGAAGCCAAGGAGCTGGGCGCGATGGCGCTGTTCGGCGAGAAGTACGGCGACATCGTGCGCGTTGTGGACGTGAACGGCTGGTCGACCGAGTTCTGCGGCGGCACGCATGTGTCGAACACCGCGCAGCTGGGCTGCTTCAAAATCCTGTCCGAATCCAGCGTGGCGGCGGGCATCCGCCGCGTCGAGGGCACGACGGGCTACGGCGTGCTGCGCCTGCTGGACGAGCGCACGGCGCTGATCGATGAGGCGGCCGCCGCGCTGAAGGTGGGCAACGCGCACGACCTGCCCGCGCGCGCTGCGGCCGTGAACGCCGAGCTGAAAGCCGCGCACAAGGAGCTGGACGACCTCAAGCGCAAGGCGGCCAGCGAGAAGGTGGACGGCCTGTTTGAAAACGCCCGCGAAGTGGACGGCGTGAAGATCTTTACGCTGTACCTCACCGGCACGCCGACGGACGCGCTGCGCGAGCTGTGCGACAAAACGCGCGACAAGGCGCCGTGCTCGGTGACGGCCGTCATCGGCGAGAACGAGGGCAAGAATACGCTGGCCGTGGCCGTGGGCAAGCAGGCGCAGGCCAAGGGCCTGATGGCCGGCAAGCTGGCCAAGGCCATTGCGTCGCTGACGGGCGGCAACGGCGGCGGCAAGCCGGACTTTGCCATGGCCGGCATCAAGGACGCGACGAAGATCGACACGGCCCTGGCCGCTGTGGAAGAACTTGTGAAGCAGGCGCTCGCCTGAACAGCGAGGCCGATCCCGCTGTAAGGAGGGTGTAAAATGGATTGTCTGTTCTGCAAGATGGCGGCGGGGGAGATCCCCACCAACAAAGTGTACGAGGACGACACGGTGCTGGCGTTTTACGACATCGACCCGCAGGCGCCGGTACACGTGCTCGTCGTGCCCAAAAAACACATCGCTTCGCCCGCGGACATCACGGCGGAGAACAGCGCCGTCGTCGCGCATATCTTCGAGGTGATCGCGGGGCTTGTGAAAACGCTGGGCATGGAAGAGGGCTACCGCGTTGTGACGAACTGCGGCAAGGACGGCGGCCAGAGCGTGCCGCACCTGCATTTCCACGTGCTGGCAAAGCGCAGCCTGGCCTGGCCTCCGGGCTGAGGCGCGGTGAAAGGAAGGAACAAGATGGAAAAGACGTATATGATCACGGCGGCCGGCTGCGAGCGCGAGCTTCCGCTGTGCCCGGTGAACGAGCACATGGACATCGCCGCGTTCATCATGTTCGGCGATGTGGAGATCACGGTAGCCTGCGCAAAGGCGCTGCTGGAGCGCTGCCCCGCGTTCGACATCCTGATCACGGCCGAGTCGAAGGGCATCCCGCTGGCGTACGAGATGAGCCGGCAGAGCGGCAAGCCCTACCTCGTGGCCCGCAAGGGCAAAAAGCTGTACATGAGCGACCCGTTGACGGTGGAGGACAAGTCCATCACCACAGAGGCGGTGCAGCGCCTCGTGTTGGACAGAAAAGATCTTGAGAAGATGAACGGCAAGCGCGTGCTGATCGTGGACGACGTCATCAGCACGGGCGGCAGCCTGCACGCGCTGGAGACGCTGGTGTCGCACGCCGACTGCGAAGTGGCCGCCTGTGCGGCGGTGCTGGCGGAGGGCGACGCCGCCCAGCGCAGCGATATCATCTTTCTGGAGCCGCTGCCGCTCTTCTTTCACTGAGAGCGGTGCGGCGGGCGCTTGCGGCCGCGGGCCTATGCGTGTTCGCGGTCAATCTATTGGCGTCGGTTGTGCCGTCGGCGGCGTTTGGCCCGCTGGCGGCACTGCTGCTTGTGGCGGCTGCGGCGGCCTATTTCCGCTGGAAAAGGCCGAGCCGCGCGCACATCGTGCTTGTGTGCGCATGCGCCGGTGCGGCGCTGTGCCTGCGCCTTGCGTATTGGCACGGGCGCGTGCTGCCCGCGCGGGCGCTGGAGAACACAAGCGCTGCGGTGACGGCTGCGGTCGAGCAGGTGCGGCCAGGCTTTGGCGACGATCTGGTGTTCGCGCAGGTGCTTGTAGAGAGCGTCGACGGCGAGGCGCTGCGCCGGCCTGTGCGCGTGAGCGTCGGCCCTTTGGCGCGCGTCTCGCCGGGCGAGCGTTTTCGCGCGCAGCTGCACTTTGCGCCGCTCGACGCCGACCGGTATCTCTATTCCAACTACGCCGACGGCGTCTATTTGCAGGCGGAAGTACAGGGCGGCACGCTCGTTTTTCTTGCGCCGCGCGAGGGCCCGGCGCAGCTGTTTTATGAGTGGCGCACGGCGCTCAGCCGGCAGATCCGCCGCCTGTTGCCCGGCGACCTTGGCGGCGCGGCCGCGGCCATGACGGTCGGCGATCAGGACCATATCTCCGACGAGGTGGACAGCGCCTTCCGCGACGCCGGCATCTCCCATCTGCTGGTGGTGTCCGGCCTGCACCTGTCCGCGGCAAGCGGCATCGGGTACTGGCTTTTGTCGCGCAGGCTGGGGCGGCGCGCCTCCGCGCTGGCCGCCTGCGTTTTGACGGCGGCGTTCATGGGGCTTGTGGGCCTGTCGCCGTCCGTGGTGCGCGCCGGCGTGATGGTGCTGCTGGTGCTCGGCGCGCGCATTTTGGGCGAGCAGGCCGACGCGCTGACCTCCATGGGCCTCGCCATTTTGCTGTTGTGCGTGCACAATCCGTTCTGCGTGCTGGACATCGGTCTGCTGCTCTCGTTTGCGGCCACGCTCGGCGTTTTGTGCGCGGGCCGGGTGTGCGCTTTGCTGCGCGAGCGCTGGGAGGACGAGCCCGGTTGGCGGCAGGCCGCGCTGAAAGCGGCGTCTCCGGTCTGCGTGTCCGTGTTTGCCAGCCTCGGCACGCTGCCGGTGCTGATCGCTGTCGGCGGCGGCATTTCGGCCTATTCGCTGGCGGCCAACCTGCTGACGGTGCCGCTGTCGGGCGTGGTGCTCGGCGCGGGGTTCCTCGCGCAGCTCGCTTCGTTCGTGCCGCTGCTGGACACGGTAGTCGCACAGCCGGCGGCCATTTTCTGCGGGCTGTGCCTGCGGTGGATCCTCGCGGTGGCGCGGCTGGTGACCGCGCTGCCCGGCAGTGTGTTCTATGTGCGCGGCGCGTATGCGCTGGGCGTGGTGTTGTGCCTGTATGCGCTGACGGCGCTGGCGGTGCGCCTGCGCCTGCCGGCAAAGCGCGCGGGCGCGGCCCTGTGCGCACTGTTTGTGCTGTGTGCGGCGGCGTATGGCATATCCGCCCGGAATGTGGTGCGCCTCGTGCGCGCCGGCAATGCGGAGAACGCGCCCGTCGTTGCGATGCAGGCGGGGCGGACGGTCGTATTTTTCCGCGGCGGGCAGACTGCGGCGCAGGATGTGCGCGAGACGCTGGCGCAGTACAACCGCAGCAGAGCCGACCTTGTGATCGATCTGCGCCATGAGCCGGAGGACTTTTCGCTCGACAGCCTCATCCCGGCAAAGAGCTTGTACACCGCCGCGCAGGACTGCGCGTACCGCGACGTGCTGCCAAACGCGCTGCCGGACATGGACGTGGCTGTCGCCCGGCAGGGCGAGGGGATTTACGCCGTGCTGGATATCGGCGGCGTGTATGCGGGCGTCTCGTCGGGCAACGTGGACCTCGCGCAGGCGCCGGAGTTCGCCGTGTACTTCGCGGGCAGCGGCCGGTGTGCAAATTTACGCTGCGGGACAATGCTTTTGACGCGCGCCGCGCGCAGCTGGACACAGCAGGCCGAGGCGCAGCGAGTGGCGGGCCGGCAGGTGACGCAGGTGCTTGTGCGAAGCGGCGCCGGCGTGCGATACAGAGAGGAGCAGTATGGCTTTCAATGAAAAACAGTGGCGCGCCGCGCTTGCGCGCGCCGAAGAGACGGGCGTGTTCTATTTCTATTCCACCGAGGAGTATCAGGTGCGGCGCTGGGCGGCGCAGACGGTGCAGGCGCTGGGCGCGGACGCCGATGTGACGCGCGTGGACGGCCCCGCGCCCGACATCGGCTCGGTCGTGATGGCCGTGGGCACCATCTCCATGTTCGGCACACGCCGCGTTGTGGAATTGCCGCAGGTGGAGCCGTCGGCCATGAACGACGCCGATGTGGCCGCGCTGTGCGATTTGATGGAGAGCGCGCAGAACGCCGTGCTGGTGATGACGACCGTGTTCAAGGACGACAAGGCCGCCAAAACCAAAAAGGCAAAGCAGATGATCGACACCGCGCGCCGGTGCGGGTTTGCCGCCGAGTGCACGCCGCCGACCGCCGCGGACGCGCGCCGCTTTTTAAGCGAGCGCGCCGCCGCCCTCGGCGCGCAGCTGGAGCCGGAGGCGGCCGCCCTGTTGCAGGAGCGCTGCGGCACCGACCTGTTTTTGCTGGACAGCGAAGTGAGCAAATTGGCGGCGGCGTGCGGCTACGGCGTCATTACGCCGCAGCTGGTGGGGCAGATGAGCACGTGGAACATCGAGGCCAGCGTGTTCGATCTGGCGGGGCTCGTGCAGCGGCGCGAGCGCGCGGCCGCGCTGCAAAAGCTGGGCCAGCTGCTCGATCTGCAAAACGACCCCATCGCCATCACGGCGGCGCTGGCGGGTACGTTCGTGGACATGTACCGCGCCAAGTGCGGCGCGGCCGCGCACCGCGACAGCGCGGCCGTCCATAAGGACTTTGGCTATCGAGGCAGCGACTGGCGTTTGCGCAAGGCAAGCCGCGAGGCCGCGCGCTATACGCGCGCCCAGCTGGAGCAGATGCTGGACATCCTGCTGCGCCTCGACGCGCAGCTCAAGCGCTCGCCGGCCGACAAGGCCGTTTTGCTGCAAACGGCGCTGTGCGAGATGATGCAGATTGGAGCCGGCGCATGAGCCGGCTGCGCATCCGGGAAGTCGTCGTGGTGGAGGGCAAGTACGACGCCGTCAAGCTGGCGGACATTGTGGACGGGCTCATCCTTCCCGTGGGCGGCTTTTCCGTGTTCACCAGCGAGGAGACAAAGCAGCTGCTGCGCCGCCTCGGGCGCGAGCGCGGGCTTTTGATCCTGACGGATTCCGACGCGGCGGGTTTTCGCATCCGCGCGTACATCAACAAGCTCGCGCAGGGGCTGGATGTGAAAAACGCGTATATCCCGGCCCTCGCCGGCAAAGAGCCGCGCAAGGCGCGCCCCTCGGGCGAGGGGCTGCTGGGCGTGGAGGGGGTGCCCGCCGATGTGATCGTGCGCGCCATTCGCGCCGCCGGCGTGTGCGAAGCGCCTGTGCGCAGCGAAAAAAGGCCTATCACCTACGCCGATCTGTACGAGCAGGGACTGTCCGGCACGCAGAACAGCGCCGAGGTGCGCCGTATGTGGCTCGCCTCGATCGGGCTGCCGCCGCGCATCTCGAAAAAGGGCCTGCTGGAGGTCCTCAACAGCCTGTACACCTATGAGGAGTTCCAGGGCACCGTGGCGCGTATAAAAGCGAGGAAGGCGAGGCATAATGACCAGCAATTATAACTTCCATACAAAAGGAAGCCCCGGCACAGCCGGGGCTTCCTTTTACCTTGCTTAATATTATGTGCGGTAGGCGAGGTCGGCGGGCGTCCAGTGCGCCAGCACCGGCAGCATTGCGGCGGCTTCGCGCCGCGCGCCGTCCAGATCCTGCTCGCGCCAGTTGCCGCACTCGCGCTCGCTCGCGCCGGGGATGTCGCCCTCGTAGCCGGCGATAAACGCAAAGCTCTCGCGCACCAGCTCGATGGCCTTTTCATGCGGCAGGCTGTCGCGCACCAGCAGATAGAACCCTGTGCGGCAGCCCATCGGCCCCACATAGACGACCTGCTCCTTTACGGCGCTGTTGCGCGCGTAGGTGGCGAACAGGTGCTCGATGGTGTGCGCGGCGGGCACGGCAAGATAATCGCCGCCGTTCGGCTTTTTCATGCGGATGTCATAGGTGACGACGTCGCCGTCGCGTCGCGAGAGGTACATCCCACGCTCGAGCTTTGTGTGATCCACACAGAAACTGGCAATGCGCTGCATAAACCGGGCCCCGCTTATTTCAACATGGCGTTGATGACGCCGCGCTCGCTGTCCACCGAGATGTCCTGCCCGTCATGCAGCTTGCGCAGCGCGCCGGCCGCGCCCACGATCACGGGCTTGTTCAGCGTCAGGCCCACAATGGCCGCGTGGCTGTTCAGGCCCGGCTCCTCGGCGATGATGGCGCTGCAGCGGTGCAGCGCGGCCATCATGTCGTTGTTGGTGGACGTCACCACCAGCACCTCGCCGGCCTTGCACTTGTTGGCCTCCTCGGTGGTGCGGCACAGGTGCACCTTGCCGCTGACGTTCTGGTTGCCCACGCCGATGCCGGTCAGCAGGGCGTCGCCCACCAGATGGGCCTTGATCATGTTCGTGGTGCCGGAGATGCCCACGGGCACGCCGGCCGTGATGACCACCAGATCGCCGTCATGGATGAAGCCGGCGGCCTTCGTGGTGGCCACAGCCTTGTCGATCATCTCGTCGGTGTTGTGCGCATAGTCCATGAACAGGGGAGTGACGCCCCAGCAGATGGCCAGCTGGCGGTACACCTGCGGCGTCATCACACACGCGTACACGGGCGTGTCAGAGCGGTACTTGGCCAGCAGGCGGGCCGTCTCACCGCTCTTGGTGACGGTGAGGATCGCGTTGGCCTTGATGTCGATGGCCGTGGTGCAGGCCGCGTGCGCAATGGCGGCCGCCACGCTGAGGTGGTTCTCCGCCGGGCGGTTCACCAGGCGTTTTCTGTAGTTGATGTCGCTCTCAGTGCGCTCGGCGATGGCGCCCATCGTGTGCACCGCCTCCACGGGCCACGCGCCGGCCGCCGTCTCGCCGGAGAGCATGATGGCGGAGGTGCCGTCGTAAATGGCGTTGGCGACGTCGGTGATCTCGGCGCGGGTGGGGCGCGGGTTCACCATCATGCTGTCCAGCATCTGCGTGGCGGTGATGACGGGTTTGCCCACGCTGTAGCAGCGGGAGATGATGTCCTTCTGGATGATGGGGATCTCGGTGAAGTCGATCTCAACGCCCATGTCGCCGCGGGCGACCATCACGCCGTCGGACACAGACAGAATCTCGTCGATGTTGTCCACGCCCTCCTGGTTCTCGATCTTGGCGATGATCTTGATGAAGTCG
>DXGT01000048.1 GCA_019113785.1 Candidatus Ruthenibacterium merdigallinarum | reverse complement strand
AGGCCGCGGCCCGGCGCGCCGAACAGGCCGAGAGCGAGAACGCCGACGGCCTGCGCGTGTTCGGCGAGCTGCTCAGCGCGAATTTGTGGGCCATCGAGCGCGGGGCAAAGCAGGTCACCGTCACGAACTATTACACGGGCGAGCCGGTGACCATCCCGCTGGATGTGCGCCTTTCGCCCAGTGCGAACGCGCAGAAATATTTTAAAGAGTACAAGAAAAAGCAGACGGCCGCGCGCATGCTCACGCAGCTCATCGCCGAGAGCGACGCCGAGGCGGAATACCTCGCCAGCGTGCGCTACGAGGTGGAGCGCGCGGAGAACGAGGCGGCGCTGGGCGAGATCCGCGCCGAGCTGAAGGGCCAGGGCTATCTGAAATACTATAAGCCGCGCGACAAAAAGCAGAAGCCCGCCGATTTTCTGCGCTATCGCTCGTCGGACGGGTTTGCCATCCTGGTCGGGCGCAACAACGCCCAGAACGACAAACTGACGCTCAAAACCGCGCGCGGGCGCGACGTGTGGTTCCATGTGCAGAAAGCCCCGGGCAGCCACGCCGTGGTGCTGTGCGAGGGCAAAGACGTGCCCGACCGCACAAAGACCGAGGCCGCCGTGCTGGCGGCGGTGCATTCCAGCGCCTGCGCTCCCGGCTTGGAGGGCGCGAAGGTGGCGGTGGATTACACCTTTGTGAAAAACGTCTGGAAAGCCAACGGCGCAAAGCCCGGTATGGTGCTGTACGACCATTACGAAACAGCCTACGTCACGCCCGACCTTGCGCAGGAAGAGCGCCTGCGCGAGACGTGAGCACAAAGACGTGAAAATTGCCGAAAACGAAGAAAGCCGCTCGTTCCGGGACAGCCCGGAGCGGGCGGCTTTTTGCGTGTGCGGCAGGCGAAAAAAACGGCCCCCAACCTTTCAGTATACGCAATGCGGGACGGTGAAAAACAGCTGCGGAATCACCAGACTTTCCGGGGAAAGCTTGTCGGTTGGGCCAGTAGTTTTTTCGCCGTTTTTCTGCTAGTATCAGGGTACAGGGTTTGCGGCGGATCTGCGCGGCGCAGGCTTTGCAGAAAAGGCGGCGCGCAGCGCTGTGCGCCGCGCAAAAAGCAAAAAGACAGGCCCGAGGGCCCAGCGAAAAGGAGGCCGGAAATGCTTTTCAGTGAACTGGATTTTTCCCTGTTCCGGGATGTGCCGTCCAACCTGCCCGGCAGGCAAGCGCCGCACATCTCCGTCAGCGAAAAGGGGATGGTGAACATGAACGACCCGCTGCGCGAGAGGATCGGCGATCAGCGCGCGTTCCGTATGCAGATCACGCCGGACGGCGCCTGGCTGGCGCTGTGGAGCGAGCAGACACCCAACGTCCGCTTTTCGCAGAAGGCGGCCCGCATGTCGCTGCGCCCCCTCGCGCAGGAGCTGCGCGCGCATGGCTTTTCCTTCCCGGTGCTGTATGTGCTGGAGTGGGACGAGCAGCGTCGCGTGTGGGTGGGCCCGTGTCAGGAGATGGGCCCGCCGCCGTCGCTGGGCAGCTTAAAGCGCGGCAAAAAGCAGACGGAAGGCGGGAAGAGAGCATGAAGCGACGCACACTTTCCAGCCGCGAAGAAATCTATTTCGAGCGCTTCGTGCGCAGCATTCTGCAGGACATGCACCTGCGCGACACAGACGGCGATTTGCTGCAAATGGGCCGGCTGTCCCTGTGGGAGCTGTACTGCGAGGAACCGGCGGGCTTCTTTCTGCCGGACGGGCGCGGCTGGGTCAGCGCTTACGAGCGCATTCGCACCTGTCTTGAAAGCGAGCGCAAGGCCCGCAGCGCGCGCCGCTGGCGCGAGCGCTCGATGGACCAGCCGGTGAACGAGCAGACGCCTGTCCCGCTGGGCTCGCTGCTGGTGCAGCACTGCGGCGACCACCAGAACACCGTGTGCTTTTTCGACTACCTCGACCATCTGGAGCGCAAAACGCGCCAGCTGGCCTACGGCCTGCTGGCGGGCTATTCGCAGCAGGAGACGCAGCGCCGTTTCGGCTGGAGCGCCGACGAAGCGGCGGCGGCCGCGGGCTGCCTGCGCGAGAAAATGACGCAGTACGAGTGCATTTGAGCGCACCGCGCGCAGAATGGAGGCGCGTATGGATCGATATACACGATACACAGACGAGGAGATCTGCGCGATGAAAAACGTCCCGCTCGGCGTTGCGGCGGCATATCTGGGCATACCCGCCGAGCTGCTGGCGCTGGGAATGCGCAGCCGGATGCTGCCCGTGGGCCTGACCGTGCGCAGCGGCGGGCTGGCAGAAAGGCGCTGGCGCTACCGCGTGATCCCGCGGCGGCTCGTCGCCTGCCGGCGTAGGATGTGCGGCGCGCCGCCCATGGAAATGCACACCGCGCAGCTGGAACGTTTGCAGCAGGCGTTGCGGCTCCTGCTGGAAGAACAGGAATAACCGCCGACGCGCAAAGCAGGACGCGGCCCCGCCGTACAAAAGCCGAGACCTGCCGCCGCCTCTTGCGCGCCAGAGCCAAAGGAGGGATGCCGAATACTTTTGCGCGCCTGCATCGCGCTGCCCGCAGCTTTGGGCCGCAAGCGCCAACTAAGCGCGAAACGGAAAGGGGAAAACCCTCCCGCACGAAAGCGTGCGGGAGGGTTTTTGCGCGAAACATTTTACAGGAGCCATTATGGCGCGGCCCTTGTTTTGCGAGGTCGGCGCCGCTCTATGCGCAGCCGCCTTTCGGCCGGACTTTCCTTTGCAGCGACGCTCGATTCACCCTTTCGGGCCCCACACGCTGACGGAGCCGCCGTTCACGGAGAACTGCGCGCTGCCGGTCTCGTCCAGCGTCACCTCGCCCGGGCAGTTGCCCAGCAAATCCACGAATGTACGGCCCGCAAACTGCGCGCCCATGCACATCTCCTTTGCGCCGCCGGGCCCGTCGGACAAAAGCACCGCGCAGCCGGAGCCGGGCGCGTCCTCGCGGCCCGCGCGCGTCCAGCCGATGATGTTAGCGTCGTCGAAATAGTCCGTCTGTTCGCCCAGCGCGACGTCCTGGCGCAGGCGCAGCATCGTCTCGAGCTGCGGGCCCACGGGGCCGATGGCGTCGTGTGGCACGCCGTAATAGTCGCCGTAGAACACGCAGGGCACGCCGTCCTTTCGCAGCAGGATCAGCGCGTAGGCCAGCGGCTTGAACCAGCCCTGCACCCAGGATTGCAGCGCCTGTCCGGGCTGGGTGTCGTGGTTGTCCACAAAGGTGACGGCGCGCTCGGGCCGTGCATCCACCAGCGTGCCCTCAAAAATGCGGCGCATATCAAAATTGCCGCCGCTGGAGGACGCGCGCGCGAAATTGAAGTGCAGCGGCACGTCGAACAGACACATCGTTTTGCCGCAGCTGTCAAGGTAATGCGTCAGGTCGGCCAATTCGGGGCTCCAGTATTCGCCCACGGCCCACAGCTCCCGGCCGCTCTTATCGCGCAGATTCTCCAGCCAGTGCGTGAAAAACGTAAAACGGATATGCTTCACCGCATCCAGACGGAAGCCGTCCACGCCGGTCGTCTGCAAATACCACTCGCCCCAGCGGTCCAGCTCGGCGAGCACTTCCGGGTTCTCCATGTCGAGATCGGCGCCCATCAGGTAATCGTAGTTGCCGTGTTCGTCGTCCACTTCGCCTTCCCAGTCCTTGCCGTCCAGGTGGAACACACCCTTGCGCTTGGTTTTGTCGTCCCAGTCCACGCCGTCGAAATGGCTGTGGTTCCACTGGAAGGCGGAGTATTTGCCGCCGCGCCCGGGGAAGGTGAACTTTGTCCAGGCGGAGATGGCGGCCTCCGCGCCGCTGTCCTTGTTGCGGTCGCCGGGGTCGCAGCTCTCGGCCTCCACCGTCTCGCAGGCGTCAGCCCCCATGCGGTGGTTCAGAACAATGTCCGCCAGCACGGCAAGGCCCGCTTCCTGCATGGCGCGGATGGCGGCAAGGTACTCGTCCTTCGTGCCGTATTTCGTGGGCACGGTGCCCTTCTGGTCAAATTCGCCCAGGTCGTAGGTGTCGTACACGCCGTAGCCCACGTCGTCGCGCCCCTGCGCGCCCTTGTAGGCGGGCGGCAGCCACACGCCCGTAAAGCCGGCCTTCCGCAGGTGTTCCGCGTCCGCCGCGGCGCGCTTCCAATGACCCGCGTCTGCGGGCAGGTACCACTCAAAATATTGCAAAAGCGTTTTCTGCTCCATGTGTGCAGCCTCCCAGTTCCGCGCGCTGCGCGGCGCGCATCTGCCCTTTATCATACGCCGCAAGGGGAAGGTTTGTCAAATCGCGCCGTCCCCGCGCATCCGCACTTGTATCGCGGGAAGTTTGGGAGTATGATGAAAAAAGAGACTTGCGCGCGAGAAAAGGAGGGAGCGGCCATGCGTGCCAAAGCGGCTTTTTCCAAAGAGGACGTGTTCCGGGATATGCCCATCCCGGCCGCGCTGCGCACAATGGTCGTCCCGGCGGCGGCCAGCCAGCTGATCGTCCTGATTTATAACATGGCGGACACGTTTTTCGTCGGCCAGACGAACAACCCCTATATGGTGGCGGGCACGTCGCTGATCCTGCCGGTGTTCAACATCACGCTGTGCCTGGCCGGGCTGGCGGGCGTAGGCGGCGGGTCGCTGATCTCGCGCCTATTGGGGCAAAAGCGCGAGGACGAGGCGCGGCGCGTCAGCGCGTTTTCGCTGTATCTGGGCCTTGCGGTCGCGGCGCTGTTCTCAGTGGGTGCGGCCGTGTTCATGCGTCCGTTGCTGGGGCTGCTGGGCGCGGGCGAAAACACATTCGAATACGCGCGGCAGTATGCCATGTGCGTCATCGTGCTGGGCGGCGTGCCCACGGTGCTGTCGAATGTGCTGGCAAACCTCATCCGCAGCGTCGGTCTTTCGCGCGAGGCAAGCGCAGGCATCATCCTGGGCGGGCTTTTGAACATCGCGCTTGACCCGCTGTTCATGTTCGTGCTGCTGCCAAAGGGCGACGAAGTGCTGGGCGCAGGGCTGGCCACCTGCCTTTCCAACTGCGCTGCACTGGTGTTCTTCCTCGTGGTGCTCGCGCGGCTTGGGCGCGGCTCCGTCATCACGTTTTCGCCGCGCGCCGGCCTGCCGGAGGGCGGGAGCGTCGCCGCCGTGTTCGGCGTGGGCGTGCCGTCGGCCGTCGCCACGCTGCTGTTCGACCTCGACTACGTCATCATCGACAAACTGATGGTGTCCTACCACGATGTGGCGTTGGCGGCCATCGGCATCGTGCTGAAGATCGAGCGGTTTCCGCTGAACGTGGGTGTGGGCATCTGCCAGGGTATGATGCCGCTGGTGGCATACAACCTCACGGCTGGCAACGCGCAGCGCATGAACGGTACCATCCGCCTTGCGCGGCGGGTGGGGCTGGCGGTGGCCGCCGTCAGCATCGTTTTGTACGAGTTGCTGGCCGCGCCGCTTGCAGGGCTGTTCATCCGGGACGCGCAGACCGTGGCGCTCGCCTCGCAGTTTTTGCGCGTGCGTGTGCTGGCCACGCCGCTGATGTTCCTCAGCTTCTTCACGGTCTACCTGTTCCAGGCGTTCGGCAAGGGGCGCATCTCGCTGTTTCTGGGCGTGACGCGCTGGCTCGTGTTCAACATCCCCATGCTGTTTGTGCTCAACGCCGTGTTCGGCATGTCCGGCATCGTCTGGGCACAGGTGACAGCCGATTGCCTGACGGTGCTTTTGTCGCTGTATGTGTATCAAAAGTACAAACCCGCCGTGCCGCAAAGAGCGGCGTGAAAAGAGGCAGGACGCGCGGGACAAGGCGCGGCAAAGCAAAAATTAAAAAGAAAGGCCCGGCGGCAATGCAGAAAAGCAATGCCGCCGGGCAGTATTTTGCCTGCGGGGGTGGAGAGCAGACTTCCGCAGTTGCCCGTGCGATCGGGATGAAGGGAGTCCCCGCGCATGCAGGGAGTAGCGTAGCGGCCGCTGTCTGTCCCTGTAAGCGTAGGGATCACCCCCGCGTATGCGGGGAGTAGAAAAAGCACCCGCAAACCGGCCTAAAAAGCGGGGGATCACCCCCGCATGCGCGGGGAGTAGACGGCAGCGGCGACGGCGCTTCCACGTTCAACCGGATCACCCCCGCATGTGCGGGGAGTAGTACAAAAAGGCCTCTGGCGCGAAGAACATCAACGGATCCCCCCCGCGTGTGCGGGGAGTAGTTACTTGTTTACAGGAAAGGAAGCCGAGATGAGGGATCTCGATAAACACCGGATGGGTGAATTGATTCGGCGCTTGCGCGAGCGGAGAGGAATGACGCAGCGAGAATTGGCTCAAGCCGCCGGTATCGGCGAATCTGCGCTTAGAAGTTACGAGTTGGGGGTTCGTTATCCCAAAGAAAGGTATCTTGCCCCTCTTGCACAGGCGCTCGGGGTGAGGCCAGAGGTCTTTGAGGTTTATGGGATAGGCACGGAACTTCAGCTTATTCACGCTATGTTTCATTTTGAGGATCGCTTCGACATCCATCCGAGCAAAGACGGAAATCCTTCGATTGAGGCGACAGGTTCCGGTATTCTTTCAGCGGCTTTCAAAGCATGGGGGAAAATGTATCAGATGCTTGAATCAGGCACGATTACTCACGAGCAATACGAGGAATGGAAAGATACCTATGATTCTTCCATTTGTACTAGGGAAACCCCGCGGGTAGACGGGTCGCTGTAATGGCCGATACGGGCCGATAAAGAAGGCTCCGGTGTACCACACGCGGGGTTCGGCCCGTTTAGACGAGAAAGGAAGAACATGACAGCCATCGAATCAACAGCCGTGGCGCTCGGACAGGGCCGCAAGCGCATCCTCACGGCCCGTCACGCAGGGCAAGCCCGAGTATGCACAGTCGGCCTGAACTTGGATGGCATAGGCGACCAAATGCGCGTCCTCCTTGGTATCGCAACAGGAGAGCCATTCGCCGATCTGTGCATCGATCTGATCTGTGAGCGCAGATGATTTCATTTTCATATCACTACCCGTCCTCACTTTATGGCTCGAAACCAAGCGCCGTCGCTACAAGGTACGCAACCAGAACCGGTACGATATACAGCAAGATCTGCAAAGGGTTCTTTCCCAAGTCATACTCAGAGAAGACCTTGGTCGGGGAGTTGAGATAGTACAGCGTGATCGTGAGCGGCGGCTTCACACTGGTGGACGTGACCTGCTTGGTGCGGCGGGATCCGTTTACTGTGTATTCGTAATTGGCGATATATACCCGGTTTGTCGTCGTGCCCTCCGGTTCCCTGTCTCGAAACCGCAAGCTCGTTCTCGTAGCGGTCACCATGTGGCCTCTTTTCTTTGCCAGAGCAAGTTTTCTGTCTGCCCCGGCGAATAGTATCCCTTTCGTGCAAAGGATTATCTCTACGATAAACGTTGCAATCCCGGCGGCCACACCGCACCAGAATGCAGGTCCATATCCGGCCAGAGCGCTAAACGCCTCCGCCAGCGTTATCCTGTCTTCCATACACCCACCTCCATGAAGACTTTTCAGGAATATCGTGCCTATCAAGATCTGCAACAAAGGGATCAGATAGATCCGCTTCGAGCAGAGCACGTACCAAGTGTTCAGATGAAATACTGCTGCTTCCTATTAAAGGCGGCAGGACAAGAGGGGCGAGGGCGCGCGTCCTCACCACTTCGCAATATCCACCATGCCACGCCGCTCGCTGCTGCCACCCTCCCTCGGGAATTTACGGCGCTCATCAGACGGCGCTTGCCTCTGCATAGGCAGGTCGTCGCCGATGGGGATCACCCCCGCGTGTGCGGGGAGTAGCCGGAAGAAGCGCAGCTTGGACGCCAATGCCTAGGATCACCCCGCGTGTGCGGGGAGTAGGGGGCCCGGATGAACAGACTGACTTCGCCCTCAGGATCACCTCCGCGTGTGCGGGGAGTAGGTCGTCTGCTGCTCGCCCGTGTATCCCCAAAAAGGATCATCTCCGCATGTGCGGGGAGTAGTTAGCTTGCGGCGCGTCCGGTACGAGGAGGCGAGGATCACCCCCGCGTATGCGGGGAGTAGTTCGGTTTACAGAAATGGGAGAAAACTGCACTGGAATCACCCCCGCGTATGCGGGGAGTAGTTTGACAGCATTCCGTTTTTCCCCTTTTCTTAAGGATCACCCCCGCGTATGCGGGGAGTAGAAACTGACGCTATGCAAGATCACTGGTCTAAGGGGATCACCCCCGCATGCGCGGGGAGTAGCCGTCAGCAGCTCCGGCCCGGCCTCGCCGACAAGGATCACCCCCGCATGCGCGGGGAGTAGGCACCGGTGCCCAGCTGGCGGACGGGTCTGCGCGGATCACCCCCGCATGCGCGGGGAGTAGAGTCCGGTGGCGTTGCCGAAAAGGATACGATCCGGATCACCCCCGCATGTGCGGGGAGTAGACCACGCTGTGGCTCTCGGCCGAGCTCGCGGCCGGATCACCCCCGCATGTGCGGGGAGTAGACAGAGCCCCCGCCATAGCTCCGATGCCATTGAGGATCACCCCCGCATGTGCGGGGAGTAGTTTTCAAGCCGCTTCACATACTGTCGCAGGTCAGGATCACCCCCGCATGTGCGGGGAGTAGTCAATGCCCTTGCCTTGGAAGAAGCTGTGCAGGGGATCGCCCCCGCATGTGCGGGGAGTAGGACCTCATCATCGTCATGCGGCTGGACCGTTGGGGATCACCCCCGCATGTGCGGGGAGTAGCGCAGCTCGTACAGTGATATGGGCGTGATGCCGGGATCACCCCCGCATGTGCGGGGAGTAGATCGAGGCGCAGTTGCAGATTCTCGAATGGATAGGATCACCCCCGCATGTGCGGGGAGTAGGGAGTATCCGTCCCGCGAATCGGAGATTTTGTAGGATCACCCCCGCATGTGCGGGGAGTAGGAATCATCTTAAATCCAATATCGGCATCTGAAAGGATCACCCCCGCATGTGCGGGGAGTAGCCGCGTTGGCGCGCTGCTCTAGGTATGTGGTTAGGATCACCCCCGCATGTGCGGGGAGTAGTGCACGATTCGCCCAGCGCCCAGATTCGGAAAAGGATCACCCCCGCATGTGCGGGGAGTAGCCAGCGATGCCAGGCGCAAACCGCCAAGCTACGGGATCACCCCCGCATGTGCGGGGAGTAGTTTGTATGATTGGCAATCATGAATCATCCGTTGGGATCACCCCCGCATGTGCGGGGAGTAGAGTACCCCGATGCGGGTCTGTGTAGGGGGTGTAGGATCACCCCCGCATGTGCGGGGAGTAGCAAAAACGCCCACAAACCGGCCAACCAAGCGAGGGATCACCCCCGCATGTGCGGGGAGTAGGCGGTGCTTTCGTCTTGCAGGTCCGCGGCGGACGGATCACCCCCGCATGTGCGGGGAGTAGGTCAAGGTCAACGACGTAGTGCAGTACCCCGAGGGATCACCCCCGCATGTGCGGGGAGTAGCCTCCGGCCCGCGCCATCCACGGTCGTAAGCCAGGATCACCCCCGCATGTGCGGGGAGTAGCGGCCGCCGGATTGGGACTCAAGCCGCAGGCAGGGATCACCCCCGCATGTGCGGGGAGTAGGCAAACCTCGGCGGAAACGAGCGCGCCGCGAAGGGATCACCCCCGCATGTGCGGGGAGTAGCTGATTTTCCATATTTATCTTGACTACAAACGAGGATCACCCCCGCATGTGCGGGGAGTAGTTTATCAGTCAAAATAGACAAGATTTCATCCAAGGATCACCCCCGCATGTGCGGGGAGTAGAGCCGAAGGATTCCGAGCGTACTTTTGATATGGGGATCACCCCCGCATGTGCGGGGAGTAGACTAAAAAGATCCCGTAAAACAGCCGCTTTTTCCATCAGACATCGTCCGATCCATTCAGTTTGCGATACAGCTGGTCTACCAGCTGACAGTCGGCGAGGGCGCGGTGTGCGGTATGCACTGGCAGAGAAAAGTGTTCGGCCAGAGTGGTCAGTTTGAAGTCTGGCGTATCATACACCTTGCGCCGCGCGAGACTCAGCAGGTCGACGCACCGGTTGGACAGAACGGGTAGCTGAAGCTGCTGGCAGGCCGCGCGCAGAAAAGACAGGTCGAATGCGATATTATACCCAACGAGCCTTTCCCGGCCGACGAAGGCCAGAAATTCCGTGAGCGCCTGACGCAGGCTGACGCCCTGAGCGGACAAAAGTGTGTCGCTGATGCCGGTGAGCTGTGCGGCGGCCTGTGGAAGAGGCTTTTCGATACGCACCAGACGGGCAAAGCTCTGCGGAGGCCGGCCCGGCGTCACTTTCAGCGCGCCGAATTCCACAATGACGTCGCTTTCGGGCGAAAGGCCCGTCGTTTCCAGATCGATCACCGTATAACTTGCCGCAGCGCGCGCGTTGGCTGCCTGCCGCCGCTGCGCCATCTGGCGCTTGGCGGCGTTGCTGAACCCGGGCTTGAGCGTTTCACTGTCGGCAGCCGCCGCAGGCAGCGGCCGGCGCATCAGCGTGATGCCGTCGTAATCCACAGGGGTCCACGGGGTGTTGTGCACCCGGAACATCATGCGCTGCTCACCGGCGGCACTGTACACCATGGTGGCGCGTCCGTTGGCAAGGTTTTCGCACACGCGCGTCCACAGAGCTTCGCGCACGCGGCTGCTGACCTGCCCTACATAAACGCCGGTGTTGATCTCACACAGCCATTTGGAGAGATCGCCGCGCAGGCGCGGCGGGCAGTCGGTCATGGTGATGACGACGATGGCACATCACCTTCTTCCGCCTCAAAATAACTGATACCATTGGCGACGAGTCCAACGCTGGCATCCCACAGATAAACGGCTTCTTCCGGTTCCGTCTCCGGGGCGTCCTCGGGCAGAAGCAGCCAGCGGATATCGTGTACCATCCGCTCCAGGATGTGATGCTCCACCATGGCGTCGCGCACACGGCGGCGGGTGGCGGCAGGCAGATCATCCGGGGCCTGGGCGGCGATTGCAAAGGCAATGGGGATCGTGACCTCCGCCTTGTACAGATCGGCGATGTCGTACACGAATGAGCGCTCATGCCCCACGTGGACAAACCCCAGCCCAGGCGCGCAGCCAAGTGCGACGATCACCGCGTGCGCCAGCCCGTACAGGCAGGCATGCCCGGCGGACAGCGCCTGATTGACGGGGTCTCCGGCGGCGAAGTCGTCCGGGTCGTACATGCGGCCGTTCCACGCTACATGATATGTGCGGGCTGCGCTGCGATAGGCGCTGCGCACCCGGCTGCCCTCACGCCCGCGCAGCTGCTGCATGGTGAGATGGGAAACATCTTCGTCGGGAAAGCGCAGCTGGTACATTTTGCGCACGACGGCCAGATGCTTGCGCGTGTTGCTGACAAGCTCCGCCTGACGCTGCAAAAGGCCGGCGCGCGTTGTCAGAGGGCGGCCATGGGCGTAGTACCGCACGCCGTGCTCGCCCACCCATACGGCGCCCACGCCGGTATCGCCCATCAGCTCCATGGCGCGATGCGTCACGCGCGTGCCCGGCCCCAGCAGCAGAACAGAAATTGCTGCGGCGGGCACATGCACGACGCCTTTCTCATCGGTGACGGTGATCGCGCCGTCCTGCCGGCCGAGCGTGCAGTGTTCGAGGTATAGAAATGTCATGCGATCCTTCACCTGCGGCAGCGCCTGCAGCTGCGGACGGAGGATGCCCGGCATCTGCGCCATAGCGCTCACCCCCTGTGCATCACGGTCAGCAGGCCAAGGCCGTACGCTTTGCCGCGCCCGATGCCTTCGGTGAGCGTCCGGCGGAACAGCGCGGCGTCGGTCACGGTGAGAAGCCCTTCATAGGTCACCGCCAAAAGGGAGACGGGGCGCTCGCGCTCCGCGCCCTTGTAAAAGCGCAGCCAGCGGGACGAAGTGACGGTGAACGCATTCGGGTCGAGGGAAAAGCCGTGCTTCTCTGCGCGCTGCGCCAGCCACTGGCACTGGTATTCCACGGTGGCATGCGCGCGCACTTTGCCGCGCGCGCCCGCCGCGACGGGCGCGGCGCTTTTTGTGGGGTTGGCCGTCAGGCGGAACTGCCATACGCCGCCCGTTTGAATGCGCTGCAAGAGGGGCGCATAATCGCGCGTCTCAAAGGGCTTTTCTGCATGCAATGGTCCAAACTGGTGTGCAAGGGCGCTCAGGTCGGGCATATCCTCGCTGAGCAGCAGCAAATACAGCTTGCCATTCAGCGTATCCAGACGCCAAAGCCGGCGGCGGCGCTCGCCGGGAAAGGCGCTTTCCACCGCGCCGTGCAGCTTCTGCGGCGCGGCCAGCGCCCGCATGGTGGCGCGCCGCGCCGGTTCCAGTTCTACTCGGGATAAGTACATACGCTCACCTCAATTCTGCAAAGGGGTCGTGCTCCGTCTGCACAGGCGGCTCCCCGCCCGAGGCCGGGGACGCCGGAAGGTCGATCTGGCGCACCGCACGGTAGCCGTACTGGCGGTGGATGGGGCTAAAGGAGAGCGGCAGATCGCGCCGCGCCGCCGTGCCGGGCTCGCCGGGCGCCGCGTCGGTGACGATGCGGTAAGATTTGCCTTCCGTCCGGCGCCATGCGGCCGTCTGCGGCGGCTCGCTCTGCAAGGCGTCCAGCAGACGGGCCTGTCGGATGCCCAAACACAGCGGCATTGTGGGCGGGCAGGCGCGCCGCCCCAGGAACAGCGGAAAGGCCGGGCGGCTAAGCGCTGCCGCAATTTTTTGCAAAAGGGCTTCGTCGTCGCTCTCCAGCCCCGCGAGAAAAACAGCGTCGGCAAGATAGTACCGATGGGTCACGTACGGCTGGGCATTGACGGTTTTGCCCGCAGCCCGCGCGCGGGCGACCTCGTGCGGCAAAGGATTGCCCGCGGTGTGATAGTCGGCCAGCAGCTGGCCCTCCTGATCCACCCGCACGGCAAAGCGCAGCCCGGCCAATGCCTGCAGCGCCGCCTCGTCGTCGCGCCGCAGGCCCAGCGCGGCGGCCAGCAGGCCGATCACGCCGCTCTTGGTCGGCTCGCGGCCCGTCTTTCTCGTCTCGAATTTGGAATCTGCGCCCCAGGCCTGCAGCGGGGCGGCAAGGCGCAGCAGCAAGGTGGCCATCACGTCACCTCATTTCCGTCAAGATGACGGCGCACGGCGTCGGCAAGGCCGTCCAGAAGCTCGCGCAGCGACACGTCCGGGGCCAGATCCTGCGCGCCGAAGCCGACGGCGAACGCCTCGGCGGGCGCGTCGGCGAAATTGCGGTACGTCTGGCGAGCACAGTCGGCCAAACGCTGCTTGGATTTCTCCGCATAGCCCTCCTCCGATGCGGGCACGGCCCGCTCGAACGCGTTGCTCAGGTTGATCGGCTGATCGCAGCGGACAGTGACGTACACGGCGTCCGGCAGCGTGCGGTTGGCAAAAGTGTTCTGTTTGCCGGTGGGCATCGAGCGGATGAACGCCTCGGCAAACGCGCGGACGATGGCGGGCGTTTCGGCGTCGCCCAGATGACCGGCCAGTTCAGTGGCATTGACTGTGGCGTAACGGTAGAGAGTGGAGGAGTTGTATTCCACTGTGCCCAGATGGCCGGCGCCGGCATTGTCTTCGGGGGCGCGGTCGTCCACGGCGGTGAAGTAGTCGAATTCGCTCTGCACCGCGTGGGTGGAGATGCTGTGCGCCACCTGCGCGGCGGCGTCGTAGTTCAGCGAGGGGTCATTGGCGACCATGCGGCCGAACAGCGCCATATCCGCCGAAGGCTCTTTTTTCAAAGCCTCTTTGTAAGCAGCTTTGTCCTCGCAGTTCGCAACGCACAGCGCAGCCAGCGCACGGGCCTGCGCGTGGCTCATAAAGAACAGCGCATCGGTGCCCTTTTCTTCGGTGACATTTTTCAAACCGGCGTTTTCCAGAGCTTTTTTAGCCAGTTTGGCGCTGTCGAGACCGGGTGCGCGGGCGTCGATCTCCTGCGCGACCATGGATACGATCTTCTTGGTGCGCTCTCCGATCAGCGAAGGATCGATCAACCCGTCGCGGAACATGATGCGAATCGCGCGCTTCCATGCCTGCGAGGAGACGCGGGCACGGACGGCGCCGCCGTACACGGCGGTTTTGGGGCTGCCGGTGTCGTCGCGGTTGACGCAGCTGGGCGGGACGGTTTGCAGGACGTGGAAATCGATGTACAGGCGTTTTGCATTCATACTTCATTCTCCTTTTCATTGCCGGTCTCTTCTTTGGTGGAATCAGTGCGGTAAAAATCCTGCCCCCAGCGCAGGCGCACGCGCTGCGCGCCGGACGCAAATTGCAGCTCGTACAGGTCGGCGGAAAGCTGCACATAGTCCAGAGGGATGTCTCCTGCGCGCAGCAGTTGGACGATGCCGCGCAGATGCTGTGCGCTCTCGCGCATGTTGGCGGCGGTCGCAAGGGCGTTGAAGCGCCGCAGGATGCTGCTGTCCTGCGGCTGCTCGCCGGCTTTGACAAGACGGCGGACAGCCTGCCCAAAGGCGGCGCCAGGCCGGTGCATATTGTCCGCCGGAAGGCTGTGGCCCTGCTGGTGCAGCGCGTAGAGGGTCAGCGCCAGATACACGGCCCATTCGCCGCGGCTCGGCGCGCCGGTGCGGCTCTCCAAAGGCTGCGGCAGGTCCGCCAGAAAAGCGCCCCACAGTTCCGGCATGTCGCCGGGCGCGCGGCCCACGCCGCGCCGCAAATTGGCAAGCGCGCCTTTCTGCGCATGTTCCGGCAGGGTTTGCAGCCAGCGCAGCCGGCGGGCCGTATACTCCTGCACCAGCGTGCGGTCGGTCTGTTCGGTCATGATCGGTCATCCTCCTTTTGCGTAAATCTTGGCGATGCGGCGAAGGAAACTGTTGAAGGCCTCCGGCGCGGAGTAGTGCACTGCGCGCTCGGTCTCGTTTTTTCCTTTGCCGGACTTTTTCACGATGCTTCGCCCGACGAACGCCGCCATCCCGCTGCGGCGCACCATTTCCGTGCCCAGCGTGCGGGCGATGCGCTGGGCCTGCGAACGCCAGCTTTCGATGCTCTGCCAGGTCTCGTCTTCGTCCCACTCCGGGTCGACGGAGGCCAGCCAGCGGCGGAACGGCTCGTCAATGGCAAAATAGAACTGCTCGCGCGCGGGCGCAGTGTTGTTCTTGCGGGCGTCTTCATCCCGCCGCCCGGCGGCGATGGCAAGGTCGGCGGCCAGCGATCCAACGGCGTTGGCCAGGTCTTCGCAGTGGGCTATTTCATCGCGAACAAGCGCTTGCCACTGCTTCCCCAATTCATTTAAGAGCTGTCCGTGGAACGAAATTTCATCGTTGAAGGTATCCGTCACAAAGAAATCTTTATCGCCGTATTTTACGGCGGTAGTGCGGAAGCGGACGAGTGTTTTGCGGCTGAGGAAACCTAGCCTTGGGTTTTGCAATGTGGCGATCCAGCGCACGATGCCGGGCTGATGGACGCCTGCTTGCTGAACGAAGACCGATGGGAATTCCCGCCAGAATTGCCGGGCTGGGTCGTGGCGGCGCGGGAAATAGCTGATGGGAGCGTGGGGAGAGGCTTGCACAGGGCGCCAGACGGTCATCTGTTCACAGAAGGCATTTTCGCGTTCGAAGAAGTCGCCTCCCAACAGCGAATATCCGGTCACTTTGTCGCTGTCCCGATGCAAAAGAAGCCGACGGGACTGCAAAGTGAGCAGCGACGCCTGATCGTTCGGCTGTGGAATTTGTGTGCGCTCGGCACTGCGCGCGTGTTCCAGCTCCCAGCACGGCAGGGGCGGCGCCCACGGTTCAACGCCGTCTTTCAGCAGCACAAGGTTGAGCAGCAGCGTTTCAAACAGGTTGTTTCCTGAGGCGAAGATCATCCCCAGCTTGCCCAGCCAGCCGGCGCCGGCCGAGGGCAGCCCCTTTCCTTTCGGTTTGGCGGAAGTGTCATCATAGCCGTTGACAAACAGCAGCCAGCGCGCAGCCTGCGCGTAGCTCATCGTGCGTTTTCCGTCGCTGGCGCAGACGGGGAACAGGCGGATTTTGTTACCGCTCTCCGACAGTTCGCCGTTCAATTTGGCGGCCGTGTACTCCGTGCCGATCTCCGCCTCCGGCACCTGCCAGAACGGGCGCTCGGGATGGAACAGCCAGAACCGGTCATGCCATTTGGAGAGGTATTCCCGAATGGGCGCTTCGGGCAGGCGGCCCGGCTGCCAAAGCCTGTGCCAGCGCATAAGCGCTTCGTCCGCGCCAGTCAGCGGCGCAGAGCGGCCGGTTTCATCCATGCGCGTGAACACCGTCTGCAAAACAGCCAGCAGCAGGCGCAGCACGGCGGCGTCCTGGGTGGGCAGTTCGCCCGCAAGGTCCGTATACTCGTGCGCATGCACCAGCGCGTCCGTCAGCGATACCTCTTCCACGGCGCATGCGGGCGTCAGCACGCGAATCCATTTTTCGTCCAGCAGGTTGAATTCAATTTCTTTCATCGGCGTCCTCCCTTCGGAATGTCAGGCCATCGGCCCGGCTGTACTGCAAAATCGTCTGCGACAGGCGCGCCGAAAGCGCGTCGTCCAGCAAAAGCACCAGTTCGCCCTTCAACATCGGCGCGCGCTGCCACTCGGACACAAACGCCCTGTTTTGGGCTTCCAGTTCGTCGATCGTCCGCCGCACGTTCCACGGGCGGCTGAACCACGCCGGCAGGCGCAGACGCTGGCGGGCGATGGCGACCGCCTCCTGCACGCTCGGCGGCTGCGAGGTGTCGACGGCGCGCCCGTCTTCGATCCACGGCAAAAAGTGTACGCTGCCGTCCTGCCGGCGCACCATCACCAGCACTTCCAGGGACGCGTCGCCGTCTCGAACAGCGGCGCGCGACGCCGCGTCGGTCAGGTCGGCCGCATCGTGCATCCAGTTGTCCAGTACATCCAGCTGAGGCAGCAGCGGATGCTCGCTGGGCGGCGAGAGGGCGAAGGCCCCGGCGCGGCCTGCCCGCATGGTCTGTTCATTCTCATACTGCTCTCTGGCGGCGCGGCTCTCGTCGGTCTCGGCCAGCGGGTCGTCCTGCTGCCAGCTGTAGGTGTCCTGCACAAGGCGGGGGATGTCCGCCGGAAGGGTGACGGTATCCGGAAGAAGCTGCCGCGTGCGCCACAAGAGCCACTCGCCGTACACGGCCCGGCTGCCCTCGTCAAAGGCGTCGCTGCCGGTGTCCAGCACGGCGCACACGGCGTTTTGCAGCGTGTGCGGGCGTTTGCGGCGGTGCCGGTGCAGGCGGCCGATGCGCTGCAAAAGCAGATCCATCGGGCACAGCTCCGTCACAAGGAAATCGAGATCGATGTCGAGCGATTGCTCCAGCACCTGCGTTCCGACGACGATCAGCCGGTCGCGCTCGGCCGGGCCCGAGCGCTTGCCCAGACGCGCCAGCAGCATGCGCTCTTTTTCGGCGCGGTCCGGCATCAGGAATTGGGCGTGGAACAGGACGACGGTGTGCTGCGGCATCGTTTCGCGCAGCGCCGCCGCGACCGCCTGCGCCTTTTTGACGGTGTTGACGATCACGCCGGCGCATCCGCCGTCGCGCACGGCGCGCGCAAGAAGATCGGGCAGGGCCTGCTGCGTGGTGCGCTCGATGCGCACACACCGGCTTTCCGGCGGCAGATCTACGGCTTTTTGGCACACCTTGCCGCCGTCCGTCCAAGTCAAAAGCGGATAGCTGCGCTGCGTCTTCCATGCATCCTGCGGCTGCGGCCCGCCCAGGTAGGCTTCTGCCAGCTGGCTTCTGCGCGCGGCGGGCAGCGTGGCCGACAAAAGGATGACGGGCACGTGATAAGCGCCCAGCCATGCGAGCGCACGGTCGAGATATTGGTTCATATAGGCGTCATAGGCGTGGCATTCGTCCACGATCACCACTTTGCCGGCCAGCCCCAGATGGCGCAGCATCAGATGTTTTTGTTTGAGCGCGGCCATCAGAAGCTGATCCACGGTGCCGATGACAAAATCCGCCAGGAGCGCCTGCTTGCTGCCCTGGAACCACGGATGCACCAGCACGCCGTTTTCGGGGGCGTCCTCCTCTACGGCGGCGCAGCCGCTGAACAGCTGGCGGTAGTCCTCATTCAGCGCGGCCATACCGTGCGCCAGGCGCAGCGAGTGCGCGGTATCCTGTGACTGCGTTTGCGCCCACGCTTTCAAACGGCCGAAAATGCCGTTGGCGGTGGCCTGCGTCGGCAAGCCGAAGAAGATCCCGCCTGTGCCGGTGCGCTGGCTCAGCGCCTCGGCGGCCGCCAGTGCGGCCTCGGTCTTGCCGATACCCATTTGCGCTTCGATAATCAGCAGGCCGGGGTCTGCCGCGTCGTTGAGCACCCGCAGAACGGCGCGCTGCAGTGCGTTCGGCGCAAAAGTAAAGCGGTCCTGAAATGTATCTGCGTCCATCGACGTGAGATCGCTCTCCCACGGGGCCGTCAGAGAGAGGGCGTCCCATGCGCGCCGGGCGCGCGCAGGATACAGCGCTTCGCTGCCGGTGTCCTCCTCGGCGATCAGCGGGAAATAGTGCGTGTTGCTGGCGATCCAGTCCGCCATGGTCAAAAGGCCGGCCAGCAGCACCTGCGCCGGAATGGTCAGGGTGGGCAGCTCGGCGGGGGAAGAATACCCGCTCCAGTCCAGCGCGCATGCGTACAACTCGCGCCACATCTCCTCCCACAGGGCCTGCTCGCCGCGGCCCCAGTAATCGCGGCTGTGCGTTTCCATGTGGTCGGCAATGGCGTCGTCCAGCTTGTCCTCCTGCGGCACGCCGTGGTGCGCGCCCGCGATCGAGGCAATGGCGGCAGGGCAGTCGAGCGCCAGCAAAATCGTCTCGCTGGCCAATGCGTGCGGCGTGCCGCGCCGCTCCGGCAGCTGCGCAGGCAGGGTGAGAACGGCGGATAAGCGCTCGCGCGCATCCGGCAGCCCCGTCAGGATGCGGCGCTGGAAAAGGACGGTGGCCTTGCCGAAATCGTGGACGGCGCCGAGGAATACGGCGATGCGCAAAAGTGATTCGTCCGAAAGCCCGCATGCGCGGCGCAAAGCGTTGGGAAGCCAGCGCAGCACCAGAAAGCGCATCATTTCGGCCGTATCGCGCGCATGCATCCAAAGCGGCAGCCAAAATCCGCTCTCCGTTCCGGACTTGCCGGCCAGCAGCAGCGCCGGGCCGGATACGTTTCGTGTCAACAGCCATCCCTCCGTCCCTCTGGCGATCACATAGGGAAACTCTGTTTGATATAAAAATATGGTAGCACAAAATAAGGGTGATAAAAAGTGCTTTTAACCCAAAGACGAAGAAAAATAAAGAATTTTTTGCCGCGCAGGTGCGCGGATGGTTCCCCGCGCCGCAGCGCAGTGGGTAAGAAACGGTGTTTTTCTTTATCTTAGCACAGTTCGCCGCGCGCAGGCAATCACTTTGTCAGCGGGGAAAAGGCCGGAGGGGCGCACCGCAGAAAATCCAAAAACAACAGTTGACAAACGCATCGAAATCCGTTATAATAGTTTTCGCCGTTGAAGGATATACAGCGGCGATGTCCGGGTGTAGCGCAGTTTGGTAGCGCGCTTGAATGGGGTTCAAGAGGCCGTGAGTTCGACTCTCGCCACTCGGACCAAATCCCTCGACCGAAAGGTCGG
>DXGT01000047.1 GCA_019113785.1 Candidatus Ruthenibacterium merdigallinarum | reverse complement strand
CGAATTCTGGATGATTGAGCCGGAGCTGGCCTTCGCCGACCTCGCGGACGACATGGACTGCGCCGAGGCCATGATCAAAAGCGTGATCCGCGAGGTGATGGAGCGCTGCCCCGACGAGCTGGCGTTCTTTGACCAGTTTGTGGACAAGGGCCTTTTGGCGCGCCTTGCGAACGTGGTGGAGAGCGACTTTGTGCGCATCAGCTACACCGAGGCCGTCGAAATTTTGAAAAAGAACAACGACCATTTCCAGTACCCCGTGGACTGGGGCACCGATTTGCAGACTGAGCACGAGTGCTACCTCACGGAAAAGACGTTCCAAAAGCCCGTGTTCGTGACGGACTACCCCAAGGAGATCAAGAGCTTTTACATGCGCGTGAACGACGACGGGCGCACCGTGGCCGCCGTGGACATGCTGGTGCCGGGCATCGGCGAGCTGATCGGCGGCAGCCAGCGCGAGGAGCGCATGGATCAGCTGCTGGCCATGATGGACGAAAAGGGCCTCAAGCGCGAGGATTATAAGGACTATCTCGATTTGCGCCGCTTCGGCAGCGTGCCGCACGCGGGCTTCGGGTTGGGCTTCGAGCGTCTGGTGATGTACCTGACGGGCCTTTCCAACATCCGCGACGTGCTGCCCTTCCCGCGCACGGCCGGCGGGTTTTAAGGCCGCATGACAAACGAAAAACCGCGCCTCCCGGCTTTGCCGGGGGGCGCGGTGCGTTTTGCGGGGGCTTTGCGCGCAGCGGGGCGCGAGCTTTGCAGTGGTTCGCGGGGATGCGAGAATTGAGGGAAACCCGCGCGCATCGGGGCGCAGTGCGTTCTGCGAGCGTTTTGCGCCGTTTACTCCGGCGCTTTCATGCTCTCCACCATGCTGATGCGCCGCAGCTTGCGGTGCATCACCAGGTTGACAAGGATGCTGAACACCATCGTCAGCACAGCGCTGGCCACATAGCTCAGCGGCTTGATGGTGCGCCCGAACATCACGGCGTCCACCTCGACGCTGTGGATGACGAACATGTGCAAAAACACGCCCAGCACAAGGCCCGCGAGCGTGCCGATGACGCTCAGCGCGATGGATTCGCGGTACACATAGGCCGAGACCTCGCGGTCGTAAAAGCCCAGCACCTTGATGGTGGCGATCTCCTTCACGCGCTCGGTGATGTTGATGTTCGTCAGGTTGTACAGCACGATGAACGCCAGCGCACCCGCCGAGAGGATGAGCACCACCACGATGATGTCGATGCGGCTCATCATGTCGCTGAAGCTGCCCTTGAGGTCGGCGATGAAGCTGACGCCGGAGACGCCGTCCGCGCTCAAAAGCGCCGAGCCCAGCGCGTCGCGGCCCTCGCCGCTCGCGTCGGCGGCGTGCAGCACCACGAGGTTCGCCTCCGGCTGCGTGCCGAAGCCCGCCTCGTACGTCTCGGCCGACAGGTACACATAGTTCTCCACATAGTTTTCGGCCACGCCGTCCACGCGGAACGTGCCCTCGTCGCCGTCGGCGTTCACGAGCGTCACCTCGTCGCCCGCGTCCACGCCCATGCGCTCGCTCATCTTTTCGGTGATGACGACGCCCGTCTGGCTGAAGGCCACGGCGTCGCCGCTCGTGCGGTCGGCCAGCGTGACGAAGCGCGCGAACATCGCCTCGTCCATCGGCACGAACAGGTAGGTGGTGAAGGTGGTGCCGTCCTCGGCGGTGTTGTCGCTCTGCTCCTGGCGCACGGGCATGTAGTCGGCCACGAGCGAGGCGTTTTCCAGCACGTCGTGCAGCTCGCCGGCCTCGGCGTCCTCGGGGCTTTGCAGCGTGACGGTGGCGTCGTAGGTGAAGATGTCGCCGAACTGCACGTTGACGATGTCGCTGATGGAATCGTGCAGGCCGAAGCCCGTCACCAGCAGCGCCGTGCAGCCGGAGATGCCGATCACCGTCATGAAAAAGCGCTTTTTATAGCGGAACAGGTTGCGCGCTGTGACTTTGTAGGTGAATTTCATGCGCCGCCAGATAAAGGGCACACGCTCGAGCAAAATGCGCTTGCCGGCCGGCGGGGCCTTGGGGCGCATCAGCGAGGCGGGCGTCTCGGCCAGCGTGGACCAGCACGCGTTCAGCGTGGCGGCCAGCGTGCACACGATGGCGAGCCCCGCGGCGATGGCCGCGTACAGGACGTTGAACTGGCAGTAGAGCCGGGGCAGCTCGTACATCATGGTGTAGGCGTTCCAGATGACGGTGGGGAACAAGACGAACCCGACGGAGAGGCCCACGGCGCAGCCCGCGGCCGTGGCCGTCATCGCGTACAGCACATACTTGCCCGCGATGGCCCCGCGCGCGTAGCCCAGCGCCTTCATGGTGCCGATCTGCAAGCGCTCCTCCTCCACCATGCGCGTCATCGTCGTCAGCGCGACGAGCGCCGCCACCAGGAAGAAGAAGATGGGGAACACGCGCGCGATGGCCTCGACCTTGTCGACGTTGGACAAAAACGACGCGTAGCTGACGTTCGCCCCGCGCCCGAGCACGTACCACTCGGGCTCCTCCATCTCGGCCAGCTGCTCTTCGCCGTCGCGGATCTGCTGCTCGGCGTCGGCCAGCTGCGCCTCGGCGTCGGCCTTCTGGCGCTCGTACTCGGCCTCGCCCTCGGCCAGCTGCTCCTTCGCGTCGGCCAGCTGCTCCTCGCCGTCGGCCAGCTGCTCGCGGGAGTTTTCGAGCTTCTGCTCGGCCAGATCGAGCTGCAATTTTGCCAGGTCGGGCGCGAGGGAGAGGCTCGTCTCGCCCGCGGCGACCTGCGCCTCGGCGGCGGTGATCTGGGCCAGGGCGCTCGCGAGCTTCTGCTTGCCGGCTTCGAGCTGCTTTTCGCCCTCGGCGATCAGCGGCGTGTTCTGCTCGATCTCGGCGCGCGCCGTATCCATCTGGGCGTTCAGGTTGGCCACAGTGGACTGCGCCTCGGCCAGCATGGCCTCGGCGGAAGCAAGGCGGCTGTTCGCGGCGTCGGCCTCGGCCTGCGCGGCCTCGGCGGCCTCCTGCAGAGCGGGCACGCCCAGGCCCGCCAGTTCCACGGCCTGCTCCAGCGCGGGCAGCGCGGCCTCGGCGGCGGCCAGCTCCGTGTTCGCGGCCGCGCGCTCGGCCAGCAGCGCCGCGGCGTTCGGGTCGGCGGCGGCCCACTCCTCCTCGCTCAACTCGCCGCGCGCGGCGTCGATGGCCGCCTGCGCGGCGTTCACGCGGTTCTGGGCGTTTGCCACGGCCGTTTGCCCCGCGGCGAGGTCCGCCTCGGCGGCGGCCACGCCGGCCTCGGCCTCGGCCAGCGCCGCGTTCGCCGCGTCGGCTGCGGCCTGCGCGGAGGCGGCCGTCTCGCGCAGCGGCGCGAGCTGCGGCTCGATCTGCGCCAGCGCCTCGTTCGCGCTGTCCAAAAGCGGCTGCAAGGTCTCCACGAGCGTCTGCGCCTGCGACAGCTGGCTCTTCGCTTCGTTCAGCGCGGCCTGCTGCGTCTCCAGCTCCTGCACGCCGGCCTCGTACTGCGCGCGCGCCTGCGTCACCTGGGCCTTGGCGTCGGCCAGCTGCTGCGTCTGCGAGGTCAGCTGCCCGGGCAGGGATTCCTTGCTCGCGTCCAGCTCGGCCTGCCCGGCCTCCAGCTGGGCCTTTGCGTCCTCGAGCGTCTGCTCGTTCTCTTCGATCTCGGCGCGCCCGTCCTCCAGCTGCTTTTCTGCGTCGGCCAGCGCCTCGTCGGCCTCGGCGCGCGCGTCCTCGTACTGGCGCCTCGCGTCGGCCAGCTCGGCCTCGGCCTCGGCGCGCACGTCGGCGTAGCGGATGGCGCACCGCTCGCCCGCGATGGCCTCGATGCGCTCGATCGTCTCGTCCACATAGTCGGTGTACTCGTCGGTCAGGCTGTTCAGGCCCTTCGCGCCCGCCACGGTGAGGTACACGTCCGTCCACGCGGGCAGCGTGAAGTTCTGCTCGCCCGTGAACAGCACCATCGCCACCGTGCCGTTGCCGATGGACGCGCTCTCGCTCTCGATGGAGAAATAATAGCTCGATTTGACGACGCCCACCACTTTGAACGAGGTGCGCGCGAACGTCTCGCTCATGTCGCCGTTCGCCTCGGCGAGCGTCAGTGTCTCGCCCACCTCGGCGGGCGGGCCGATCAGCTCGCTGGTCTGCAACACCACGCACTCGTCGTCCTTCACGGGCAGGCGGCCCTCGATGACCTCGATGCGGTTGAGGTAGCCCTGGGGCTCGCGCTCTTCGATCTCGTCGAGCGGCACGCTGTGAAAGCGCGCCACCTGCGCTTCGCCCCCTTCGTCCGACACAAGGGCGTCGGCACTGTAGGCGGGCATCAGCTCCTCCACGCCCTCCACGGCGCGGATGGCCTCGACGTCGTCGTCCGTCAGGGCCAGGGTGCCCACCACGCGGACGTCGAACAGCGCGGTGTCGTCGAAAAAGCGGTCGGCCGAGTAGCGCATGTCCGGCGTGGTGGCCAGAAGCCCCGCGAAGAACCCCACGCCCAGCGCCACGATGGCCGTGATGGCCAGAAAGCGGCTCAGCGAGCCGCGCACCGTGCGCAGCACGTTTTTGCGGTATGTCCTCTTCACGGTTACCACTCGATCCTTTCAATGGGCGTGGGCGCAGGGTTCGTCTCCACGGCCTGCACCGTGCCGCTTTTGATGTGGATCACGCGGTCGGCCATGGCGGTGAGCGCCTGGTTGTGCGTGATGACGATGACGGTGCGCCCGGTGTTGCGGCATGTGTCCTGCAAAAGCTGCAGCACCTGCTTGCCGGTCTTGTAGTCCAGCGCGCCGGTGGGCTCGTCGCACAGAAGGATCTTCGGGTTTTTCGCCAGCGCGCGCGCAATGGCCACGCGCTGCTGCTCGCCGCCGGACAATTGCCCGGGGAAATTGTTCATGCGCTGGCCCAGGCCCACGTCGCGCAGCGTCTGCTGCGCAGGCAGAGGGTCGCGGCAGATCTCGCTGGCGAGCTCCACGTTTTCCAGCGCCGTCAAGTTCTGCACGAGGTTGTAAAACTGGAACACAAAGCCCACGTCGTACCGGCGGTACTGCGTGAGCTGCTTCTGGCTGTAGGCGCTGACCTCGCTGCCGTCAAGCAGGATCTTGCCCTCGTCACATGTGTCCATGCCGCCCAGCATATTCAAAACGGTCGTCTTGCCGGCGCCCGAGGGGCCCACGATCACGCAGAACTCGCCCTTTTCGATGAAGAACGAGACGTGGTCGGCCGCGCAGATGCGCACGTCGCCCATCTGGTAATATTTGCACACGCCGTCAAATTCGACAAAATGTTCCCCCATGGTATGCTCCTTTGCGCGCCGGGCGGTTACTGGCCACCCTGTCCCTTAATAAACGCGCTGTTGATTATTCGATGTACCTCTATTATAATCAAAAACAGGGGCGGGGGCAATCATCACTTGCGGGGGAAAGTGACGGAAAATCGACACATGGAACAAAAAGTGTTGATTGCATTTGTGAATTTTTTTTGAAAAAGGGGGGCGCGGGCCATGGCGAACACGAAAAACGCCGACGCGCGCGTGCGGCGCACAAAGAAAATGCTGCGCGCGGCGCTGGCAAAGCTGCTGGAGGAAAAGGGCGGCGCGGCGGACATCACCGTGAAAGCGCTGTGCGAGGAGTGCGGCATCAACCGCGGCACGTTCTATCTGCACTACCGCGACGTGAACGACCTTTTGACCGGCATCGAGCAGGAGCTGCGGGAGGGGTTTGAAGAGGAGCTTGCGCGCGTGCCCATCGAGCGGCTGTACGCGGGCGCGCCCGCGCATGTGCTGGATGGCGTGTGCCGCTTTTTCGCGCAGAACGCGGACATCTGCCGCGTGTTTTTGTGCCGCGAGGGCGACAGCGCCGCGCTGGTGGAGCGCGTGAAGGACGTGGTGCGCGAGCGCGCACTGGCGCAGTGGAAGCAGATGTACGCCGCCGCGCCGCACGAGCGGTACGAGTACACGTTCGCGTTCATCGCCTCGGGGTGCATCGGCATGCTGCAATTGTGGCTGGAAAAGGGCATGCCCCAGCCGCCCGAGGAGATGGCCGCGCTGATGGAGGCGTTCATCGCCAAGGGCGCGCAGGCGCTGGCCGAGCGCGCGTGAGGGCCGGGCCAAAGAAGAAGCAGGATCTCGAGATCGCCGCCGGCGGGGCTGGCCGAGCGCGCGTAGAACGTTGCGCGCCGGCGCGCGAAGGGCCCGGCCGGGGCGCTTGTGGCGATCCGCGGTGTGTGCGCCGCGGGGCCGTTTGCGGCGGCTTTGCGCGGCGGCGCGCAACTTGGCGCGCGCCGCGGCATATCCTTTCCCAGAGAACGCGCGGCAAGTGCCGCGGCGGGAGGGGTGTGCATGCTGTACGCGTTGGCGCTTTCCACACTGGCGGGGCTTTCCACGGGGCTTGGCGGCGCGCTGGCGGCGCTGGGGGGCAGGCCCACGCCGCGGCGCATGGCGGCCGCGCTGGGGTTTGCGGCCGGGGTGATGCTGACGGTGTCGCTCTCACAGATGCTGCCGTACGCGGCGGCGCAGTATGCGCGCGCGGGGCTGGCCCCGGCGCGCGCGGGCGCACTGTGCGCGGCGCTGTGCGTGTGCGGCCAGCTGGCGGGCGCGGCGCTGGAGCGCCTTGTGCCGGAGCCCCGCTTTGCCCTGCGCGGCGAGAAGGGCAGCGCGGCGCGAAAAGCGTCCGCGCGCGCCGCGCTGGCGACGGCCGCGGCCGTGACGGCGCACAACCTGCCCGAGGGCGTATTGACGGTGACGGCGGCCGCCGACGCGGCGCTGGCGCTGCCGGTGGCGCTGGCCGTGGCGCTGCACAACATCCCCGAGGGGCTGGCCGTGGCCGCGGCCGTGCTGGCGGCCGGCGGCAGCCGGCGGCGGGCGTTTTGGACGGCGCTTTTGTCCGGCCTGGCCGAACCGCTGGGCGCGCTGTGCGCGGCGCTGGCGCTGCGGCGCGCGCCCGGGCCGCTGGGCATTGCGGGGACGATGGCGTTCATTGCGGGCGTGATGGTGTGGGTGTGCGCGGCGCAGCTGCTGGCGCAGGGCTACGCCGGCGGCGAGGAGCGGCGCGCGGCGGCGGGCGTGTGCGCCGGGGCCGCGGTGATGACGGCGGCGCTGGCGCTGGCGTGAGGCGCGCGGGCGAAGGGCGCGGCGAAAAGCGCCCGTTTGCGCCGGGGGAGCGTCTTGCCGCGGCGGCGCGCGTCTGGTATAATAAAGTTTAGGCTTTTTTGCGCGGCGCGCGGTCTTTTTGGCAAAAAGGCGGCGCGCCGTCACGCATTTTTCATTTTTTCGCCGTATCCTTGAAAAGGGAGAGGCGGCGGGGCGCGCGCCCCGCGCAAAACGCCGGAAAAGGAGGGGGCGCTTTTGAGGCACACGGTGCGGCTGCTGGCCGCGGCGGGCGCGGCGCTGGCGCTGGCGGGGTGCTCGGGCGCGTCGCTGACGGGCCGGAACGTGGAAGAGCTGCTGCGCGCGCCGCGTTTGAGCGGCACGCAGAGCGCCGTGCAGGAGGCGCTGAGCCGCCATCTGGGCGATACGATGCAGCTGAAATATCCGCGCGGCGGCGACGAGATGGCGCCGTTCCTCTTCGGCGATTTTGACGGCGACGGCCAGACGGAGGCCGCGGCCCTGTACGCGCAGACGGCCGACGCAAAGAACGCGGGCCTTGCGGTGCTGGAGCAGACGGACGACGGCTGGCAGGTGGCCGGCGCGCTGGAGGGCCTGGGCGCGGAGGTGGCACAGGTGGACACGGCGCAGCTGGACGGCGAGGCCGGCGCGCTGCTGGTGGGCTACGCCAATGCGAATTTGACGGAGAAATACCTGGTGGCGTACCGCTACGACGGCGAGGAGCTGCGCGCGGCGGTGCAGCAGCCGTATGAGGCATTCCTCGCGGCCGACGTGCTGGGCGAGGGCGCGCCGCAGCTGGCGGTGGTGGCCCCGGCCACCGAGCCCGGCGCGATGACGCTGGCGCTGTACTCCGTGCGCAGCGGGCAGCTGACGCAATTGCAGAACGTGGCGCTGGACGAGCGTTTGATGCACTGCACGTCCCTTGCCGAAACGGCCTATCTCTCGCGGCGCGGGCTGCTGGTCAGCGCGACGCTCAGCTCGTCCGGCGCGGCCGAGCAGCTGCTGGCCGTGCAGGCCGGGCGGCTGGCGTCGTGGCCGGCCGACGGCTCGGCCGACGTGGTGGAGGAGACCACGCGCGCGCTGACGGCGCTGACGGCGCGCGACGCGGGCCCCGGCGCGGCGGCCCCCGCGGTGCGCGTGGCCGCGGGCGAAGATTTGAGCACGCGCACGCACTACTGGGTGGAGTGGCGCAACTACCTGGCCGAGGACCCGGTGATGGAGTTCGGCTTGTACGACGCGCAGACGGGCGTGTATGTGCGCCTGCCCGCCGCATGGCGGCACACGGCGTCGCTGCAAGACGGCACGGCCGAAAACAGCGTGCGCGTGTGCGACAAAGAGGGCCGCACGCTGCTGACGCTGCGCACGCAGGGCCAGCAGGAGGACGCCGGCGGCTGGCAGGTGCTGGCCGAGCGGCAGGACATCCGCGTGCTGGCGCGCTTTTCGGGCGCCTGCGCGCAGAGCGACCGCGCGCTGATCGCCGCAGGCGTGCAGTTTTTCCAGTGAAGTATCGTGTACAAGCCTACACAAGGGAGGGACGACGGATGCGCAAAATACTGGTGGTTGAGGACGAGGATTCCATCCGCGAGGTGATCGCGCTGAACCTGCGCATGGCCGGCTATGAGGTGGCCGAGGCGGGCAGCGCCGAGCAGGCGCTGGCGCTGCTGGGCGCGCAGGCGCATTTCGACGCGGCCATTCTGGACATCATGCTGCCGGGCATGAGCGGCTTTTCGCTGTGCGAGACCATCCGGCGCGACAACAACGCCCTGGGCATCATCATGCTCAGCGCCAAGGCGATGGAGGCGGACAAGATCCGCGGGCTGTCCATCGGCGCGGACGACTACATGACAAAGCCGTTCAGCGTCAGCGAGCTGTTGGCGCGCGTGGAGGCGCTGGTGCGCCGCGTGGTGCGCACGGCGGGCGAGGAGGCCGACGGCGGCGGGCGGCTGGTGTCCGGCGTGTTCGTGCTGGACCAGAAGAGCCGCGTGCTGTACAAAAACGGCGAGCCCATCGACCTGACGCAGGTGGAGTTCCAGATCATGGAGCTGTTTTTCGCAAACCCCGGCGTCGCGCTGGTGCGCGAGAAGATTTTGGAGGGCGTTTGGGGCGAGAATTACTTCGGCGACGTGAAGATCGTCGACGTCAACATCCGCCGCCTGCGCATGAAGATCGAGGACGAGCCGTCCAGCCCCAAGCACATCCTGACGGTGTGGGGCTACGGCTACCGCTGGAGCGCGTAAGGGCCCGAACGGGGCGAGGGAGGTGACCGCGCATTGAACAGCATCACCCGCCGCTGGGTGCGCGGCAGCCTTTTGATCACCGTGCTGGTGCTGGTGTTCGCCGAGGCGATGTTTTTGTATTTTTCCATCAGCGGCTATTACGACGGCGCGGCGCGCGCGCTGGCCGCGCGCGCGGACACGCTGATCACGCAGCTGTCCGTGACGGACGCCGCCTCGCCCGAGGCGCGCGAGGGCGTCTTGCGCCGCATGGTGGAGCAGTTTGACGAAAAGGACCGGTTCGAGCTGATGCTCATCGACACGTCCGGGCGCGTGGCGGTGTCGACGGCGGGCTTTGCCTCGTCCGGCACGGCCGCCGCGCAGGATCTGGTGCGCGCGCTGGCCGACGACGAGGGCGTGGGCCGCGCGGTGTACACCACCGAGGGCGGCGAGCGCGTGATGGCGCTGACGGCCGTGCTGCCGTTCGCGTGCGGCGAGGTGCTGGCCGTGCGCGTGGTGACGAGCCTTGCGCTGCTCAACGAGGCGCTTTTGCGCATGGGCCTTGTCAGCGCGGCCCTGATGGCCGCGGTGCTGGGCTTTTCCATCTGGTCGGGCGTGTTTTTCATCCGCAGCATCGTGCGGCCCATCGGTGTCATCGAGGGCACGGCGGCGCGCATCGCGCGCGGCAATTTCGACATCCGCATCGACAACAAATACGACGACGAGGTGGGCCAGCTCGCGAACACCATCAACCGCATGGCCGGCGAGCTCGGCAAGACCGAGCGCATGAAAAACGAGTTCATCTCCTCGGTCTCGCACGAGCTGCGCACCCCGCTGACGAGCATCAAGGGCTGGGTGGAGACCATCGCCCACGCGCGCGGCCCCTCCGACCCGGTGTACCGCCGCGGCGTGCAGGTGATCGCCTCCGAGACCGACCGGCTGTACGCGATGGTGGAGGAGCTGCTCGACTTTTCGCGCATCCAGAACGGCCTGCAGCTCAAGTGCGAAAAGCTGGACCTCGCGGCCGAGGTGACGGACACCGTCATCATGATGGGCCAGCGCGCGCAGCTCGAGGGCGTGCGCCTTGTGTGGGACGAGCCCGAGCAGCCCGTGCCCGTGTACGCGGACGCCGGGCGGCTGCGGCAGGTGTTTGTGAACCTGCTGGACAACGCGCTGAAATATTCAAAGGCGGGCGGCCGCGTGACCGTGGAGCTTTTGAGCGACGGGCGCAGCGCCTATGTGAACGTGGCGGACGAGGGCCCGGGCATCGCCCCGGAGGACCTTGAGAACGTGAAGGTGAAATTTTACAAGGCCAAGGGCGCGGTGCGCGGCAGCGGCATCGGCCTGGCCGTGGCGGACGAGATCGCCCGCGCGCACGGCGGCAGCCTGTCGCTGCAAAGCGAGCTGGGCAGGGGCACCACGGCCACGGTGCGCCTGCCGCTGGACGAAGGCCGCGAGGGCGCGGCGGAAAGGAACGAACAGACGGATGACAAAACACAGTGAGCGCGCCTGCCCGGCGTTCAAGACGAGCGTGGGCGGACAGGCGCTGATGGAGGGCGTGATGATGCGCGGGCCCGAAAAGATCGCCTGCGCGGTGCGAAAGCCCGACGGCACGATCTACACCGAGGCGCGCGGCCTTACAAGGCACGCCTGGCAGAAGATCCCCGTGGTGCGCGGCGTGGGCAGTTTCGTCGACAGCCTCGTCACGGGCTACCGCTATCTGATGAAAAGCGCCGAGGTGTCGATGACGGAATCGCAGCGCGAGGAGGAGCAGAGCGCCTTCGACCGCTGGGTGGACGCGCACCTGGGCGAAAAGGGCGCGAACGCGGTGATGGCGCTGGCGGCCGTTTTGGGCGGCGCGCTGGCCGTGGCGCTGTTCGTGGTGCTGCCGACGTTCCTCGTGGGCCTGCTGGACAAAGCCGTGGCGCTGGGGGGCTTTAAGACGCTGCTCGAGGGCGTTTTGAAGATCGCTTTGCTCGTGGCGTACATGGCGGCCGTCAGCACGATGCCGGACATCGCGCGCATGTTCCGCTACCACGGGGCCGAGCACAAGACCATCGCCTGCTACGAGGCGGGCCTGCCGCTCACGGTCGAGAACGTGCGCGGGTGCAGCCGGTTCCACCCGCGCTGCGGCACGAGCTTTATCCTCATCATCCTCATCGTGTCGGTGCTGGTGTTCAGCGTGCTGCCGTGGAGCAGCACGGGCCTGCGCGTGCTGTTAAAGCTGCTGTTGCTGCCGCTCGTGATGGGCGTCAGCTACGAGATCCTCAAGCTGTGTGGCCGGTACGACAATTTCGTCACGCGCATCGTCTCGGCGCCGGGGCTGTGGCTGCAGCGCATCACCACGAAGGAGCCGGACGATTCGATGATCGAGTGCGCCATCGCGGCCGTAACGCCCGTGCTGCCCGAGAACCGGGAGGACGGCCGGTGGTGAGCGCGGGGGCGCTGGCTGCCTTTCTGCGCGAGGCGCTGGAGGCGGCCGGCTTTGACGACGCGGGGTTTGAAGCCGCGCAGCTGATGCGCATTGCCGGCGCGCCCGACGCGCGGCTGGACGCGCGGGCCCCCGTGCCGCAAGAGGCCGCCGAGAGCGCCAAAGCGCTCTTGCGCCGCCGCCTTGCGCACGAGCCGCTGCAATACCTCGCCGGCGAGTGGGATTTTTGGGATTTCTCGCTGCGCGTGGGCCCGGGGGTGCTGATCCCGCGGGCGGACACGGAGCTGTGCGCCATGCTGGCCGCGCAGAAAGCGCGCGCGGCGGGGCCCGGCGCGCGCGTGGCCGACCTTTGCGCCGGCAGCGGGGCCATTGCGCTGGGCGTGGCGCTGCACACGGACGCCAAGGTGACGGCCGTGGAGCTCTCGGGCGAGGCGTGGCGCTACCTTGAAGAAAACAACCGCCTGTACGGCAGCCCGCTTACACTGGTGCGCGCCGACGTGCTGCGCTGGAACGAGACGCTCGCGGACGGCGCGTTCGACGTGATCGTCTCGAACCCGCCCTACGTCACCGAGCGCGAGTACGCGGCCCTTGCGCCGGAACTGTTCGCCGAGCCGAAGATGGCGCTCGTCGCCGGGCAGCAGGGCCTCGCGTTCTACCGGCACATCGCGCCGGGCTACGCACGCGCGCTTGCGGCGGGCGGCTGGCTGGTTTTCGAGATCGGCGAGACGCAGGCCGGGGACGTGACGGCCCTCTGCCGCGCGGCGGGTTACCGGGACGTCGCCGTGCACCGCGACCTCGCGGGCCAGTGCCGGTGCGTGTGCGCGCGCCGGCCGTGAGGGCGTATCCCGCCCGCGCCGGCACGATGCAAGCCGGGAGCAGCGCGGCGCGCCGGCCCTGCGGCAGACGGCGCAAAAAGCCGCGCCGGGGGCTTTACAATCCGCGCGTGTTTCGGGTATACTATAGGGTGGCTTTACAAAGCGGCCCCTGCGCGCTTGGCCCGCGGGCGGAACGCGGCGAAGGGCGCTGCAAAAAGTACGCATTATCGGACGGGATATCCGTTATCATGAGGTTGTAAACAAAAAACACGCACACAGCGGGCGCGCAAAAGCCCGCCGCGAGGGAGGAACCGACATGGCAGAGAAAAAACCGCTGCCCACCGTGCAGCGGCGCGAGGGCAACGACAAGCACAGCGCGCTGGACACGGCGCTGGCGCAGATCGAAAAACAGTTCGGCAAGGGCGCAGTGATGAAGCTGGGCCAGAACGTGACCATGCAGGTGGACGCCATCAGCACCGGCAGCCTTTCGCTGGACCTGGCGCTGGGCATCGGCGGGCTGCCGCGCGGCCGCGTGGTGGAGATCTACGGCCCCGAGTCCTCCGGTAAGACGACGCTGGCGCTGCACTGCATCGCCGAGGCGCAGAAGAACGGCGGCGAGGTGGCGTTCATCGACGTGGAGCACGCGCTGGACCCCGTGTACGCCAAGGCCGTGGGCGTGGACATCGATTCGCTGCTGGTCAGCCAGCCGGACACCGGCGAGCAGGCGATGGAGATCTGCGAGGCGCTGGTGCGCTCGGGCGCGATCGACGCCATCGTCATCGACTCGGTGGCGGCCATGGTGCCGCGCGCGGAGATCGAGGGCGAGATGGGCGATTCGCACGTCGGCCTGCAGGCGCGCCTGATGAGCCAGGCGCTGCGCAAACTGACGAGCGTCATCGGCAAGACGGGCACCGTGGCCATCTTCATCAACCAGCTGCGCGAGAAGGTGGGCGTGGTGTACGGCAACCCGGAGGTGACCACGGGCGGCCGCGCGCTGAAGTACTATTCGTCCGTGCGCATCGACGTGCGGCGCATCGAGGGCCTGAAGGACTCGAGCGGCGCGTTCATCGGCAACCGCACGCGCGCGAAAGTGGTGAAAAACAAGGTGGCTCCCCCGTTCAAGGAGGCCGAGTTCGACATCATGTTCGGCCGCGGCATCTCCAAGACGGGCGAGCTGGTGGACCTCGGCGTCAAGCTGGGCATCATCCAGAAGAGCGGCGCGTGGTTCAGCTACGGCGAGACGCGCCTGGGCCAGGGGCGCGACAACACGAAGAACTACCTCGACGAGCACCCCGACCTGTTCGCCGAGATCGAAAAGCAGGTGCGCGACAACGCCGACCAGCTGTTCGCCGGCAAGGCCGGGCGCACGCCGGCCCCGGGAAAGCGCACGGGCTCCATCGACGACGCGCCCGCAAAACCCGCGCCCGAGGCGGCCCCCGCGCCCGAAAAGCCGGCCGCGCCGCCGCGCGCGGGCCGCGCGAACATCGACATCATGGTCGAGGACTAAATGCGCATCGAAAAAATCACCGCCACAAAGCGCGGGCGCTACGCGCTGTTTGACGAGGACGGGCAGTTTCTGTTCTCGGTGGACGGCGAGACGCTCTTGAAAAACAACATTGCGGAAGGGACGGCGCTCACGGCGCCGGCCCTTTGCGCGCTGCGCGAGGAGAGCGACGAGCGCCGCGCGAAGGACAAGGCGCTGCGCCTGCTCTCTCTGCGCAGCCACGCCGCGGGCGAATTGTACGAAAAGCTGTGCCGCGCGTTCGACGCGCCCACCGCGGCCGCGGCCGTGGCCGAGATGCAGCGGCTGGGCCTTCTGGACGACGCCGAGTACGCGCGCCGGCGCGCGCAGTACCTTGCGGGGCAGGGCAAGTCGCGCCGGCAGATCGAGGCCGACCTCGCCGCGAAGGGCATCGGGCGCGAAGACGCCGCCGCCGCGCTGGACGAGGCGTGCGCGGGGGGCGCGGACGTGTGCTATGCGCTTGTGAAAAAGCTCTACGCCCGCAAGCTGGCCGAGGGCGGGCGCGAAAAGGTGCTGGCGGCGCTGGCGCGCCGCGGCTTTTCCTACGGCGAGGCGAAGAGCGCCGTCGAGCGCGCGCTGGACGAAATGCGGCGCGAAGAGGACGGCTTTTGACGCGCCCCGCGCGCTTTGCGGCGCGCGGGAAATAAGCAGACCGGCGCGGGGGAAACGGCGCGGCGGCGTCAAGAAAACAGCGGCTTTGCGGCGCTGTTTTCTGCATGGGGCCGCGCATAAACGCCCCGCGCAATTTTTGGGAGGAACTGTATGACGATCGCGATCATCTCGCTGGGGTGCCCGAAGAACCAGACGGACGCCGACGTGATGGCCCACGCGCTGCTGGCGGCCGGGCACACCACGACGGCCGAGCCGTCTGAGGCCGACTGCATCCTCATCAACACCTGCGCGTTCATCGAGAGCGCCAAGCAGGAGGCCATCGACACCATCCTCGAGGCGTGCAGCTACAAGCAGAGCAACCCCGGCCTGAAGGTGGTTGTGACGGGCTGCCTTGCCGAGCGCTACAAATCCGAGATCGTGCGCGAGATCCCGGAGGTGGACGCCGTGGTGGGCATGGCCTCGAACAAGAATATCGTAAAGGTGCTCGCGCGCCTGGACCACGAGCGGCCCGTGGAGGCCTACGGCCCCAAGGAGGAATATGCGCTGGGCGGCGCGCGCGTGATCTCGACGCCGCGCCACTACGCGTACTTAAAGATCGCCGAGGGCTGCAACAACCGCTGCGCGTACTGCGCCATCCCGCTGATCCGCGGCAATCTGCGCAGCCGCACCATCGAGGACGTGGTGGCGGAGGCGCAGTTCCTCGCCGGCGAGGGCGTGAAGGAGCTGATCGTCGTGGCGCAGGACGTGACGGCCTTCGGCACCGACCGCGGCGCGTGCGAGACCCCCGCGCTGCTGGACGCGCTGAACCAGGTGGAGGGCATCCGCTGGATCCGCCTTCTGTACGCCTACCCCGAGCGCATCACCGACGAATTCATCGATGCGATGCAGCGCAACGACAAGGTGCTGCACTACCTCGACGTGCCCATCCAGCACATCGACTCGGACGTGCTGCGCGCGATGAACCGCAAGGGCGACGAGACCACGGTGCGCACGGCGCTGGCGCGCCTGCGCGCCGCCATGCCGGACATCACGCTGCGCACCACGCTGATCGCGGGCTTCCCCGGCGAGACGCAGGCCCAGTTTGAAAAGCTGTGCCGCTTTGTGCGCGAGGAGAAGTTCGAGCGGCTGGGCTGCTTTGCCTACAGCGAGGAGGAGGGCACGCGCGCCGCGAAGATGGAGCAGCTGCCCGAGGCGCTGCGCGCCGAGCGCGCCGAGGCGGTGATGCGCATTCAGGCGGACGTGATGAGCGAATTGCAGCGCGAAAAGATCGTCCGCACGATGACCGTGCTGTGCGACGGCTACGACGACGAAAACGATCTGTACCTGTGCCGCTCGAAGGCCGACGCGCCCGACATCGACGCCGTGGTGTGCGTCGCGGCGGACGGGACGATGTTCCCCGGAGAGTTTTATACTGTCCGTATCACGGATAGCGATGTATACGATCTGTACGCCGAGCTGCTGGGCCCGGCGGACGGCGAGGAGGATGCAGGATGAATTTACCCAACAAATTGACGATGCTGCGCATCGTGCTGGTGCCCGTGTTCATGGCGCTGGCGGCGAACCGCTGGATGCTGGCTGCGGGCGTCGTGTTCGCGCTGGCGAGCTTCACCGATTTTCTCGACGGCTCCATCGCGCGCAAATACCATCTGGTGACGGATTTCGGCAAATTTGCCGACCCGCTGGCCGACAAGCTGCTGACCACGACGGCCTTTGTGTACATGGTGGTGGACGGTGTGTGCAGCCCCGTGGTGGTGGTGGTCATCCTCGCGCGGGAGTTCGCGGTGTCCGGCCTGCGGATGATCGCGGCGAGCGCGCCCGGGGGCAAGGTGATCGCGGCCAACATGTGGGGCAAGGTGAAGACGGTGCTGCAAATGCTCACCATCATCTTCTACTACTTCGGCTATGCGATCGAGGCGGCGCTGACGCCGGAAACGGCGGCCAGCGCGTTCGTCACGCAGGGGATCAGCTGGGCGCTGTGCTGGCTGGTGGCGGCGGTGACGCTTGTTTCCGGCGTCAAGTACCTGTGGGACAACCGCACGTTCATCAACACCGCAAAATAAAATCCGGCCCGGCGCGCGCCTTTTTTGAGGGCGGCGCGCCGGGCCGTTTTGTCTTTTTGGGGCGAAAGACGGACCCGGCCGGGGCGGGGCAGCGGGTGAACCCGGCCCCGGGCGCGGGGCGTTTGACGCGGGAGGGGATTTGGCATGGCTTTGCAGGTGAGCGCCGGGCGCGCGCTTTCATACCGGCTGTGGGCGCAGCATCTGAGCGGGGAGAACCGCGCGCGGGACGCCGTGCAGGCGGCCGCGGCGTGCGGGCTGCAAAATTCGCCGCCCGGTGCGTGGGAGTGGGCGGTGGCCCTGCGCACGGGCGCACAGGACGCCGGCGCGCTGCGCCGCGCGCTCGAGGAGGAAAAGGCGCTGCTGCAGGCGTGGAGCATCCGCGGCGTGCCGCTCATCTTCCCCGCCGGGGAGGACGAGGTGTTCCTGGCGGCGCTGGCCGCGCAGCCGGGCGAGGAGCCGTGGATCTACACGCGCGGCGCCGAGCTGGGGCTGCGCTTTGCGCACATGGGTTTTGACGAGGCGCTGGCGCTGGTGGAAAAGGCGGCGGCGCTGCTGGACGGCTGCACGGTGCGCAGCAAGGAGGCGCTGGACGCGCGCCTGGCCGAAGAAGCCGGCGCATGGCTGGACGAGGAGCGCCGCGCGCTGTGGGAAGCGCCGTCGATGTACGGCGCGCCCGACCGGCAGACCGTCGGCGGGGCCATTGTGTCGTTCCTGCTGCGGCCGTGCGCGTTCCGCGGGCGCGTGGTGTTCGGCGCGCGCTGCCAGCGCAGCCCCACGTTCACCTCGCTGCGCCGCTGGCTGGGCCGCGCGCCGCACGCAGCTGCGGACGGCGCGCGCAGGCTGACGGAAAAGTATCTGCACTGCTACGGCCCCGCCGCCCCCGGCGACTTCGCCGCGTGGCTGGGCGCGACCGGCGCGCAGGCGCGCCGGCTGTGGGACGCGGCCAGGGACGGGATGGCCCCCGTGACGCTGGAGGGCAAGACGCGCTGGATGCTGGCGCGCGATATGGACGCGCTGCAAAACGCCCCGGCCGCGTCCGGCGTGCTTTTGCTGGGCGCGCACGACGCGTGGCTCGACGCGCGCGACCGCGCGCTGCTGCTGGGCGACGCCGCGCTGCGCCGGCGCGTGTGGCCCGCGGTGGCGGCCCCGGGCGCGGTGCTGCAAAACGGGCAGATCGCCGGCGTGTGGACGGCGCGGGCGCGCGGGCAAAAGCTGGATGTGCGCGCGTCGCTGTGGCGCGCGCCGGACGCAGCGCTCGAAAAGGGCGTGCGCGCGCAGGCCGAGCGCTACGCGGCGTTCCGCGGCCTTGCGCTGGATGCGTGCCGCGTCGAAGTATTGTAAAATTAAGCGCCGCGCGCCGGGGCCGCAAGGGCCTGTGCGCGCGGCGCTTGCCGGTTGCCGGCCGGTTTTGCGCGGCCCGCGGGTTTGGCGCGCGCGGCCGGCCCTGCGCGGCTACGACGCCTTTTCCGCCGGCGGCGCGCCCGGCTGCGGCGCGGGCAGGCGCAGCGCGGCGGGCTGCGCCGCACGGGATGCTTTGCGCGCGAAGAGCGCCGCGCGCACACGCCGCGCGCCGGCGCGCGCGGCGCGCATGGCGGCGAACAGCGCAAGGCACAGCGCGTACCAGTACGCGCTGAACTTCGGGCAGATCTGGCCCAGCAGGTCGAAGGCCTCGTGCGTATAATCCCACACGCCCCAGCCCAGCATCCGGTTGACGACAAGGCCCACGGCCAGCTCGGCCGCCGTGATGCCCGCGGCCCCCAGCGCGGCCGCGGCCGGCAGCGGCCGGCGCGGGGCCGCGCGCTCCAGCCGGCACAAAAACAAAAGGCACGCGCCGCCCAGCAGCGTCATCGTCCAGTGCGTGTAGCCGCGCACCGCGATCTCGATGCAGCTGTATCCGGCCGCGCCCAGCGCAAAGATCCCCATCCGCTTCATGCAATCACCCGGGAATAGTCTGCGCAAGGCGCGGCGCGTTTATTTACAGCGGCACGGCGCGGCGGGGCGGGCCGCGCCCAAAAAGGTGGACGGGACGGGGGAAAGATGGTATAATATATACGTGTTTGACGAACCGTAAACGGGCATGTGCCATGCCCGTGGGATCGAAGCCCGCAGGGCCGCGCAAAGCGGAAAGGCGGCCCGGCGGGAAAACCTGCGCCGCGCGCGGCGCAAAGAGGGAGAGGCGGCCGTGGAAAAAACGAAGGTCAGCGCCGGCATCGTGGTGTACAACGGCGCCGGGGAGGCCGCGGCGGCGGCGAAGAGCCTGCTTGAGAACACAAAGGACGCCGCGCTGCACGTGTATCTCATCGACAACGCCTCGCCGGACGGCGCGGGCGAAGCGCTGGCGGGGATGGACTTCGGCGAGGACGCCGAGGTGCTGCGCCTGCCCGAAAACCGCGGCTTTGGCGGCGGGCACAACGCGGTGCTGGAAAAGCTCGACAGCCGCTATCATTTCGTCGTCAACCCGGACATCACCCTCACGGAGGACTCCGTCTCGGCGCTGTGCCGCTGGATGGACGCGCACCCGGACGTGGTGATGGCCACGCCGCGCCTGCGCTTTCCCTCGGGCGAGGAGCAGTACACCGCCAAGCGGCGGCCCACGTTCCTGGCGCTTTTGGCGCGCCAGACGCATCTGCCGTTTTTGAAAAATGTGGAGCGGCATTACCTGATGCTCGACGAGGATTTGTCCCGCCCGCAGGAGATCGATTTTTGCACCGGGTGCTTTTTCGTGATGCGCACCGAGGCGTTCCGCGCCATCGGCGGCTTCGACGAGAGCTATTTCATGTATGTGGAGGACGCGGACATCACGCGCAAGGCCCAGGCGCTGGGCAAGGTGATGTACGCGCCCGTCACGGCGGTGACGCACGCGTGGCACCGCGACGCGAACCGCAAGTGGAAAAACTTCTGGATGCAGGTTTCCTCGATGCTGCATTACTGGCGCAAGTGGGGTTTCCGCTTTGTGTGACGCCTTTCGCCGGGCAAAAGCGCCCGGCCCGGAAAAATTTTGTAAGTGTGTGGGCGGTACTTAGCCCGTTTGGTGCGTTTTGCACCGCGATCATCCGACAAAGGAGCATGTGCATGAAAGGAATCATTCTGGCCGGCGGCGCCGGCACGCGGCTGTACCCGCTGACGATGGTCACGTCCAAGCAGCTTTTGCCTGTGTACGACAAACCGATGATCTACTATCCGCTGTCCACGCTGATGCTGGCGGGCATTCAGGAGATCCTCATCATCTCCACCCCGCAGGACACCCCGCGCTTTGAGGCGCTTTTGGGCGACGGCAGCCAGTTCGGCGTGCGCTTTTCCTACAAGGTGCAGCCCAGCCCCGACGGCCTGGCGCAGGCGTTTTTGCTGGGCGAGGAGTTCATCGGAGACGACTGCTGCGCCATGGTGCTGGGCGACAACATCTTCTACGGCAACGGCTTTTCGCGCATTTTGCGCGGCGCGGCGGCGAACGCCGAAAACGGCCGCGCCACGGTGTTCGGCTACTATGTCAACGACCCCGAGCGCTTCGGCATCGTGGAGTTCGACAGCGAGGGCCATGTGATCAGCGTGGAGGAAAAGCCCGCGCACCCGAAGTCGAACTACGCCATCACGGGGCTGTATTTCTACGACAAACGCGTGCTGGAGATGGCGAAAAAGGTGAAGCCCAGCGCGCGCGGCGAGCTGGAGATCACCACGCTGAACGATCTGTATTTGCAGCAGGGCGATTTGGACGTGCAGCTATTGGGGCGCGGCTTTGCGTGGCTCGACACCGGCACGATGGACAGCCTTGTGGACGCGGCCGATTTTGTGCGCATGGTGGAAAAGCGCCAGGGCATCAAGATTTCGGCCCCGGAGGAGATCGCTTACAAAAACGGCTGGATCAGCCGCGAGAAGCTGCTGGAGAGCGCCGAGCGCTACGGCAAGAGCCCGTACGGCAAGCACCTGCGCCAGGTGGCGGAAGGCCGCCTGCGCTATTAAAAGAAGGGAAGGGAACGCGATGAAACTGCTGATCACCGGGGCGGCCGGGCAGCTCGGCACCGAGCTGCGCCGCCAGCTGGCCGAGGGCGGCAGCGCGCTGGGGCCCATCCCGGAAAAGCTGCGCCGCGCCACCGTCATCGCCACGGACGTGGGCGCCGAGGGCATGCGCGCGCTCGACATCACCGACCGGCACGAGGTGGCCGCCTTCGTGCGCCACCACCAGCCGGACGCCATCATCAGCTGCGCGGCGTACACGAACGTGGACGGCTGCGAGACGAACCGCGACGCGGCCTTCGCCGTGAACGCCGTCGGCGCGCGCAACCTGGCCCTTGCGGCCGAGGAGGTGGGCGCGAAGCTGGTGCACGTGTCCACCGACTATGTGTTCCCCGGCAACGCGAGCGAACCGCTGGCCGAGTACGAGCAGCCCGCGCCCATCTCGATGTACGGCAAAACCAAGCGCCTGGGCGAGGAATACGTGCAGCAGCTGTGCACGAAGTACTTCATTGTGCGCACGGCGTGGCTGTACGGCTATGCGGGCAAAAACTTTGTGAAGACGATGGTGCGCGCGGGCAAGGCGCGCGGCGCGCTGACCGTGGTGAACGACCAGCTGGGCAACCCCACGAACGCCGAGGACCTGGCGCACCATCTGCTGAAGCTGGTGGTGACGAAGGAGTACGGCGTGTACCACTGCACGGGCACGGGCGTGTGCAGCTGGTACGACTTTGCGGCCGAGATCATCCGGCTTTCCGGCGTGCAGGCCACCGTGACGCCCTGCACCAGCGCCGAGTACAAGCAGATGAACCCCGCCAGCGCCGACCGGCCCGCCTATTCGGCGCTGGACAACGCCATGCTGCGCGCCACCGTGGGCGACGAGATGCGCCCGTGGCGCGAGGCGCTCGCCTGCTTTTTTGAAAACTGGAAAGGGGAGTAACCACCCATGAAAAAATATCTCATCACCGGCTGCGCCGGCTTCATCGGTTCGAACTTCGTCTACTATATGTTGAAAAAGTATGACGATATCCTGCTTGTAAACCTTGACAAGCTGACCTACGCCGGCAACCTGGAAAATTTGAAGGGCGTGGAGGGCGACGCGCGCCACGTGTTCGTGCAGGGCGACATCTGCGACCGCGCGCTGGTGCGCGGCCTGTTCGAGCAGTATGATTTCGACTGCGTCATCAACTTCGCGGCCGAGAGCCATGTCGACCGCAGCATCTCGAACCCCGAGATCTTCGTGCAGACGAACGTGCTGGGCACGGTGAACCTGCTGCAGTGCGCGAAGGACGCCTGGTACAGGGACGGCGCGTGGGCCGAGGGCAAAAAGTACGTGCAGGTTTCGACGGACGAGGTGTACGGCAGCCTCGGTGAGGACGGCTATTTCATGGAGACGACGCCGCTGTGCCCGCACAGCCCGTACTCGTCGTCGAAGGCCAGCGCCGACATGTTCGTGATGGCCTTCCACGACACCTACGGCATGCCGGTGAACATCACGCGCTGCTCGAACAACTACGGGCCCTACCAGTTCCCGGAGAAGCTGATCCCGCTGATGATCAACAACGTCAAGCACCACAAGGCGCTGCCCGTGTACGGCGACGGCATGAACGTGCGCGACTGGCTGTATGTGGAGGACCACTGCAAGGCCATCGACATGGTGGCCGAGGGCGGCCGCACGGGCGAGGTGTACAACGTGGGCGGCCACAACGAGCGGCCGAACATCTTCATTGTCAAAACCATCATTGCGCAGCTGCACGAGCGGCTGCACGACGACGCCATCAACGAGACGCTGATCCACTATGTGGCCGACCGCCTCGGGCACGACCGGCGCTACGGCATCGACCCCACGAAGATCAAGGACGAGCTGGGCTGGTATCCGGAGACGACGTTCGAGGTGGGCATCGTGAAAACGATCGACTGGTACCTCGCGAACGAGGCGTGGATGGCAAACGTCACCTCGGGCAATTACCAGAAGTACTACGAGGAGATGTACAAGAATAAATGACCCGCGCTGCGCCGAGGGCAGCGGAAGGTTTATGCGGATCAAAAGCAAAAGGAACGCGGCCGGCGCCCTTCCCGATGGGAGGGGCGCCGGCCGCGGCTTTTTCGTTTTTCGGGGATGGTCGCAGCCGCGCTTACAGCAGCGACCACACGCCCGCCGCCAGCGCGGCGGCCACGGCCACGCGCTGGAACACGGCGTTTTCAAACAGGCGCAGCGGCACAAGGTTCAAAACGATGACCGTCAGCGCCGCGGGGTAGACGAGCGTCAGGATGGGCACGCTGATCTGCAAAATGAGCTCGAGGCCCAGGATGGACACAAGGAAGCTGGCCACGGTGAACACGCGCAGCCACGCGCGGAACGAGAGGCGGGCGAAGCGCTGCGCGAAAAAGGCCGCGCAGCTGCTGAGCAGGCCCGTGCACACGTTGAAGCACGCCACGAAGAAGATGGCGGCCAGCACCGCGGGCCCCGCCGTGCCGAACAGGTGCAGGCACAGGCCGGACAGCACGGCCGTGCCGTCGGCGGCCTCGGGCAGCACGGCGCTGGCGCGCGCGCCCAGCCAGCACAAAAGCCCGTACACAAGCGCCAGGCACACGCCGGCGACAAGGCCCGCGCGCGCGGTCTCGCGGGCGACGGCGCGGTCGTCCGAAAGGCCGCAGGCGCGGATGTTCATGGCGATGACGATGCCGAACACCAGCGCGGCCAGGGCGTCCATCGTCTGATAGCCCTCCACAAAGCCGCGCGCGAAGGGCGCGCCGGCGTAGGGCGCGCGCGCCGCGGCCGCGGGGTCGTGCAAAAGC
>DXGT01000046.1 GCA_019113785.1 Candidatus Ruthenibacterium merdigallinarum | reverse complement strand
CAGCTCTTCGTCGCTCCACTGGCAGTTGATCATAAACACGCCGCCGTCCTTGACGTCGTTGACCATCTTGTAGCCCTTGACGACATAGGAGGGGTTGTGGCAGGCCACGAAGTCGGCCTTATTGATGTAGTACGGAGCCTTGATGGGCTTGTCGCCGAAGCGCAGGTGGCTGATCGTCACGCCGCCGGTCTTCTTCGAGTCGTACTGGAAGTAGGCCTGGATGTACTTGTCGGTGTGGTCGCCGATGATCTTGGTGGAGTTCTTGTTGGCGCCGACGGTGCCGTCGCCGCCCAGGCCCCAGAACTTGCACTCCTTGGTGCCTTCCGCAGCCGTGTTGGGCGCGGGCTCTTCGGGCAGGGACAGGTAGGTCACGTCATCGGTGATGCCGATGGTGAAGCGGGCCTTGGGCTCGTCCTTCGCCAGCTCGTTGTAAACGGCGAACACGCTGGAGGGAGGCGTGTCCTTGGAGCCCAGGCCATAGCGGCCGCCGATGATGGTGGCCTCGCGGCCGGCCTCGGCAAACGCGCTCATGACGTCCAGATGCAGCGGCTCCGCATAGGCGCCCGGCTCCTTCGTGCGGTCCAGCACGGCGATCTTCTTCGCGGTGGCGGGCACGGCGGCCAGCAGCTTGTCGGCGCGGAACGGACGATACAGGCGCACCTTCACGATGCCGACCTTCTCGCCGTGCGCGTTCATGTAGTCGATGACCTCTTCGGCCACGTCGCAGATGGAGCCCATGGCGATGATGACGCGGTCGGCGTCGGGCGCGCCATAGTACTCGAACAGCTGGTAGTTCGTGCCCAGCTTGTCGTTGATCTTGCCCATGTACTTTTCGACGATCTCGGGCAGGGCGTCATAGTATTTGTTGCAGGCCTCGCGGTGCTGGAAGAACACGTCGCCGTTCTCGTGGCTGCCGCGCATGGCGGGATGCTCGGGGTTCAGCGCGTGGTCGCGGAACGCCTTCACGGCGTCCATATCCGTCATTTCCTTCAGGTCGGCATAGTCCCACACTTCGATCTTCTGGATCTCGTGCGAGGTGCGGAAGCCGTCGAAGAAGTTCAGGAAGGGCACGCGGCCTTCGATGGCGGACAGGTGCGCAACGGGAGCCAGGTCCATGACCTCCTGCGGGTTGGACTCGGCCAGCATGGCGAAACCGGTCTGGCGGCAGGCGTACACGTCGGAGTGATCGCCGAAGATGTTCAGCGCGTGGCTGGCGACCGTACGCGCGGACACATGGAACACGCACGGCAGCAGCTCGCCCGCGATCTTGTACATGTTCGGGATCATCAGCAGCAGGCCCTGAGAAGCGGTGAACGTGGTGGTGAGGGCGCCGGCGGCCAGAGAGCCGTGCACAGTGCCCGCAGCGCCGGCCTCAGACTGCATCTCCATGACCTTCACTTCGGTGCCGAAGATGTTCTTCTGGTGCGCGGCGCTCCACTGGTCGACCATATCGGCCATGGGGCTGGACGGGGTGATGGGGTAGATTCCGGCAACTTCGGTAAACGCATAGGCTACATGCGCTGCCGCGGTGTTGCCGTCCATAGATTTTTTCGATCTAGGCATTTTTCTTCCTCCGATACATTTTTTTGAGGCAGAAACAGGCGCCGTTCCCCCTCGGCATGCGGCAGGAAAGGCGCACCGGCTCTGTGGCCACGTGCACCGCAGACCCGGCGCAGCCCACGCGGGCCGGGCGGGTTTCGTTTCTGCATTGCGCTCAATCTTATTTTAACAAATCTGTCCGCAAAAGTAAACATATCCGGGCCGGATTTTTCCCGCTTTGCCCCGTGTTTTATCCCGTTTTGCGCGGCATTTGACATCGGGGGCAAAATCTTATATTATATAGTATTATATTGGCTCGGACCGGCCCGCGCGGTCCCTTCGCCCTGCCGGCCGCGGGTGCGCGTGCGCACGCGGCGGGGCACATGACAAAAGGAGTGTGTACCTCTTTGAGCGACCCTGACAGTATCCAGCTGATCGTATCGGCCGTTTTGTTTGCCGCGGCCCTTGTTCTGTGCTGGCGCGCGGGCGGCGCGTTCTCGAAAACCGAGGACGACAAAAGCCGCCGGCCCGCCATCGGCTTTTCCGACCGCGCCGCCGGCCTGGCGTGCGCGCTTGTGGTGTGCGCGGCGCTGGGCTGCTGGCTGTGCCTGACGGCGCTTTGTTCCATGGGCCTTGCGCTGGCCGCGCCGGTGATTTTGCTTGTGTTGGCTTTGGCGGGCGTTGCGCTGTTCGCGCTGGGCTGCGCCAAGGGCAAGCCCGGCGGCGGGCGGCTGGCGGCCGTTTTGGGCGCCGTCGTGTGCGCGCCGGCCAAGCTGGTGTTCAAGGCGGCGGGCCTGTCCGCCGCGCCCGACCTCACCGAGGAGGAGGTCATGAACTTCGTGGACGACGTCGAGGAGCAGGACCTCATCGACGAGAACCAGAAGGAAATGATCACGAACATCTTTGAGCTGGACGAGGTGGAGGCCGGCCAGATCATGACCCACCGCACCGAGATCGTCAGCGTGCCGGCCAAGGCCACGGCGGCCGAGGCCGTGCATCTTGCCATGAAGGAGGGTGTGTCGCGCATCCCCGTGTACGGCGAGAACCTCGACGAAGTGGTGGGCATGCTGCACGTGAAAGACCTGTTCGCCCTGTGGGACGACCCCGAGCGCGGCAGCCGCCCCGTGACGCAGTTCATGCGCGAGGCGATGTTCGTGCCCGAAAGCTGCCGCGCGCGGGCGCTGCTGGTGCAGTTCCAGCACCGCCACACGCAGATCGCCGTCGTCGTGGACGAATACGGCGGCACGGCCGGTCTTGTGACGATGGAGGACATCCTGGAGGAGATCGTCGGCGACATGCAGGACGAGTTCGACAACGAGGAGGCCGAGATCACCCGGCGCGCCGCCGGCGTGGACGCCGTGGGCGAGGCCGACCTGGAGGACGTGTTCGACGCGCTGGGCCTTTCGATGCCCGCGCCGGACGACAAGGACGGCGACGGCGAGCCCGATTTCGTGACCGTGGGCGGCCTTTTGGCCGACAAGCTGGGCCGCATCCCCGCCGAGGGCGAGCACCCGCAGGTGGAATGGGGCGGCGTGCGCTTCACGGTGACCGGCTCGGACGAGCGGCACATCACGGACGTCCACTGCGAAGTGCTGCCCAAAGAGGCGGCGACGGAGGAAAAGGCATGACACACCACGAGACGCAGCTTTCGAGCGAGGAGATCTTCGACGGGCGCGTGATCCGCGTGACGCGCGACCGCGTGCAGCTGGAGAACGGGCACGAGTCCATCCGCGAGGTGGTGCACCACCACGGCGGCGCGGCCGTGGCGGCGCTGAACGAAAAGGGCGAGATCTATCTGGTGCGCCAGTACCGCTACGCGCTGGACCGCGAGCTGATCGAGATCCCCGCCGGCAAGCTGGAAAAAGGGGAGGACCCGTTCGCGGCCGCGCGCCGCGAGCTGGGCGAGGAGGCCGGCCTGAGCGCGGGCGAGTACCGCGACCTCGGGCCCATCATCCCCACGTGCGGCTATTGCAGCGAGATCATCTGGATGTACGCCGCGAAAGACCTGCGCCCCGTGGGCCAGCACCTCGATGACGACGAGTTTTTGTCGGTGTTCACGCTGCCGCTCGACGAGGCGGCGCGCATGGCCCTGTCCGGCGAGATCACCGACTCGAAGACCGTCGTGGCCATTTTGAAACTGAAAGCCCTGCGCGACTCGGGCGAATTTTGACCCATCGCAGATACGGCGCGGCGGGCGCTGCCACTGGCAGCGC
>DXGT01000045.1 GCA_019113785.1 Candidatus Ruthenibacterium merdigallinarum | reverse complement strand
GAGCTGCAGGCGGCAGGGGAAGTTTGCCTGAACGAGACGGACGGGGCGGACAAAGAAACGGTCAAGCGGGTGATCCGCGGCGCGGATATCGCCATAACGTCCTGGGGCGTTCCCACGCTGGACAAGGAAATCCTCGATTGCGCACCCGATTTGAAGTTCGTCGCGCATGCGGCGGGGAGCGTAAAAGGGATCGTCAGCGACGAATTCTTTCGCCGGAACATCCGCATCGTTTCATCGGCGAGGATCCTCAGTATGGGTGTGTCGGAAACTGCGCTGGGCCTGACGATCTCCGCCTGCAAAAATGTGTTTGCCTTCAATGAGAGCCTGCATCAAGGCGGGTGGGTGACCGATTACAGCGTGGTCACGGAGATGTACGGCATCACGGTTGGCGTAGTGGGCTGCGGTTTTGCGGGTTCACATTACATAGAACTGCTGCAGCCCTTTGGCGTGGATGTGCTGGCCTATGACCCGCTGCTGAGCGAGGAGCAGATTGCCGCGATGGGGGCGAAGAAAGCAGACCTGGCTGCGCTGCTGCGCGAGAGTGATGTGGTATCGCTCCACGCCCCCAGCTTGGATTCGACCTATCATATGATCGACCGCGCCGGACTGGCTGCGATGAAAGACGGGGCCATCCTGATCAATACGGCGCGCGCATCGCTGATCGATCAGGACGCCTTGGTGGACGCGCTGCAGAGCGGGAAACTAAAATACGCCTGCATCGATGTGTATGAGCAGGAGCCGCTGAATGCAGATTGCCCATTGCGCTCGCTGCCCAACTGCATCCTGACGCCGCATATCGCCGGCGCCGCCAACAACGGCAAACGCAAAATCGGCGCGCATGTGCTCGAGGAGATCCGGCGTTTCCAAAACGGCGAGCCGCTTGTCTCTGAGGTGACGCAGGAGATGCTGGCCAACATGGCATAGGAGGAGATGGACTTTGGCGCGGATCGCAGATTTCGCACTGGATTTTATCCGTGAGCCGCTGCGGCAGCCGTTTGGGTTTAAAGGCGGCTCTCTCAGCGAACTGTGGCAGGTTGTATGCCGCGTAGAGCTGGATGACGGGCGCTGCGGATACGGGGTGGGCGTGCAGAGCGTACTCTGGTCGGACGGCGCTGTGTTCTGTGCGCATACGCAGACGGGTGGAAACGCATTGATGCTGAGCGTTACAGAGCGTGCGCTGCAATTGCTGAAAGGCGAGCAGTTCACCTCGCCGCCAATGCTTCAAAAGAAGATTTTTGACGCCGTATACGCCTATGCGAAGACGGCGTTACAGGCCGACAAGCTCTCCGCGACATTTGTGCTGAACGCATTGGTGCCGGTGGATTTCGCCCTGTGGCAGCTTTGGGCCGCGGAAAAAAGCGCCCAAACCTTCGACAGCGTGTGTGCAGACTTTTGCCCGGAGCTGTCCGGCCGGCAGCATATTCTGGGGGAGATCCCACTGCTGAGTTACCATACGTCGGACGAAGAGATCCGGCGCCAGCTGGCGGACGGAGCGTTCCTGCTGAAGATCAAGCTGGGGGCGGCGGCAGAAGGGGGCGCAGACGCACATGCCATGAGCCGGTGGGATGCCGAGAGGCTGCGGCATATTCACGAATTGGCGAGCGCGTTCTGCACGCCTTACACAGAGTGCGGGCACCCTGTGTATTATCTTGACGCGAACGGCCGCTATCCCGACCGCGCGGAACTGGAGCGTTTTCTGGAACAGGCGGATGGCTGCGGCGCGTTGGAGCGGGTGATCTTGCTGGAAGAGCCGTTTGCTCAGGACAACCTGCAGGATGCAGCGGGCCTGCCGGTGCGGGTGGCGGGGGACGAGAGCGCGCACTGTGCGCAGGACGCCAAGACGCTGATAGACCGGTACCATTACGGGGCAATAGCGCTGAAACCTGTGGCGAAAACTCTGAGCGCCACCCTGGAGATATACCGGGAGGCGCACAAGCGGGGCGTTCCGTGCTTCTGCGCCGATCTGACAGTGCCGCCGGCCATGCTGGAATGGAATATGCAGGTCGCGGCACGTCTGGAGACGCTGCCGGGCCTGCATGTGGGAGTCGTGGAGAGCAACGGCCCGCAGAATTATCCCGACTGGGCGCGCCTTCGTGCGCTGCATCCGGTCCCGGAGGCCTCTTGGCTTGAGCCGCACAGGCATATTTTCCGACTGCCGGAAAAATTTTATGCCTGCTGCGCAGCATTCCTGCCGCTGGATGCCTATGCTGCAATGCTGGACAAGGGGGAGGAAATGTGAAGCTGACGATCAATTTTGCCATTGTGGGCTGTGGAATGGTGTCCCGGCTGCATCTGGCTGCGATACGGGAGATCGACGACGCGCGGCTGGTCGGCGTGTACGATGCAGACGGCGCTGCGGCGCAAAAAGTGGCCGCGGAACAGGGTGTAAAGGTGTATCCGAGCTATGATGCGCTGCTGGCGGACAGCGACGTGGACGCAGTTTGCATTTGCACGCCGAGCTATCTGCACGCTGAACATGCGCGCCAGGCGCTGAAAGCGGGGCGCCATGTGCTGGTAGAAAAACCGCTGGCCCTGACAACGGAAGACTGCGACAGCCTGATACGTCTGGCGGAAGAACGGGGCGTACAGATCGGCGTTGTGTCACAGCTGCGCTTTTCCCCGGCCGTGCGCTGTGTCAAACAGGCGCTTACAAAGGGCCTGTTGGGCCGGCTGACACGCGCCGACCTATATATGAAGTACTACCGCACGCAGGAGTATTATGACACGGGCGCCTGGCGCGGGACGTGGGACAAAGACGGCGGCGGCGCGCTGATGAATCAGGGCATTCACGGCGTCGACCTGCTTTTGTATTTGATGGGCCCGGTGAGCTCCATTTATGCGCAGTATGGAACGTTGGCGCGGGAGATCGAAGTGGAAGATACTCTGTCCGCGGTGATGACGTACCAGGGCGGCGCGCTTGGCGTGATTGAAGCGTCCACGGCCGACTGGCCTGGTACGCCTCGAAGGATCGAGATCAACGGGGAATATGGAAGGATCGTACTGGAGGAAGATCGAATCGTCACATTTCAGGTGGAGGGGGAAGATGCCTATCAGCTGAATGAGCAGGCAGCGGGCGGCGCGGCATCGCACAATAACCCCGGCGCGGTGAACCCTGCCGGCCACTGCGAGCAGCTGAAAAATTTTATCAGCGCCGTGCGGGGCGATACGGCGCTTCTGGTGGACGCCCGTGCGGGACGCGCGGCAGTTGCGCTGGTTCTGGCGGCATATCGCTCGCAGAAGCAGGGAAAGCCGGTGGCTGTAAATACCCCTTGGCAAGAAAACTGTGAACAATATGTAGAAAACTCTTGATGATAAAGAAAGAAATCGGTTTGAAATAGCGATAAAATAGAATCGGGCGCAGAACATATCGGAAAAAGGACCTGCCGTGCTGTGCGCGCAGGCCTTATAATAAAAAAGAAAAGGAGATCACTATGATGAAAAAGAAACTGGCAGCACTCACTCTTTCGATCGCCATGGCCTTTTCGCTGGTGGCCTGCGGCGGGGCGGGATTGTCTTCTGCGGCGGCAACGTCCGGAAGTACGGCAGGTTCGCAGGCATCCTCGGCGGAACCTGTCACGGTCACGGTATGGCACATGTTCCCTGAAGATGCCGAGGAAACCCTGAACCACCAGCGCCTTTTGAAATGGGCCGAGGAATTTAATGCGACCAACACCGACAATATCACGGTAGAAGTGTCCGGCGCCAAGACGGCGGACGTCATTATGACGACGATCGCCTCCGGCTCTACACCCGACATTTTCCAGAACTATTGGAACAACGCTCCGACGTGGGCGGACAACGGCGCGCTGTATGATATGACGGAGTTTGTCAACAGCGATACGGAATGGGACAAGGATGACTTCCTGGACAGCGCCTGGAACCTGTGCACGTATGAAGGGAAGGTCTACTCGATCCCCATGACGGTCAGCACGACCTTTATGGCGTATCGCCCTGACATTTTGGCGGAATGCGGATGGGATCACTTCCCGACGACCATGGAGGAGCTGGCCCAGTGCATTCGCGACTGCACGCAGGTCGAAGCGGACGGTACGATCACCCGTATGGGCATGATCCCGGATTACCCCTGGCTGGATACCGTTCTGTGGCCGGCCGCGTTCGGCGCCCACTGGACGGACGGCGATGCGCCCGACTTTGATAATCCCGAGCAGATCGCAGCCTATCAGTTCCAACGCGATATCTACGACGAGTACGGTTACGACAATGTGCGCCGCTTCATCGATACGCTGGGCGCGCGTGCAACGGCGGAAGATCCTCTGTTCACCGGCAAGCTGGCGATGCGCTGGAGTGCCGACAGCGGTTTGGCTCAGATGGAAGAGCATGGCGAAGGCGTCGACTGGGCCATCGCGCCGCTTCCCTATCCGGAAGGCGTAGAGGGCGGCCAGATGCTGACGGCTGGCGTTTGGGAGATGAACGCCAAGACGGAGAACCCCGAGGCGACCTGGAAAGTCATGGCTTCGCTGACCAGTGCCGAAACACAGGCGTTCCTGGCGGAAGGTGATTACAACAACGGCCAGTTTATGCCGCGTGCCAGCGCTTTGAACCATCTGATCAACGATCTGGATGTGAGTGATGCGGCGAAGCAGAACGCGCAGAGCCTGCTCGACGAAGAGCTGATCAATTTCCCTGTGACGAGCTATACGTCTGAGTATTTGAACATCATTACGGCAGAGATGAGCCTGGCGCTCACCGGCGAGACGAGCGTAGAGGATGCCGCCGCCAGCGTGCAGCAGCAGGTGGAAGAGTTGGCCAACGGTTGAGGCCGGCTTCCGAGCGAATGGCAAAGCGGGCCAGCCAATTGCATTTGGCTGGCCCGCCTACCGCTGCGGGCCGGCTGCACCGCTCAAGCAGCAGAGAACGGCGCTTGTTTCTGTGCGATAAAAAGCATCGGCGTGCAAAGGGAAAACGCCGCCGCTGGGGGCGTCTGCAGGCGCGCTGCTTTATTGCAGAGAAATGAGCGTGTGCTCAAAGTTGAAAAAGGAGGTCGTCGTATTGAACAAAACAGTCGCAGTGGGCGGCATTCAGAGGAAAAGAAAGGCCAGCAAGCAGCAGCGTCGGTTTTTCTGGATCGGCCTCGCGTTTGCCGCTCCGTGGATCATCGGTTTTTTGTGCTTCCAGTTATGGCCGATCCTGTCGGCGGTCTATTACAGCTTTACCGATTACAATGTTTTCCAGCCGCCGCAGTGGGTCGGCCTGAAAAATTATACCGACTTGTTTTCCGACAAGCTCTTTTACAAATCGCTGGGCAATACGGCGTATGTCACAGTGATCGGCGTCCCGCTGGGCATGATCGTCTCGCTGGGGCTTGCCGTGCTGCTGCATCAGAAAGTGCGCGGGCTGCCTGTGTTCCGCACGCTGTTTTACTTGCCCACCGTGGTTCCCATCGTGGCCAGCGCCATGCTGTTTTTGTGGGTGCTGAACCCCGAGTACGGCCTTTTGAACATCGCTTTGCGGGCGCTCGGCTTTGAAGGACCCTCCTGGCTGAGCGATCCGAATTATACAAAGCTTTCGCTGCTGATCATGGATGTATGGCGCTGCGGACAGAACATGATCATTTTCCTGTCTGCGCTGGAAAGCGTGCCGGTCACTTTCTATGAAGCCGCCGAGCTGGATGGCGCAGGCCCCTGGACGCGTTTCACGCGTATTACGCTGCCGTACATCGCGCCCACCATCCAGTTTGTGCTGGTCATGGGCTTGATCCAGTACTTCCAGTATTTCACCCAGGCCTATGTGTTCGCCAGCGTTTCACAAATGCAGCAGACCATTACCGGCGGGCCGCAGAATTCGCTGCTGTTCTACTCCCTGTACCTGTATCAGCAGGGCTTCAGTTATCTGAAGATGGGATATGCCAGCGCGATGGCGCTGATCCTGTTTGTGATCGTAATGATTGTCACGTTCTTTGCGCTGCGCATTATGGAAAAACGCATCAACTATGACGTGGAGTAAGGAGGCAATTATGGAAAAAACGAGCAAAGCTCCCCTGGGCTCAGCCCGCCTGCGCAAGCGCTTGAGCAAGGCGGTCACGTATTTGCTTCTGTGCTTCTTCGGGCTGGTCTTTTTCATGCCGCTGTATTGGATGGTGACGACCGCCATCAAAGATCCCTCGGCCATTTTTCTGAATCCGCCGCAGTGGGTGCCGGACCCGGCGCACTGGGAAAATTTCCTTGCGATTTTCGACCGCATGCCGCTGGTGAGCTATACGCTCAACACGGTGATCGTGGCAACGCTGCCTGTGCTGGGTGAGGTTCTGGCGGCGCCCATGATTGCCTATTCGCTGACCAAGATCCCCTGGAAAGGCGCCAAGTATATCTTCCCGATCGTGCTGGCGACAATGATGATCCCCTGGCAGGTCACGCAGGTGCCTCTGTTTGCGACCTGGAGCCGCCTGGGGCTGGTCAACACGTTCGTGCCGCTGGTTTTGCCGGCGTTTTTCGGTGCCCCGTATTACATTTATCTGATGCGCCAGTTTATCAAGGGCCTGCCCAACAGTGTGATCGAAGCCGCGCGGATCGACGGCGCCGGCGAGGTGCGGATCCTGTATACGATGGTGTATCCGATGTGCAAACCGGTCATCACGACGATCGTCGTATTGATCTTCATCTCCGGCTGGAACGATTTGAACGGGCCGCTGCTCTATTTGCAGGACAGCAGCAAGTATACGCTTTCGATCGGCCTGCAGATGTTCCTGACCAGCGCACGGCAGGAATGGGACCTCCTGATGGCCGCCAGCACACTCTTCACGCTGCCGCTGATCATCATTTTCTTCATTGCGCAAAAGCAGTTTATCGGCGGTATCTCCACTACGTCCGGCCTGAAGTGAGCGCCGGGCCACACGTCCTTTTGCCGGGCAGGCACAAGGGGGGGGGAAATGATGGAAGAACGATGGATCTCACCCGACATCAGCACCGGGGCGCTGGAGCATTTTGCGCGCAGACTGGAGCAGGTGGGGACGCAGCTGCACGCGATGGAAATTTGGCAGGGCGGAGCGCCCGTCTTGCGCTGGGACATTGCGCCGTACCGCTGCGACGACCGCCGGGAGGTATATTCTCTGAGCAAGAGTTTTACGGCGACGGCCGTCGGCCTTGCGTTTGACCGCGGCCTGCTGTCGCCGGATGATGCGCTGAGCCGCTTCTTCCCGCAGCAGGTCGCGGCACAGGCCGACGAGCGATGGCAGCACGTGCGCCTGCGCCATCTTCTCACGATGACGGTGGGGCACGCGGAATGCCCGATGCCCCGGATGGCCTTTGCGCCGGATAGTGTGGAATCCTTTTTCTCGGCGCCGCTTGTTTATGAACCGGGAGAGCGCTTTGTGTACAGCACAGGCGCCAGTTGCATGCTGGCCGAGGTTGTGCGCCGCGTCACCGGCTGTACAGTGCCGGATTGGCTGACGCGCGAACTGCTGGGGCCGATGGGTGTCGAAGCGCTGCAGTGGGACACATGCGCGGACGGCCGCTGTCAGGGCGGAACCGGCCTGAAAGCCACCTGCAGCGAGATCGCGCTGCTGGGCGCTTTGTACTGCGCGCGGGGTGTTTGGAAAGGGCGCCGTCTGCTGTCGGAAGAGTGGGTGGATATGGCCGGCAGCCTGCAGGTCAAAAATGAAGACAACGGCACGCCCGACTGGTGCGCGGGCTATGGCTTCCAGTTCTGGCGGAACAAAGCGGAGGGCTATCGCTGCGATGGGGCCTTCGGACAGCTGTGCGTCATCCTGCCGCAGCGCGATCTGTCGCTGGCCATGGTGGCGGAAAGCGTGAACATGAGCGATGAATTGGATGTCGTGTGGGAGCTTCTGGACCATCTGTACGATGCGCGGGCGGGGCGCGGACTGCCCGGCGCATATACTCCCGCGCAGCGGCCGTCATTGGGAGACTGGGACAGCGGCTGGCTGCGCTGCGGGGAAAACGCGATGGGGTTTACCCAGATCCGTCTGCGCTGCACGGGCGGCGCGCTTGCCCTGACGCTGTGTGACGGGACACGTACGCAGACGGTTGCGGCAAAACCCGCATGCTGGACGGAAAATACGATTGTGGTGAAAAATATGCAGCCCTTGCTCTACCGCCAGATGCGGCGCGATATGCCTGCGCCGTTCCGGTTTGCGGCCGCTGCCGCCGCCCGCCCGAATGCGCTGGTATTCGAGTGCCGCGGGCTGGACACGCCGCATGCATTCTCCTGGGTATTTCAGCCGGATGAGACCGGGGTCTCGGTGCGCATCGAGGCGAAGCTGGATGTTTTCGGCGCGGCCTGCGCCTGGCGGGCAGAACAGGCAAAATCGACAGAATACGGGTGCTGACAAGTATGATTCGACTGGCTTTTATTACGGATGAGGCGACGCAGGACTTCGACGAGGCGCTCCGGTTTGCGCGGGAGCACGGCTTGCAGGGGCTTGAGCTGCGCAGCGTACAGGACATGCCCATTGACCTTGTTCCGCGCAGCGAGCTGCGGCGGTTTCGCAGGGAATTGGACAGGCATGGCCTATGTGTGCCCAATCTGGCGGGCAGTTTTTACAAATGTGCGCCGGATGGCGACGCCGCGCAGGAGGAACTGAAAAAACTGGAGCGATTGTGCGACGCAGCGGATATCCTCGGGTGCCGCTTCATTCGCGGGTTTGCATTTTTCGCACCGGACAGCGGCCCGCTTGACGCAGCACAGCTGGAACCATGGTTCAGCCGCCCAGCAAAGCTCCTTCTGCGCCGGGGAAAAACGCTTCTTTTAGAGGCGGACCCGAGCGTGAACACAACCAACCATCGGACCCTTGCGCAGCTTTTGCAGCGTCTGGACAGCAACGCTTTCGGCGCCATTTATGACCCGGGCAACGACGTGTTCGACCCGCAGGGCGAGAAGCCGTACCCGGATGGATACGAGGCAGTGCAGGCTTATGTGCGCCATATCCATGTCAAAGACGCCGTATATGACGCGGCGGGCCGCCCGGTCTGTGTTTGCATCGGGCAGGGACTTGTGGGATACCCGGCGCTGCTCTCCCGGCTTGTGCGGGAACGGTATGACGGTTGGCTTTCGCTGGAAACCCATTATCGGAAACAGGCTGCGCTGTCAGAGGCGCAGATGCGCGTGCCGCAGGGCAGCGCTTTTTCTCACGGCGGATGGGACGCAGCGGCAGAGAGCGCCGACGCACTGCGGGCACTGCTGGAACAGGCGCAGAAGGAGGCGGCGGTATGACAATTCTTCAGAACGCGAAATTGGTTGCCGCCGGGCAGATCGGCGAGTGCGATGTCGCCGTTCGAGAGGGGCGCATTGCCCAAATTGCGCCGGCGGGGACCCTGTCCGGCGACTGTGTGGTCGATGCAAAGGGCTTATATCTGTCCCATGGATTTGTGGACATCCACGTGCACGGCGGCGGTGGCGGCGACTTTATGGACGGGACACGGGAGGCGTGGCGCAGCGCGGCACAGCTGCATTTGGAGCACGGGACGACTTGTATGGTCCCCACCACGCTGGCGTCGACCAAAGAAGAACTGCTGCGCGCATTCCGCCTGTTTGAACAAACCCGGAGCGGGGCAGAGGGGGCCAAGCTGCTGGGGCTTCACATCGAAGGGCCGTATCTTGCGCCCGGGCAAAGCGGCGCGCAGGACCCCGCCTATTTGCGGGCGCCGCAGCCCGATGAGTACGAGGAGCTTTTAGACGCCTGCCCGGATATTCTGCGCTGGACCATCGCTCCTGAACTGCCGGGTGCAATGGCGCTGGGGGACGAATTGGCGCGCCGCGGTATCGTGGCCAGCATCGGGCACTCCGATGCCGATGAAGTGGTTGTCCGTGAAGCTCTGCGGCATGGGTACAGCATGGTGACGCATCTGTACTCGGCGATGTCCACCATCGTGCGGCAGCAGGGGTTCCGCCGTGCGGGCATTGTGGAATGCGCGTATCTGTACAATGCGCTCACCAGCGAGATCATTGCCGACGGCTGCCACCTCCCGGCCAGTCTGCTGCAGCTGGCCTACCGGCAGATCGGCCCGCGCCGGCTGTGCCTGATCACGGACGCGATGCGCGCTGCCGGGCAGAACAGTGGGGAGAGCGTGCTCGGCAGCCGGCAGAACGGGCAGCGCGTCATTTTGGAGGATGGCGTGGCCAAAATGCCGGATCGTCAGGCGTTTGCCGGCAGTATCTGCACAGCCGACCGCCTTGTGAGGAACATGTGTCGCCTGGCGGGCGCAAGTTTGGAAGATGCGGTGATGATGATTACGGAGACGCCGGCGCGCGCGCTGGGGCTCCAGGATAAGACCGGCTTTGTTTTGCCGGGTCGCGCGGCGGATCTGGTTCTGTTTGACAGCGAGATCTGCGTCCGTATGGCGATGGTGGACGGGGAGATCCGCTACAGCGCCCCGGGACTGCCGATGAAAGGATGAGCAGGATGAACGGTTTTCAAAAGGATGCGCTGAAGGTATGCATATATGAGCGCCGCGAACAAATGGGCGCAGCTGCCGCGCGGGATATAGAAGAAGAGATCCTCCGTGTTTTATCGCGCCGCAGCATGTGCAATGTGATTTTTGCGGCGGCGCCGTCGCAAAACGAGGTGCTGGCAGCGCTGGCCGCCAGCGATGCCATCCCATGGGAGCGGGTGCGGGCGTTCCACATGGACGAGTACATCGGCCTGTCCGCATCGGCGCCGCAGGGATTCGCCAATTTCCTGCGCCGGGCGTTGTTTGACAAAGTCCCTTTTGCGTCTGTTTACTGCATGGACAGCACGGCGCCGCCGCAAATGGAAGCCGAGCGTTATGCGGCGCTGCTGCAAACCTATCCCGCCGATATTGTGGTGCTGGGCGTCGGTGAGAATGGGCACATTGCGTTCAACGACCCGCATGAAGCGCGGTTTGACGACGCCGCATTGGTAAAATGCGTGGAGCTGGATGACGTGTGCCGTATGCAGCAGGTACACGATGGATGCTTTGACGCCTTGGAGCGGGTGCCGCACTGTGCGCTGACGCTGACTGTGCCCGCATTGTGCGCTGCCCACGCGGCCTTTTGTATTGTGCCCGGAAGGGCAAAGGCGCAGGCGGTTTGTCGGATGCTGGAGGAACCGGTGTCCGAAGCCTGCCCGGCGTCAATTCTGCGCAGGCACCCGAACGCAAAACTGTACCTGGACGCGGACAGCGCCGCTGCGCTGCGCCGCTGAAGGGGAGATATCGGGATGGCGGAAGCCGAACAGGAGCTGTTCGCCCTGGAGCGAGAACGCTTTTATGTAGCGTTCACACAAGGAGGTTTTATTGTGAATAGGCCGACGGACACTCTTGTATTTCAGGGGGAGCTGCCGCCTCGTTTTGCGCAGGCCATGGAACAAATCGGGCCGCTGCTGGCGTTTGCCGCAGGCGCGCAGGGCGTGCCGGTAGAGGTGTTTCGGGCGAGTGGGCCCGCCGTGGAAAAGACAAAAAGCGGAATCCGGCTTGGTTGGAAAAAGCCGGTGCACCTGTACCGGGCGCTCTCCCTGCTGCGTCAGCACTGGCAGGACGAAGCCTTTCACTGTGAAGAACGGCCCTGCTTTGAGACGGTAGGCATAATGCTGGACGTCTCTCGCAATGCGGTGCTGACAGTGCGAAGCATGCGCGCGCTGCTGGGGAAAATGGCGCTGATGGGGATCGACCTTGCAATGCTGTATACGGAGGATACGTATGAGATCCCCGATCGGCCATATTTCGGGTGGATGCGCGGGCGCTATTCCATGCAGGAACTGCGGGAGCTGGACGACTGCGCCGACGCGCTGGGCATCGAGCTTTGTCCCTGCATCCAGACGCTGGGACACTTGAACCGGGCGCTTCACTGGCCCGCGATGGCGCATTTGAAGGACAACGAAGAGGTGCTCTTGGCGGACAGCGAGGAGACATACGCTTTCCTGAAACAGGCGATCCAGGCGGCTGCCGCACCGTATCGCTCCCGGCGCATCCACATCGGTATGGATGAGGCGCATGGGATCGGGCTGGGCGCCCATCTGCGCCGCTTCGGCTATGAAGATCCGCATGCGATCATTCACCGGCATTTGGAACGGGTCTTGCGCATCACGCGGGAACTGGGGCTGGATGTTATGATGTGGAGCGACATGTATTTTCGCCCGTCCTCCCCGACAGGAGGCTATTATGACAGCCCCGATCCGACTGCGCGGGCAGCCCGGGAGGTGCCGCAGGACGTAACGCTTATATATTGGGACTATTATCATGAAAACGGCGCCGAGTATGCCGAGATGCTTCGCAAACACCGGCTGCTGGGGGCGCCTGTAGCGTTTGCCGGTGGAATATGGACCTGGACCGGCCCCGCACCGGACCACGAAAAGACGTTGGCGGCTTCCCTGCCCGGGCTGCAGGCCGCCCGCGAAGCGGGGCTGCGCCTCGTGTTGGGGGCGGCGTGGGGAGACAACGGCGCCGAGGCAAATTTGCAGACGGCGCTGCCCGGGATGCAGCTCTATGCCGAATTCAACTACACGGGCACTTATTGCGCGCGACAACTGGAAGAGCGTTTCAATGTATGCTGCGGCGCGCCGCTGCGCCCGTTCCTGCGCCTGAGCGCTTTCAACGCAGCCCCCGGTATGAAAAGCGGGGCGCTGCGGCCGGTCAACGCCTCGAAATTCCTTTTGTATCAGGACCCGTTGATCCAGCTGTATGGAGCAGACCTCCGGGGCGTTCCGCTCAGCGGGCATTACCGCGCGCTGGAAGAAGAGTTTTCCCGCTATCAGCAGGAGGGAGAATATGCGCTGCTGTTTTCTTTCTACCGGCAGCTGGCCCGCGTGCTGGCGGGCAAATGCCGTTGGCATGAGCGGATCGGCCGCGCAGTGCGCGAGCAGGATCGAACGGAAGCGGCGCAGCTGACGCAAAGCCTCCGCGAGACCCGGCAGGAGGCCGAGCGCCTGCGCGTTTTGTGGCGCGAGCTGTGGATGCAGACCAATAAGCCGTTTGGGTTCGAGGTCCTGGACGGGCGCATGGGCTCCGTGAGCGCCCGGTTGGAGAGCGCTGCCGCGCGCGTGACGGCATGGTTACAGGGCAAAGCGCCGGCGCCGGAGGAATTGTTGCAGCCGGAGCTGCCCTATACGCGCCGGGCGGACGGAACGCTGTTTGGCAGTTATGCAGTTGGCGAGATCGTATCGGCGTGTAAAATCGATCTATGAACGCAGGAGGTACAGCGATGATGGACACATCAGCATGGAAATCGGCGCAGGCGTGGGCCCGCAGCCAGTTGGAACAATGTATCGATTTCTGGCTGCGATACGGCCTTGACCCGGTACATGGCGGGGTGTACACCTGCCTGGACCGGAAAGGAGCGCTCTATTCCACAGACAAAAGCGTTTGGATGCAGGGCCGGTGCGCATGGACCTTCGCCGCGCTGTGCCGCCAATATGGGCAGCGGCGGGAATGGATGGACGCTGCAAAAAGCTGCCTGGATTTTTTGCAGGCGCACTGCATCAATAAGGATGCCGGCGGGCGGATGTATTTTACCGTCACGGAGGATGGCCGGCCGCTGCGCCAGCGCCGCTATTGCTTTTCGGAGGGGTTTTATGCGATCGCCAACGCCGAGTATTACGGTTTGACGGGCGAGGAGATTTATTTGGAGCGAGCGCGGCGGGCGTACAGCCTGGTCTATAAGCTCAACCACGGAATGATCTCAGACCCGACAGGCCTGGGGCCGAAGACGATCCCCGCAACAAGACGGACGCATGCTCTGGCCGATCCGATGATCTTTTTAAACATCACGCATATTTTGCAGCGGGTGGACCCCGCCCATAAGGACGAATATGCGCGATTGAGCCAGGAGTGTGTGCGGGAGATCACGCAGCTGCATTTTCACCCGGAGCTGGGATGCACGCTGGAGAATGTCGCCATGGATGGCGAGCCTGAGCTGGGCTATACCGATGGGCGTGTGGTGAACCCCGGGCACGATATCGAATGCAGCTGGTTCCTGATGGAAGAGGCGAATGACCGTAAAGACGCAGCTTTGCACGAAACGGCGCAGACCATGTTCCGTCAGGCGGCAAATGCCGGATGGGACAGCGAGTATGGCGGCCTGCTGTATTTCATCGATTGCCAGGGAAAACCTACGGAGGCATACGAACACGATATGAAGCTCTGGTGGCCGCACACAGAGCTGCTGATCGCTTCCCTGATGGCGTATCGCGATACAGGAAACGAGGAGTATGCCCGGTGGTTCGAGCGGGGGCTGGAATATGTGAAATCACATTTCGAAGACGATTTGTACGGCGAATGGTACGGCTATCTGCGCCGCGACGGCCTGCCCACGATGCCGCCCACAAAGGGGAGCACGTTCAAAGGCCCCTTCCATCTGCCGCGCATGCTGATGGCTGTGGACGCCATGCTGCAGGAGCTGTTGGCAGCACGGGAAGACGCCGGCTGATGCCTTACAGACAACAGCATCTCTGCATCACAGGTGCAAAAACACCGGCGATACAGAGATGCTGTTTTATTCTTTGGGGCCAAGGCTGCCGGTATAGATCCCCAGCGCAGAGCCAACCGGGCTTGCCTGGGCGAGCAGGGCGCGCACATGACGCTGTAAACTTGTGCGCGCAGGCAGCCGTTCCAGCGCCCGTTCTCCATTGAAGAGCCATTCGTAAAAAGAATCATCCTGTGGGTCGAAAGCACAAAGCCGATAATCCTGTGCAAAGCGGCGGATACCGGAACGCGTTCCCAGGCAGGAGACGATTTTCGGCGATAACAGCCAACTTCTGCACAAAATGGCCTGCGGCGCCCCATGGGGACAGAGCTCGGGAATGGAAAACAGCGCCATCGCCTGGCCATAGGAAGCTTTCAGCGCGGGGCTGTGCAGATCGGCGTCAGAGGGGATATGTACCTTCAGGACCGGCGCACCGACGCACAGAAGGCGGTCGATCGGCGTATCGGCGCGGCAGTATTCGAATTCAAGTGGGCCCAAACGGAACAGCCGGCAGGAGGTCTGCCGCCAAGTCCAAAAAGCCCTGTCAAACTGCCAACGGCCGGTGCGCCGGAACGTCTCGCGCAGGAAGCGGGGAAAGCAACCCATGGTGTCAAGGAACACATGGGGCGGAATGCCCAGACGCCGGCAGCGTTCGCGCGCCATGCAGGCTGCGCCGGCACAGGCGGCCAGCTGCCGCCAGCAGGACGGCTCGCTTTGCAGCCAGCGAAGAACGGCTCCGGCCTGCCGGGCATCAGTCATCAGGACACAAAATGGGAGAAGCTCTGCCATAACAGGTTCGCACAAAAGCGGATGCAGCGCCTGCAGAACCGGCGGCGCAAAATGCAGCTCATGGATCAACCCGCACGCCGCAGCAGCCAGTTCATCGGCGTGCGGGGCGCAAGGAATATCGGCGCTTTTACACATGCTGCATATGCAGGACCTGGCCCGTGCGCGTTGATTCGTAAATGGCGCAAATCACGCGAACGGCGTCCATTGCGTCCTGCGGAGGGATCAGCACCGGGCGCTTTTCCCGCAGCGCGCATGCGATATCATCCAGCAGGGCAGTGTGGCCGTCGATGCTGATATCCACGTTGGAGCGGGCGCCGCCGACGGCCTCCCCGGCGTCCGGACGCGGGGGCGCGTGGTCCTGGTCCAAAAACTCCCATGTAATAATGCCCTGGTCGTCGAACACAACGCTGCCCTTTTCCCCGTGGATCGCAAAAGTTGTGGAAAAGCCGGGATAGGCTGTGGTGGCGGCTGCAATGGTGCACAGCGCGCCGCTTTTCATGCGGAGCGTGGCCGAGGCCGTATCCTCTACGGGAATTTTGCGCGCCAGAGTGAGCGCCTGCCCATATAAGGTGTCCACCTGGTCATTCAGCATCCACAGGATTAAGTCGACGCCGTGTACGCCCTGGTTCATCAGCGCACCGCCGCCATCCTGTTCCCAGGTGCCGCGCCAGCCGGCGCTGTTGTAATATGCCTGATCGCGGTAGTATTTCAATTCGGCCTGGGCCAGGCAGATCTTGCCCAGCAGCCCCTGCTGAACCGCCCGTTTTACGGCGATTGCGGCCGGCATCAAACGGCGTTGGAAAATGCACTGCATTTTTACGCCGGCCTGCTCCACTTCGCGCACGATTTGTTCCATGCGCGCCGGAGTGATCTCCATGGGCTTTTCGCATACGATGGCCTTGCCGGCCCGGGCGGCTTTTATGCAGATCTCGCCATGCGTTCCGCTGGGTACGCAGACACAGACGATGTCTACCTGCGGGTCGGCCATGACGTCGTCCGCAGTGTAATACACTTTCTGCACATGGTGCTGGCGCGCAAAAGCGTCTGCCTTTTCAGGGATGATGTCGCATACGGCGTACAGCGTTTCGCGTTCGAGACGCTCCAGCGCCCTGGCGTGCGTGAGTGCAATCACGCCGCATCCAACAATAGCAAAGTTCATAATGCATAACCTTCTTTCCATATCTGTGTGCTTGTCTGGTCTGCTGCAAACAGCAGACGGCCTTGTATTCGATGCGGGCATTACCTCCTTGTGCGGTTTCGATTCTATTGCTGCGCCTTTGTACACCATACTTGCCGTTTTTTCGGTAGGGTGCAGGGAAAACAAAGTTAGAAAGGAAGTTTGAACATGAACGGGAAATTTTATATCGCGGTGGACTGCGAGGGCTGCGCCTGTGTTGTGGGCGAACCCGGCAAGGGCCTCGGTGCGGGCGAACAGTATCAGTTTGCCCGCAGGCAGGCTACGCGCGAGGCCGGCGCTGCCGCCCGGGCCTTGTGGGACGCCGGGGCACGGGAGGTTGTCATCTGGGATGCCCACGGGACCGGGGTCAACCTCATCTACGAAGAGATCGACCCGCGCTGCCGGATCGTGCTTGGCGCCGGCCACCGGGGACGCTTTGTTGGGATGGATCAGTCGTTCGACGCAGTTCTTTTTATCGGCTATCACGCGCGGGAAAACACGGCCGATGGGGTGCTGGCGCACACATTTTCCTCGAGAGATTTTCAATTTTATAAACTCGACGGGCAACAAGCGGGAGAACTGGCAATCGATGGGGCCTATGCCGGCGAGATCGGCGTTCCCGTTTTGTTCTGCGCGTCAGACAGCGCGGGTGTGCGCGAGGCAAAGGCGCTGTTTGGCCCTATTGGCACCGTCGTCACGAAAGAGGCGCTGTCGTGGACATCGGCGATCAGCCGCCATCCGCAGGCGGTTTGCGAAGAGATTTACCGCCAGGTGCAGGAGGCGTTGAAAAGGCTGCCGCAGCTGCGCCCGTATACATTGCCGAAGCCGCTTGCGGTGGAGATACGCTATAAACGCATGGAGGATGCGGCGCGCGCGGGGCTGTACGACCAGAAAGGGACCCCGTTTGCGCGGACAGACCCCTTTACGAGGGCGGGCGTTGTGCGCTCCGTCACAGACCTGTTTTGAAACCCTGCAATGCCGTCGGTGCGAAGAGTCTCAGCGCGTATTTGGTTTTACCCGCTGCTCGACACGGGGAAGTACGAATATGCACACTACAGCCAGAAACGCCGCACAGACAGACCACGCGATCGGATTGGCCAGATACGCGCCGAGCGCCCCCAGCCAGGGGATCAATGTAAAGGACATTACAGACCGCGTCAGCATCTCGGAAATACCGGCCATCATGGCAAGCGCGCTGTAGCCGACACCTTGCAGCGTACAGCGCAGCAGGCCGCTGAAGCCGGAAGAAAAAGTAAATAGTGTGTTCCAAAACAGGAATTGTTGCGCGCCGGCAAAAACGGATGTTTGACCTGCGGGAAGAAAGAGCGCCAACGCAAAGCGGTTAAACAGCTGATTGAAAGAAAAGGAGACGGCGGAGTACACGATGCAGACACAGAAAGCGCCGCGCAGCCCGCTGTAGATGCGCTTGAAATTTCGTGCCCCCAAATTCTGACTGACATATATGGCCATTACAACACCGAAACAGCTCAAGGGGGAATTTAAGACCTGCAGCACTTTATTGCCAGCCGTAAGGGATGCAACGACCGTGCTGCCCAATGTATTGATGGAGGCGCTGAGCAATGTCGCACCTATACCGGTAAGGCTGCTTTCCAACCCCAGCGGAACACCGGCCAGGCACAGATCTTTTATCAGCGATTTTCTGGGTGGAAGATCCTTTACGCAGGGAAACAGATCCGCATTGGACCGCTGCAGGGCGGCAAAACTGAGCAGGCCGCAAAATGCCTGGCTGATCACTGTGGCCAGAGCGGCGCCCCATACGCCTGTGTGTAGATTTAACAGAAATACAATGTCCAGCCCCACATTGAGCAAGGCCGACAGAACGAGAAAAATCAGCGGCGTCCGGCTGTCCCCCAGCGCGCGCATAACACCGGAGGCCAGATTGTACAAGACGACAAAGGGGACGCCGCTGAAAACCGTGAAGAGATATTCATGGGCGAAGGACATGATATCTGCGGGGGTCTGCATCCATAAGAGGATCTTACGGCACAGCATGAGCGCGGGGAGGGTCACGGTAACCGAGAAAACAATGCTCAGCCAGATGGCGTTTGCGATGTATTTTCTCAGCAGCGAGCGATCGCCCGCTCCGCAGCAGCGCGCGATGGGAATGGTAAAGCCGCTGCACAGCCCACCTGTAAAACCGCTTACCAGATAGGTGACAGAGCTGGTGCTGCCCACGGCCGCCAGCGCGCCTGTCCCCAAAACCTGGCCTACGATGGCGGTATCCGCGATCCCGTAAAGCTGCTGGAACAGGTTGCCGATCACCATGGGAACCGTAAACAGGAGCATCGCTTTAAGCGGCGGGCCGGAAGTGAAATCCTGACGGGTCAAAATGAACACCTTCTCTGCGCGATTTCCACCCTTATTATACGGGAAGCCTCGCGGGGAAGCTTTGCAGATTGTTCAAAGTTTTTTTCATTTTTTCCAGTCACGGCGGGGAATATGGCGGCCGGTTCCCGGCTGCTGTATCTTTGCGGCTTTTTTCATGGCAATGACGAGAAAAACCCGCCGCCCCGCACGGTGTGCCGTGCGGGGAGCGGGTTGTCTGTGCGCATCGCCAAAGGTAAAAGGCAAGTTTTGCCCTGCGCCGGACGGCGAAGCGTATTTGGCGCAGAAAAAAGCAAATCCGCAACACAAAACGTGTTGCGGATTTGACTGGCGGAGATGGAGAGATTTGAACTCTCGCGCCGGTTTCCCGACCTACTCCCTTAGCAGGGGAGCCTCGTCACCACTTGAGTACATCTCCATGGCGGCGTTCATCACGCGTATGCACTTGGCGGCTTTGAAAACCAAATGGCGGAAAGGGTGGGATTCGAACCCACGGAACATTGCTGCTCAACGGTTTTCAAGACCGCCTCCTTAAACCACTCGGACACCTCTCCACAGGGCACCGCAGTTCAGAGTGCTTGATAATTATAGCATCCCCGCCGCGGTTTGTCAACCGATGCGGCGGGGAAAATCGGGACGAAAAATGCGCCGCGCGGCGCGCGGGCGTGCAAAGCCGGTGCGCGGCGGCGACGGCGGGCGCTTTTGCCGCGCCGGCCGCGCTCACAGCGCGGCCAGCACCTGCTGCACGCGACTGGCCACCGGGGCGGACAGTCGCGCCTGCGCGGGCGTGACGCCGCCCGCCATCAGGTACGGCCAGCCCACACGGCGCAGCATCGGCAGATCGTTGTAATTGTCGCCAAAGGCGGCCACGCGCCGCATGTCGACGCCCAGCGCGCCGCACAGCGCCGAAAGGCCGCGCCCCTTGTCCGACTCGGTGAAGTCCAGCCAGCGCTCGCCCGCGACGGCTACGTTGCACTTGTCTTTCCACGGCGCGCCCAGAGGCACTTCGCGCGCCGCCGCTCCGCCCGGCCCGCGGCAGTAGGCGGAGATCTTGATGATCTGCTCGTCCACTTCGCCGGTATTCTGCACTACGCGGATGTGGTTGCCGCTGTGGCGCGTCATCATGGCGAGGTATTCCTCGCTCTTGGGCATCAGGTAGCAGGTGTTTGCGCCCGAGATCATCACCTCGCAGTCGCTCTGCGCAAGGATCTCGCCGATCAGGCGCTCGGCGTCGGCGCGCGCAAAGCCCAGCTTGAACAGAACCCGGCCCTCGTGATACACGATGGCCCCGTTTTCGCACACGTAGGAGATGTCGTCCGCCACCGGCGCGAACAGCCGGCGCAGACTGGTGTACTGCCGGCCGCTGGCCGCGCAGAAGCGGATGCCGTGCCGGCGCAGGCGGCGGATCTGCGCAAAAATCTCCGGCGAGATCTCCTGCGCGCCGCCCTGCAGCAGCGTGCCGTCAATGTCGCTGGCCACGAGCTGCACTGTGTTGTTTTTCATTTCCGTCAAAACCCCTCTCGCGCCTTTCCGGCAGCGCCCGCATGCGCCGCCGCAAAAAAGGCCGCTCTCCAGTGTAACGGAACAGCGGCCTTTTGTCAATGGGAGGAGGGGATATACAGGAGCCCGGCAGCGACCCGGACTGGCGTTGCCGCCGCCGCGCATGTCAAAAAAATAGGGCGCTTTTTGCGCGTTTTGCTGAAAATGCGGTGGTGGGGCGGTTTTTGTTAAAAAAATGACATGCGGCGCTACCCGGGCGGGCGGCGGCGTGCTATAATAAATTTGATCTAGCCGCGGCGCGCAGGGAAAAGCGCCTGCGTGCAAGCGGCCGCGAAGACCGAGGAGGGAATCTGTATGGACCTTACGCTGCTTTGCGCTGGAGGGCTGACCGCCTTTGACGCGACGCTGATCGGCACCAGCGTGGTGCTGGTGTTTGCGCTGCTGGTTGTACTGAGCCTTGTCATCACGCTGGAGGGCCGGCTGTTCGACGCGCTGAACCGGAAGAAAGAGGACGGCGCGCCCGAGAAGACCGCTGGATCCGCCGCGCCCGGCACGCCGCCTGCGCCGGCGGTTTCGGCCGTCTCGGCCGCTGTGCCGCCCGCCGGCGGGCAAAGCGCCGTTGCGGACGAGGTGGTGGCCGCCATTGCCGCGGCCGTATACTGCATGGAGGGCCCCGGCGCGGTGGTGCGCAGCGTGCGCAGGCTGCCGCAGTCCGGCGGGAAGCGGCGCGGCGCCTGGGGCGACGCGGGCGTGGAACAGAACACCCGGCCCTTTGTGTTTTGAGCACAGACGCGCGAAAAAACGCGTGCGCCGTGCGGCGCGGCAGCCTGCACACGGCCGCGCGGGAAAAATAAGGGAGGCGCATTGACATGGGCGCGATCATATCGAACCTGAAAGAGATTTTTGCCAACTCCGGCTTTGCCCAGATCCTTTTTGCCGAGGGCGGCTACCGCTACGCCATCATGCTGCTGGTGGCGTGCGTGCTTTTGTATCTGGCCATCGTGCGCAAATACGAGCCGCTGCTTCTTCTGCCCATCGGTTTCGGCATGCTGCTGGCCAACCTGCCGCTGGACAACATCATCCACATGGAAATTTTTATCAACGAGACGCAGCACATCAACTGGGAGCTGCTGGGCACCTCCGGGGGCCTGGCCGATTATCTGTATCTCGGCGTCAAGCTGGGCATCTACCCGCCGCTGATCTTTTTGGGCATCGGCACCATGACCGACTTTGAGCCGCTGATCGCCCGCCCCTCGAGCCTGTTGCTCGGCGCAGCGGCGCAGGTGGGCATCTTTGTGGCCTACGCGGGCGCGCGCCTGCTGGGCTTCACGCCGGCGGAGGCCGCGTCCATTGGCATCATCGGCGGCGCGGACGGCCCCACTGCCATCTACACCACCACGCGGCTGGCCCCGGCGCTGCTGGGCTCGGTGGCCGTGGCGGCCTATTGCTACATGGCGCTGGTGCCGGTGATCCAGCCGCCCATCATGCGCCTGCTCACCACGCAGAAAGAGCGCGAGATCGTCATGGAGCCGCCGCGCAAGGTCAGCCGCACCGAGAAGGTGCTGTTCCCCATCATCGTCACGCTGCTGGTCAGCCTGATGCTGCCCGACGCCGCCATCCTGGTGGGCTGCCTGATGCTGGGCAACCTGATGAAGGAGACGGGCGTGGTGGAGCGCATCACCAAAACCGCGGGCAACGAGCTGATGAATATCATCACGATCTTTTTGGGCGTCTCGGTGGGCTGCACCACGAACGCCGAAACCTTCCTGAACCTGCGCACGGTGATGGTGATCGGGCTGGGCGTCGTGGCCTTTGCCTTCGGCACCGCGGGCGGCGTGCTGCTGGGTAAGGTGATGTGCGCCGTCACGCACGGCAAGATCAACCCGCTGATCGGCTCGGCCGGCGTGTCGGCCGTGCCCATGGCGGCGCGCGTCTCGCAGAAGGAGGGCCAGCGCTGCAACCCGCGCAACTACCTGCTGATGCACGCGATGGGCCCCAATGTGGCGGGCGTCATCGGCTCCGCCGTCGCGGCCGGCATCCTCATCAACATGTGCCAGGGCCTGTGAGGGCCGCGCGCTTGAAAAACGTGCAAAAAAAAGACGTTCCGGCAAAAGCCGCCTCGGCTGGCCGGAACGTCTTTTTGTCTGTCGGGATGATCGCCGCGCCCCCTGCGCTTTACGCGAGGCCCAGGCGGGCGTACTGCTCCTCGGGGCAGGCGTTTTGCGCCATCAGGCGCTTCATCAGCGCAATCATGCGGCGCTCCTGCGCCTCGTCCTGCACGGGGACGTGTTGCGCGGGGTCGTCCGCAAGGCAGAACAGCATGGTGGGATAAGCCGCCTGTGAAACGCGCGTCCTGCTTTCGACGCGCAGCACAGGCAGGCCCTTTGTGAAGGGCAGCGGCGCGTGCAGCTGCATGGTGCGCAAAACGTCGTTGTCCATGAACGCGCGGCGCCCGCCGTGGCGGGTGGGCATCAGCGTGTATTCATAGCGCGGCGCGTTCGCGGCCAGCGGGCTGCGCATGTACACCCATTCGCCGTCTGTGCAGCACACCTGGCCGCCGAAGATGCCGAACAGCCCGCCTTCGCGGATCGCCTCGTCCCGCTCCAGAATGGGGCGCACGGGGCGGCCCTCCATGTCGGGCGGCAGCGGCTGGCCGAAGTACTCCAGCAGCGTGGCGGGCAGATCGACCGTCTGCACCAGCCGGTGCGTGCGCACCGCCCGGCGGGCGAAGCGCGGGTCCCAGATGAACAGCGGCGTGTGGGCCACCTCGCCGTAGAAGGGGCAGTGGCATTTGGCCCACTGGCCGTGCTCGCCCAGCAAAAAGCCGTGATCGGTGTTCACGATCAGCATCGTGTCGTCCCACAGGCCGTACTCGTCCATCGCGTCCAGCACGCGGCCCAGGTTTTCGTCGCACAGCTCCAGCACGGCGGCGTACTGCTTGCGCAGATGGTCGATCAGCTCGGGGCTGTCGGTGTCGTTCACCGGGCGGTAGTCGGGCCAATCGCACAGAGGACCGCGGTAGCCGTCGGGGAAGTGGCTTTTGTATTCGCCCCGGATGAAAAACGGCTCGTGCGGGTCGAACGTCTCAATCTGCAAAAACCAATTGTCCCGGTCGTGGTTGCGGCGCAAAAATTCTAGCCCGCTGCGGAAGGTGCGGCTTTGGGGCTGCAACTCGGGCGTGGGCATGGCGGTGCGGTTGGCAAAATCCTGCCCCACCCAGTTGTCGCGCGCTTCGCCGCACACGTTGCGCGTGCTGTCCGGCCCGGAGAAGCCCACGAGCGGCTGCCAGTTGTCGCCCTCCTGCCCGCGCACGCACTCCCATGTGGTGTAGCGCTGGTGGTAGGTGCAGCCGCCGTCCTCCCAGTAGTGGTAATGGTCGCTGATGAGGTGCGTGTGCACGCCGGCGTCCTTGAGAAGCTGGGGCATCGAGTCGTCAAACGGCTCCAGCGGGCCCCAGCTGCGGTGCAGAAAGTTGTAGCGGCCCGTGTGCAGCTCGCGCCGCGCGGGCATGCAGGGCATGCTGCCCACCCAGCAGTTGTCGAACGTGACGCACCGCTCGGCCAGGCGCTCGAAATTCGGCGTGCGCGTCCAGGTGCAGCCGTAAGGGCGCAGCATGTGGCGGTTGAGCGAGTCGTACATCACCATGATCGCTTTCATCGCGGCCTCTCCTTTCGGGCTCAAACGCCCTTGCGGCGGTATTCATACGGGCTCATGCCGTATTTCTTTTTGAACGTCGTGGAAAAGTAGCTCACATTGGAATAGCCCACGGCCTGCGCGATGTTCTGCACGCGCAGGGCTGTCGTCTCCAGCAGCTGCACGGAGTGTTGCAGCCGCACGTCCGTGAGGTAGTTGACGAAGTTCTGGCCCATCTCCTCCTTGAACGCGCGGGAGAAATACTCCGGGTTCAGATAGACCTGCGCGGCCACCTGCTCCAGGCTGAGCGGCTCGGCGTAGTGGGCGCGGATGAACTCCACGGCCAGGCTGATGTTCTTCGAGCGCGGGCGCGCGGGCATGTCCGCGGGCGCGCTGCGCGCGGCGGCCTCCAGCAGAATGGCGCTGGCCTCCTGCATGGAGACGCTCTGCATCAGCCTGGCGCGCAGTTCGTCGGCGTCCTCCATCGGCGCGCCGCTCTCACGCGCCTCCATGACAAACAGATCGAAAATATCGCCCATCAGCTTGCACAAAAGCTCCACGTCCAGAATGGACTCGCGCCCGGCGGACTGCAAAAATTCCCGCACCAGCTCGCAGCGGCGGCCGGCGGCCGTCTGGTACAGCTGCACGCGCAGCCCGGCCAGCGCGCTTTTCCACGCCCGGCTCTGGCGGCCCAGCTCCGCAAGGGGGTACTGCGGCTCGTACAGGCGCTTTTCGCCGCGGTAGAAGCCCTGCCCCAGCGCGCACACCGCCTGGCGGATCATCAGCGGGATCTGGCGCATCTCGTCGGTGATCGCGCTCACGCCCACCATGCAGCCGTTGGCCTGCTGCACCTGCCGGGCGTACTCGGTCAGCTGGCGCGCCTTTTCGCCGCCGCTCAGCGCGCGCGGGAAGTTGCCCACCACAAGGTAGATTCTGTCGCTGTAGTCAAAGCCGGCCACATGGCGCGCCTGGCTGCTCTGCGGGAAGGCCAGGCCCCCCTGTAACAGCTCGCGCTGCCACACCGCCAGCGCGAACAGGCCGTTGTCGCGCCAGCGCACGCCGCACTGGCGCAGCTCGGCCATCTCGTCGTCCGTCAGCTCCCGCTCCGAGCGCAGGATCTTGCGGATGATGGAGTGCACCTGCCCGGTGCTGGCCGGGTTTTCCGCGCCCTCGCTGACGGACAGCTGCCGGGCCATGCGGCCGAGCAGCTCCTGCAGCGCTTCGTTCTGCATCTCCGTCTTCAGCAGGTATTCCGAGGCGCCCTCGCGCAGAGCGCGGCGGGCAAGGTCGAAATCGGCGAAGGCGGTGAGCATCACCACGCGCACCCGCTCGCTGAGCGCGCGCAGCGCGTGCAGCAGCTCCAGCCCGTCCATCACGGGCATTTTGATGTCCGTCAAAACCAGATCGGCCTCGTTCTGCTGAAACAGCTCCAGCGCTTCGCGGCCGTTGTGCGCCACGCCCGTCAGCCGGCAGGCCGGGTTCTGCGCGATGCAGAATTGCAGCCATTCGCAGATCATCGCCTCGTCATCCACGATCAGAACTTTCATCGTTTTCCTCCTGCCCAAAGATCGCGGGCATGCGCAGTGTCGCCGTGGTGCCAATGCCCGGCGCGCTCTCGACGAAAAGGCCGTACCCCTCGCCGTAATTCAGACGGATGCGGTTGTGCACGTTCGCCATGCCGATGGAGCTTGCGCCCTGCACGCGGGGGCGGCTGTAGCGCGTGCGCACCTGCTCCAGCTTTTCGCGGTCCATGCCGGCGCCGTCGTCCGTCACGCTGAGCAGCAGCTCGCCGTCCTTGAGGGTGGAGGCGATGACGATCATGTCCGCGTCCTCCTTTGCCTCCAGCCCGTGGAAAATGGCGTTTTCCACCAGCGGCTGCAAGATCAGCGCCGGCACCATGCAGCGTTCACTGCCCTCCTGCATGTCGATCTCGTAATGCACTTTCTCGCCGTACCGCAGCTTCTGCACCACCAGGTATTTGCGCGTGCTCTCCAGCTCGTCGCGCAGCGGGATGGTGCTGTCCTTGACGGCCAGCGTGCTGCGAAGCAGGTCGCTGAAGGCGTCGATCATCTGGGCGGCCTGCTCGTTTTTGCCGATCTCCACCGTACAGCGGATGGAGAACAGCATGTTGTACAAAAAATGCGGGTTGATCTGCGCGCGCAGGAAATTCATCTCGAGCACGCGCTTTTGCTGCTCTCGTTCCTGTACGGCGTCCATCAGATGGAAGATCTCCACGGCCATGTGGTTGAAACTCTCGCGCAGCGAGTCGATCTCCTGCGTGCCGGTGTCGGCGGGCAGGGGACGGAAATTCTCGCGCCCGCCGAATTCGCCCATGGCGGCGCTGAGCTGTGTGAGCGGGCGCGCGACGCGACGCGACATATACAGGGCCAGCACGATGGCCAGCACCAGCGCCGCGGCCAGGATGCAGGCCACCAGCAGGTACACGCGGTTGAGCGCGGCGAAGGGCACGCGCGTGGGGATCTCCTCCACAATGGTCCAGCCGGTGGCATCGTCCAGATAGGTGGTCAGAAGATAGTCCTGTGCGCGCTTGGTGACGATGGCGCTGCTGTTGCGGCCGTATGTGCGCTCCATATAGCCCACGTCGATGAACTGTTTGCCCAACATCTTCTTGTTGGGGTGCGAGACGATGAAGCCGTCCTGGTCGTAGATGTAGATCTCGCCCTCCTCGTTTTGCACGGAGGCGTACAGGTTTTCCAAAAGCTGTTCGTCGATGACGACGAGCAGCACGCTTTTGTCTGGTCCGCTGCCCAGCAGGCGGCCGGCCGCGAACTGATAATGGCCGTCCTTTTGCGCGCTCTCAAAGGTGCGCGAGAACTGCACCTCGCCCGTGTCCGCCTCGCGCAAATTCGTCAGCAAACGGCGGTACCACAGCTGCTGGCCCAGCGTCTGCGCGTCGGGGCCGCCTGCGTCGGACGTGTAAAAAAAGCCGTTTTCGCCCAGCAGCGCCACCTCGTAGCCGAGGCCGACGCGGCTGAATACGTCGTCATACATGCGCTTTTGCTCGTTGAGATAGATGCGCGCCTGCGACTGCTGCCCGGCCGTCTGCTCCTCGCTCAGCATGTTCTGCGCCAGGATCTCGTAGCTGTACAAGTTGGACAGCGTGACGCTGCTGGTTTTCACCGTGTTGGCCCGCTCGGCGATCTGGCGCAATACGTCCATGCGGCTGGCGCCGATCTGCTCGACGAGCAGCCCGCGGAAGCCGAGCGTCACCAGTGCAGCGATGGCGACAAAAAAGAGGGCGAACAGAAGAAAGTACGCCAAAAAGAGCTGTGTGCGCAGACGCTTTGTATACGCCGCCAGCTTTTTATACAGGCGCTTCATCCTGTTCACCCTCCCTCGTCATTTCACGCGGTACGGCGCGTAATTCGGGTTTTCCTTGATGTAGTCGTCGCAGCTGTGCGCCGGGGAGCCGTCGCCCCACAGCCCGGCCAGGCCGATCTGGCCCGAGCCGAACACGGCTTCGCGCGCGCCGTCGATCTGCGGGTTTACATAGCGGGCGAACCAGCGCTCGAGACGCAGGCGCATCTCGCCCTCCAGCGCTTCAAAGCCGCCGTCCTTCAGCAGGTTGTGCTCCTCGCCCGGGTCCTGCGCAAGGTCGTACAGCTCGTTGGGGCCGTAGGGGTAGCGCGCCACATATTTATAGCGCGTGCCGCGGATCATGCGGTTGGGGCCGTACTCGTCCAGCACCACCACTTCCTCATGCTGGCAGAATGCTTCGCCCCGCAGCGCGGGCGCAAAGGACACGCCGGGCCGCTCGAGCGAATCGGACGCGGAAAGGCCCAGGTAATCCAGCAGCGTGGGCATGAAATCGTAGGCGGAGACAAGGCTGCCGCACACGCTGCCGGCGGGGATGCGGCCGGGATGGCGTGCGATGAAGGGCACCTTGACCGACTCCTCGTACATGTTCAGCGGGAAAGTGGCGTTGCCCTTGCCCCAAAAGCCGTGGTGCCCGCAGGAAAAGCCGTTGTCCGAGGTGAAGATGACCAGCGTGTCCTGCGCCATGCCCAGCTCGTCGAGCTTTTGCAGGATGCGCCCGATGCCGGCATCCATGGCCGTCACCGCGGCGAAATAGCCGATCAGGTTCGCGCGCTCGTCCTTCGCCACTTCGTCGGTCAGGTAGATGCTGTCGGGGTGACGCGGCAGATGCGGCACCGAGTGGAACGGGCAGTCCTCATACAGGTCGGTGTATTCTTTGGGGTGGTTGTTCAGCCACGGCGCGTGCGGCGCCGTGTAGGCCACGTGCAGATAGAACGGCTGCGCATTGCCCTTGCGGCTGTCCAGGAATTCCACGGCGTCGTCGGTGATGGCGTCGGTGACATAGCGCTCTTCGCGGTAGAGCTTGCCGTCCTTGTACAGCGGCGCACCGTAATACGGCCCGCCGCCGGACTTGTGGCAGAACCAGTGGCTGAAGCCCTGCTGCACCTTGGCGCTGGCGCCCATGTGCCATTTGCCGGACAGCGCGCAGCAGTACCCGTTTTCCGCCAGCGCTTTCGTGTAGGAATACTGCCCGGCCAGATACTCGATGGCGGCCTGCCGGTCGTCGTCGTCGCGCAGCCAGTCGTGCACGCCGTGCTGCGAGGGGATGCAGCCCGTCAAAAGGCTGGCGCGCGCGGGGGAGCACACCGGCGAGGCGCAGAAAAAGTTTTCAAAGCGCATGCCGTCGGCGGCCAGGCGGTCGATGTTCGGCGTGCGGATCTCCGGGTTGCCCGCGCACCCCAGCGACCAGTAGCCCTGGTCGTCGGAGATGATGAACACCACGTTGGGTCGGTCCATGGATGGTCCCTCCTTGAAAAAAGGCCCGCCCGCCGCCTTCCGGCGGCAGCGTCGCCATGTCTAAGCATAGCATCGTTGCCCCGCAAAGTAAAGGCCGGCTGGCGGCCGCGGCGGATACGGGCCTAAAGTTTTGTTTTGGGGGCGGCGCGCCGGGCGCTCACCACCATTTGATCAGGTCGGTCACCTGGTTGCGCAGCCGGACGAAATCCGGGCTGGCGATGTCGCGGGGACGGGGCAGGTCGTTTTCGATGTTGCACTTGATGCTGGTGGGTTTGTTCGTCAGCACCAGGATGCGCTGGCCCATGTACACGGCCTCCTCGATGTTGTGCGTGATGAACAGCACGGTCGTGCCCGTGCGCTGCCACAGGCGGATCAGCTCGTCCTCCAGATGGTAGCGCAGCTGGATGTCCAGCTGGCCGTACGGCTCATCCATCAAAAGCAGGTCGGGCTGCGTGGCGAAGGCGCGGGCGATCACCACGCGCTGCAGCATGCTGGCCGAGAGCTGGTCGGGGTAATACTTGCGGTACTTCGTCAGGCCCACAAGTTCAAGGTACTCGTCCACCAGGGCCTTGGCCTTCGTCTTTTCCACGCCCTTGATGTCCAGCCCGAAGCCCACGTTCTCCTCCACCGTCAGCCAGGGCATGGTGGAGTATTCCTGGAAGATGTAGGCGATGTTGTGCTTGCGCAGGTCCACGGGCTCGCCGTCCAGCAGGATCTCGCCCTTCGTGGGCTCGTACAGCTTTGTCAGGCTGTTCAGAAACGTGGTCTTGCCGCAGCCGGTGGGCCCTACGATGCACAGGAATTCGCCGGCCTGCACGTCGAAGGAGATGTCGTTCAAAACCAGAAGGTCCCCAAACTGTTTGGTCAGGTTGCGCACCTGCACCTTGGGCTGCTTGTTGTCTTGCATCACGTTCTCTCCTCTCTCACAGCGTCAGGTCCATATTGTCGGTGATGAGCTGGCGCAGGCGCAAAAATTCGGGGTCGGTGTAGTCGCGCGGGTGCGGCATGTCGATGACGTATTCCTGCTTGATGTGCGTGGGGCAGTTCGTCAAAAGGATCACACGGTCGGCGAGGAACAGCGCCTCCTCGATGTTGTTGGTCACGAACACAACGGTGCGCTTCTCCTTCTGCCAGATGCGCTGCAACTCCTCCTCCATCATGTAGCGCGTCTGCGCGTCCAGATGGCCGAAGGGTTCGTCCATCAGCATGATGTCGGGCTGGTTTGCGTAGGCGCGGGCGATGCCCACGCGCTGGCGCATGCCGCCGGACAGCTGGCTGGGATAGCTCTTTTCAAAGCCGGTCAGGCCCACCAGCTCCAGGTACTTTTTGATGCGTGCGCGCCGCTCCTCTTTGGGCATGTGGCGCACTTCGGGGCCGAAGCCCACGTTGTCCTCCACGGTCATCCACGGGAACAGCGAGGTCTTCTGGTACACAACGCCGCGCTCGGGCGCGGGGCCCGTCACCTTCTGCCCGCGGGTGTACACCTCGCCCTCCGTGGGCATGTCGAGGCCCGCAAGAATGTTCAGCAGCGTGGTTTTGCCGCACTGGCCCGCGCCGAACAGCACCAGGAACTCGTTCTCGTGCACCTCAAAATTCACGCCGCGCAGCACCTCGTTTTTGCCGCTGCCGCCGCGTCCCTCGAACGTGCGGCCCACGTTGCGGCATTCCAGCACGGGCGCGCCGGTCACATTCCCTTTTGCTCGTTCCATGCGCAAAGCCTCCTCTCCAAAGCGCTCGTCAGGTTCGCAAGCACAAAGCCCACGATGCCGATGGCCACGATACCCACCATGATCTGCACTGTGTTGCCGGTGTTCATGCCGCGCACGATCATCCAGCCGACGCCCTCGTTGGACTGGATCATCTCGGCGCCGACCACGGCGCTCCAGCCGGCGGTCACCGCGATCTGCAACCCCGCGAAGATGTACGGCACAGACGACGGCAGCACGATCTTGAAGAATACCTGCCGTTCGTTGGCGCCCAGCATCCGTGCGGCGCCCATCAGCTCAGGGTCGACGTTCTTGGCGCCGTCGTAGGTGTTGACGGTGATGAAACAGAAGCACCCGAGGAAGATGATGAAGAATTTGCCCGTGTCACCCAGACCGAACCACAGGATGGACAGCGGGATCCACGCCAGCGGGGGGATGGGGCGGATGAACTCGAACAGAGGCTTCAAAATGGCCTCCAGCAGGCGGGAGTAGCCCATGCCCACGCCCAGCGCGATGCCCGTGACGGTGGCGAAGAAGAACGCCACGGCCACGCGGTACAGGCTCACGCCGATGTGCACCAGCATGGTGTGCTTGCCGATGGGCTCCACAAAGCTGCGGCAGAAGGAGGCCAGCACCTGCGAGGCCGGCGGCAGGAACATGGACGCGCTGGTGAAGCGGGCCGCAAGCTCCCACACCACAAGCAGGGACAAAAGGGAAATGATGGTGTAGATCACCGTCAACTGCTTGACGCTGAAACGGCTTTTTGTCGTGGTATCAATCATCTTTTTTCGCCCCCCTGACAAATCGTTTCTGCAGCTTTTCCAAAATCGTGTTCAAAAGCAGGCCCACAAAGCCGATGGTCAGCATACCTACGATGATCACGTCGGGGCGGCCCATCAGGCGGGCCATCTGGATCATGTAGCCGAGGCCCTTTGTGGCGGCCAGCATCTCGGCGGCCACCAGCGCCACCCACGCCGAGCCCAGCGCCAGGCGCAGGCCGGTGAAGATCATGGGAAGCGCCGTGGGGATGGCCACCTTGAACAGCAGCTGGCGGTTCGTGGCGCCAAAGGTCTTGCCCACCCACAGGTGTACCTGTGTGGTGCGCCGGATGCCCGCGTACGAGTTGACTGTGGCGCTGATGAAAGCCGCGAAGAAGATGATGCCCACCTTCGAGGCGTAGCCGATGCCCAGCCACAGGATCATCAGCGGGATCCACGCCAGCGCAGGCACCGGGCGGATGATGTCGAACAGGGGCTTTGCAAACAGCTCGAAGCGGCGGCTCCAGGCCATGCCCACGCCCAGGGGAACGCCGATCAGCACGCCGACGGCGTAGCCGCCCAGCGCGATCTGTAAGCTGGACCAGATGTTCTGGAACAGCGTGGCGCCGTCGGGCACGGTGCCGCCGGTCAGTTTATAGACGAACGTTTCAAGGATCTTCGTGGGGCTGGGCAGCATCACGGCGCTGACCATGTGGAACACATCCGTGACAAGCTGCCAGACCACAAGCACGAACAAGAACGAGCACACGGAGATCAGGATGTATTTGTACTTATGCAGAAACTGCTTCATGCCTGATTCACACCTTTCTGAGCAGGATGGCCTGCGGCTCGCGCGAGCCGCAGGCCGTCCTCAGCATCCTATCGGTTTTGCGGGGCAAGGCCCCGGTTTACTGGTACGCTTTCACGAACGTGTTGTCCACGTTGGTGGTGAACTTGTCGATGGCGCTCTCCTCCAGCTGGCCCTGGCCCACATAGAACTCGCCCAGCTCCTTGGCGAAGGTGCCCAGCTCGCGGCCCTTCCAGTCCTCTTTCACGAGCCACTGCACACGGCTCAGGTCGGAGGCGCAGTTCTCACGGCTGGTCTCCATGCCGGACTCCTTCAGGAACTCCACCAGCAGGTCGGTGGCCATCTCTTCGTCGGCCTTCAGCGCGGCGTTGGCCTCCAGAACGCAGTCGACGTACTTCTGCACCAGCTCGGGCTGGCCTTCCACGGCCTTGCGGTTGGCGACGATCTGGTCCACATAGCGGGTGCCCAGGTCGGCCAGGTTGGCGGCCTGCACATAGCCGTCGTTCACGGCGTCAAAGAAGGTGGGGACATTCAGCGAAGCAGCGTCGCCCTGGCCCGCCTGCAGCGCCTGGTACGCCTGCACAGACTCCATGTTCACGATGTTCACGTCCGTGGGCTCCATGCCCAGCTTCTCCAGCCATTTCAGAACGGTGAAGTGCTGCGCCGTGCCGACCGGCGTCAGGATGGTGATGCCGCTGACCGTCTCCGGGCTGCCCAGCACCGTCGGGAACGAGGGATTGTAGCCGGTGTCCTGCGTGATGGCGCTGTCCGGGCTGACGAACACGCCCTGCCCGTCTGTGGACTCAAGCACTTCGCCGATGATCATTTCGTCGTAGTTGGCCATGCCGGTAACGGCGGCCGCGCCCATGTGGCCCACATCCCACAGGTCGGCGGCCAGCGCCTCGTTCATCGGCGCGCCGGTGTCGAACATGGTCACTTCCATCTTGAAGCCGGCGGCCACGTCCAGGCCGTTCTTCTGGATGTAATAGGTAGGCAGGCTGGTGATCGTGGGCATGGCGGCCACACGAAGCACCGGAAGGTCGCCGTCGTCGGCGGTGCCCGCCGCGGAGCCGGACGTGCCGGCGGAGGAAGAATCAGCGCCGCCGCAGGCGGCCAGCGAGAATGCCATCAGCGCGGAAAGCGCAAGTGCCAGAAACTTTTTCATGAATTTGCCTCCTTTTTGAATGCCGTACAAACAGTCTTTTCGGGACGGCTGCAGGCCGTCCTCTCTTCGATTTCATCATACCAGAATTCGCGCGCGCCGTCCTTTTGGATTTTTGACGTTTCTATCACCGGGCAAAGCGCGATTTTGAATTTTTGAGATTCTTTTTCCTTTTTTGAGGTTTTCGACGCACAAAATATCCGAAATACACAAATTAGCGATGAATAATTTTATGCAAAACGCTTCAACATCGATGCTGTTTGCGCATTCTTTGACGGCTTGTGCGGGTGCGGACGCTGTGCTACAATGACATACAGAAGAGCGTACACCGGGCGGTTTTGCGCCGCCGGAAGGGCAGGTGAGGACAATGCGCACAGAAAGCAGCGCGCCGCGGGCCATCCGCGTGCGCGGCGCGCGCGTGCACAATTTGAAAAATATCGACATCGATGTGCCGCTGAACGGCATCGTGGGCGTGGCGGGCGTGTCGGGCTCGGGCAAGTCGAGCCTGGCGCTGGGCGTTTTGTACGCCGAGGGCTCGCGGCGGTATCTCGACGCGCTGAGCACTTATACGCGCCGGCGCATGACGCAGGCGGCAAAGGCGGATGTGGACGAGGTGCTGTATGTGCCGGCGGCGCTGGCGCTGCACCAGCGCCCGGGCGTGCCGGGCATCCGCAGCACATTCGGCACGGGCAGCGAGCTGCTGAACAGCCTGCGGCTGATGTTCTCGCGCCTTGCGAGCCACCGCTGCCCGAACGGGCACTACGCGCCGCCCTCGCTGGCCGTGGCGGCGGGCGGGGCGCTGCGCTGCCCCGTGTGCGGGGCCGAGTTCTACGCCCCCAGCGCCGAGCAGCTGGCCTTCAACAGCGAGGGCGCGTGCCGGCGCTGCGCGGGCACGGGCGTGGTGCGCACGGTGAACCGCGCCAGCCTCGTGCCGGACGAATCGCTGACCATCGACGAGGGGGCCGTGGCCCCGTGGAACGCGCTGATGTGGTCGCTGATGACGGACGTGTGCCGCGAGATGGGCGTGCGCACGGACGTGCCGTTCTGTGAGCTGACCGAGCGCGAAAAGGCCATTGTCTACGACGGGCCGGCCGTGAAAAAGCACATCCTCTACCACGCGAAGAACACGCAGCAGGCCGCCGAGCTGGACTTCACCTACTACAGCGCCGTGCGCACGGTGGAAAACGCGCTGGCCAAGGTGAAGGACGAAAAGGGCATGAAGCGCGTGGAGCGTTTTCTGTGCGAGGAGGCGTGCCCCGACTGCGGCGGTACGCGCCTGAGCGAGGCGGCGCGCGTGCCGCACATCGCCGGCGTCGGGCTGGACGAGGTGTGCCGCATGCCGCTGGCGAAGCTGGACGAGTGGGTGCGCAAAGTGCCGGGCACGCTGCGCGAAGAGATGCGCCCCATGGCGCAGAGCATCTGCGAGGCGTTCTGCACGCCGGCGCGCCGGCTGATGGACCTGGGGCTGGGCTACCTCTCGCTCGACCGCGCGGCCGCCACGCTCTCGACGGGCGAGCGCCAGCGCATGCAGCTGGCCCGCGCGGTGCGCAACCGCACCACGGGCGTTCTGTACGTGCTGGACGAGCCGTCCATCGGGCTGCACCCGTCGAACATCGACGGGCTGTGCGGCGTGATGCGCGACCTTGTGGCCGACGGCAACTCCGTATTGCTGGTGGATCACGACACGCAGATCCTGCGCGAGGCGGACTGGATCATCGAGATGGGCCCGGGCGCGGGCGCAAACGGCGGCGCTGTGACGGCGCAGGGCGCGGTGGCGGACATCGCCAAAAATCCTGCGTCGCGCATCGGGCCGTTCCTCGCGGGCACGGCGCCCACGGCGGCGCGCACCCCGTGCGCAGAGGGCGAGCTGTTCAGCCGCGGGCGCATCCATTTGTCCACCGGGACCCTTCACACGGTGCGCCCGCTCGAGGCGGACATCCCCAAGGGACGGCTGACTGTGGTGACGGGCGTGTCCGGCTCCGGCAAGACGACGCTGGTGCTGGAGAGCCTTGTGCCCGCACTGGAGGCGGCGGCGTCCGGCGCGCCGCTGCCCGCGCATGTGAAGGCCGTGGACGCGCCGGGCATTGCGCGCGTGAAGCTGATCGACGCGACGCCCATCGGCATCAACGTGCGCTCGACGGTGGCCACGTACGCGAACGTGCACGACGAGCTGCGCAAGGCCTTCGCCCGGACGCCGGGCGCGCGGGAAAAGGGCCTGAAGGCCGGCGATTTTTCCTACAACACGGGCAGGCTGCGCTGCCCCGTTTGCGACGGCACGGGCGAGATCAGCCTAGACGTGCAGTTTTTGCCGGACGTGACCATCCCGTGCCCCGAGTGCCGCGGCACACGCTATGCGCGCGAGGCGAACGCCGCTGTGTACACGAACACCGCCGGCGAGCGCTATACGCTTACACAGCTGATGGCGATGGACGTGCGCGCGGCGCGGACGGCATGCGCCGGCCTGAAAACGGTGTGTGCGCGTTTGGCGGTGCTGCAGAGCCTGGGCCTCGGCTACCTGACGCTCGGCGAGGCGACGCCCAGCCTTTCGGGCGGCGAGGCGCAGCGCTTGAAGCTGGCCAGCGAGATGGGGCGCGGGCAGGAGGACACGGTGTTCGTGTTCGACGAGCCAACCATCGGGCTGCACCCGCTGGACGTGCGCGTGCTGCTGGGCGTGTTCGAGACGCTGCTGGCGCGCGGGGCGACGGTGGTCGTCATCGAGCACGATCTCGACGTCATCCGGAATGCGGATTATGTGCTGGACATGGGCCCGGGCGGCGGCGAGGAAGGCGGCCGCCTGGTGGCGGCGGGCACGCCCGCGGACGTCGCGGCAAACCCCGAGAGCGTGACGGGGCGGTATCTGCGCTGAAAACGCGGGAATAAAACAGAAAAAGGCCCTCCGGCTGTCTGCCAGCCGGAGGGCCTTGCGGTTCTATGCAGCTTTTCCGCCTCACGCCCGTGCGCGCAGCTGCCAGAAGGCGACGGCTGCGGCGGCCGCGACGTTCAGCGAATCGACGCCGCGGCGCATGGGGATGCGCACGCGCCAGTCGCACGCGGCGATGGTGCCGGCGCCGAGGCCGTCGCCCTCGGTGCCGAGGATGAGCGCGAGCTTTTCCTCGCCGGCGAGGCGCGCGTCGTCCACGGGCACGCACCCTTCGCCCAGCGCCAGCGCCGCCGTGCGAAAGCCCGCGGCGCGCAGCGCTTCGAGACCGGGGTGCGGCCAGTCGGCGTGCGTTTGGCCGATCTGCGCCCAGGGCACGAGAAACACGCAGCCCATGCTGACGCGCACGGCGCGCCGGCCCAGCGGGTCGCAGCACGAGGGCGTCGTCAGCACGGCGTCGACGCCCAGCGCCGCGGCGCTGCGGAAAATGGCGCCCACGTTCGACGCGTCCACGATGTTTTCCAGCACGGCGATGCGCCGCACGTTCCGGCACACGTCCTGCCAGCGGGCGGGGGCGGGGCGGCGCATCGCGCACAGCACCCCGCGCGTGAGCGCATAGCCCGTCAGCGAGGCGAGCACCTCCCGCTCGCCAGTGTATATGGGCACGTCCGGGCAGCGCGCCAGCAGCGGCGCGGCCTGCCCGGCCACATGGCGGCGCTCCATCAAAAAGGAGACGGGTTCGCACCCCGCGTCGAGCGCAAGGCGGATGACCTTCGCGCTCTCGGCGATGAAAATGCCCGCCTGCGGCTCCAGCCGGCTGCGCAGCTGCGCGTTCGTCAGGCTCGCGTACACGGCCAGCTCCGGCGCGCGAAGGTCGGTCACTTCAATACAATTCGGCATGGCGGCTCCTCAGTGTGTATTTTGTTCCGGCGCGCGCTTTTCCCGCGGCTGCGCTTCCTGCTCGAGGCGCGCGGCCAGGCTGCCGGCGCGCGCCGTCAGGGCGAGGCCACGGCCGCGGTCGATCACGGGCTGCAAACAGCGAAGCGCCTCCTGCGTGCGGCCGTGCGAGGCCAGCACCTCGGCCAGGCAATAGCGCACGCGCAGCGCGTACAGCGGGCGCAGGCCGTTGGGGTGGGGGCGTTCGGGCCGTCCTCCGGTGCGGCGCACATCCCGCGCGCCGCGCCGTACAGCGCGATGCGCCCGGCGGCTGCGTGCGCTTCGGCGCGCACGGCAAAAGGCCCGTTTGCGGCCAGGGCGTCCATTGCGTCCCGCGCGCCGGCAAAGCCGGCCGCATCGCCCGTCTGCGCACAGCACCAGGCCAGCAGCTCCAGCCGGCGCGCCTCGCTGGCCGCGTCGCGCTTGTCCTCAAAGCGCAGCGCGTACAGGCGTGCGGCGGCCGCGGCTTCGTCGCCCAGCGCCGCCTCGGCGTCGGCCAGCTCCAGCGGGGCGCTGAACACGTCGGCATAGCCGCGGTCGCGCCGGCAGATGTCCTGGATGACGTCGCGATAGCGCGCGGGGTCGCACGCGTCGGTGAGCACTTCGCGGATGAGCGTGAGGTTCTGGGGGAACAGCTTGCGCTTAAAGCGCGCGATCAGGAACAGGAACAGCGCGGCAAAGCCCGCCAGCACCAGCGCGGAGACGACGTTCATCGCGCCCGCGGCCACGGTGATCAGCGCGGGGCCGAGGATCACCAGCGCGAAGCTGCCGTACAGCAGGCAGAGCTGCATGCGCCGGATGCGCAGGTACTGGCGCACGATGTCCTGCGCGGGCATCGAGAGATAGGGGTTGAGCATGGGGAACATGGCAGACACATCTTCTTTCCGGCAAAATCAGGCAAAACAGCAGAGCGGGAAGCGCCGGCGCGGCGTCAGCGCACCTCGTCCAGCGTGGGCACGCGCAGGCGGCGCCATCATATTTCCATTATAAGCCTCCCACGGGGAAATTACAACAAAAAAGCCGCCGCCTGCGGCGTGCAGGCGGCGGGGGGCTTTGGCGTTTTCGACCGGCGGGGAGAGGGCGCTCAGCCGGCCTCGGCCGTGTCGGCGAACTGGCTGTTGTACAGCTCGGCGTAAAAGCCGCCCTTGGCCAGAAGCTCCTTGTGGGTGCCGGTCTCGACGATGTCGCCGCCGTTCATCACCAGAATGACGTCCGCGTTGCGGATGGTGG
>DXGT01000005.1 GCA_019113785.1 Candidatus Ruthenibacterium merdigallinarum | reverse complement strand
GGAAAGGGCGCGCCTTGCCGCCGCCGGGCGGCGCAGCGCGCTGCGCATCGCTGTGCCGGACGAGACCGTCCGCTTCACAGACGGCCACCTCGGCCCCTTTTCGCAGAACCTCGCCGCCGAATGCGGCGATTTCATCCTGCGCCGCTCCGACGGGGTGTTCGCCTATCAGCTGGCCGTCGTGGTGGACGACGCGCGCATGGGCGTCACGCAGGTGGTGCGCGGGCAGGACCTTTTGTCCTCCACGCCGCGCCAGATGTATTTGCAGCGCCTGCTGGGCCTGCCGCAGCCGCAGTATTTCCACATCCCGCTGCTGGTCAACGCGGCAGGGCAGCGCCTGTCCAAGCGCGACCGCGCGCTCGACTTCGGCGCGCTGCGCGCGCGCTTTTCGCCGCAGGAAGTGCTGGGCGAACTGGCGGCGCTGGCCGGTTTGCTGGAGCGGCCGCGGCCGGTGTGCTGCGGCGAGCTGGCGCAGCTTTTTTCGTGGGACAAAGTGCCCGCGCGGCCCGTGGAAGTGCCCGCGCGGCTGCTGACATAACAAGATCAAAAACGCGGGCGGCCCGGCGCGGGCGGCCCGCAGGCAGAACAGGGAGGGACCGGCGATGGCCAGAAGCGAAGGGCAGAAAAAGAAATTGATCCTCTTGGCGCGCTTTTTGGAGAGCGAGACGGACGAGAACCACGGCGTGACGCTGCCGCAGATGCTGCAAATGCTGGAGCGCGAGCACATCCGCGCCGAGCGCAAGAGCATTTACAACGATCTGGAGGCCTTGCGGGAGCTGGGCTGGGACATCGTCAGCCGCAAGGCGAACCGCGAGTGCTATTATTCGCTGGCCAGCCGCCCGTTCGAGCTGGCGGAGCTGAAACTGCTGGTGGACGCGGTGCAGTCCAGCAAGTTTTTGCCGGTGAAGAAAAGCCGCGCGCTGATCAAAAAGCTGGAGGGCCTGTGCAGCCGCTACGACGCGCAGAGCCTGCAGCGCCAGGTGTACGTGGCCAACCGCGTGAAAGCCATGAACGAGAGCATCTACTACAGCATCGACACGCTGCACGAGGCGCTCGGCCGCGCAAAACAGGTGTCGTTTTTGTACAGCGAGTGGACGGCCGAAAAAAAGCTGCGCTACCGCCACGGCGGCCGGCGCTACTTCGTGTCGCCCTACGCGCTGGTGTGGGAGGATGAAAATTACTACCTCATCGCCTACGACGCCGCCGCGCGCGCCATCCGCCACTACCGCGTGGACAAAATGTCCGCCATCGAGTGCGAGGACCTTGCGCGCGAAGGGCGCGAGGCCTTTGAGGCCGTGGATCTCGGCCAGTACACGCGCGGCATGTTCGGCATGTTCGGCGGCGAGACGACCAGCCTGACGCTGAGCTTTTCCGAGCGGCTGGCCGGCGTGGTGATCGACCGGTTCGGCAAGGACGTCATCTTCCTGCCGCGCGAGGGCGGGCGCTTCGCCGTGCATCTCGACCTCGTGGTCAGCCCGCAGTTCATGGGCTGGCTGGCGGGCCTTGGCCCCGAGGCGAAGATCGAGGCCCCCAGCGAAGTGGCGCAGGCCTTCTGCGAGCACTGCCGCGCCCTGGTGCGCGCATACGCGGACGAACAGACGCCCTGACGCACGAGAAAAAGCGCCGGCAACCGCCGGCGCTTTTTTGTATCGCTCGATCTGGGGGCTTTCAGAGGGCTTTGGCCTTTTTCAGCCCCACGGGCCCTCGGGCTCGACGGGGGGGATGCTGTCGCCGATGTCCGGGTGGCGGCGCGCCAGGAACACCTTCTTGCACACGGGGCAATACGGGGCCGGCAGCACCGTGGGGCTCAACACCGGGTGCGGGAAGACAAAGCGCTGCGAAGAATCCACCGCGCCGTCCGCGTCCCACCAGAGCACCTGCTTTGTGCGCACTTCGCCGGGCACCAGCGCCGCGCCGCAGTACGGGCAAAGCGCGCCGTCGCCGCGCGTATAGCGCCAGTAGCGGCTCATCGAAAAGCCCGCGTGCTGCGTCATCTCCTCGCCGAGGCCCAGCCCCTCGGGCGGGGTGAAGGCGTTCGCCGCCTCCACGCTGGGAAATTCCACCTCGGCGTAATAGAATTCGGTGGGCTGGCCCTCGTCCACAAGGCTCACCTCCAGCACCTCGCCGCCCGGCAGGCGGTAGGCGCGGTATTCCTTCGTCACCAGCGGCCGGCCGATCAGCGCCTCTAAGCGGCCAAACGTCTCTTCGTCCAGCGGCAGCTCGATCTCCTCGCGCGCCAGCGTGCCCGGCCCCTTGAAGCACAGCACATAGCGCCCGCCCTCGTCGCGGATGCGCACCACCGGCGCGACGGACAGATACCCCTGGCGCATGTGCGCGCTGCGTATGGGCGCAAGCGACGCGGGGAAGCCCGCGATCTTCCATTTGCGTTCGATCTCCATTGTCAAACCCACCCCTTCTGTTCTATAATAGATGGCGTTCCAAACGCCGTTTCCCTACTGTCCATATTATCGAATTCAGGCGAGAAAAGCAAGAGCGCGGCGCGCTCTTGCCAAAAAAGAGAGGGCCTTTCATGAAACAGCTTCGCAACTATCCGAAATTCACCGTCACGCAGAAGGCCGAGCGCGCGCTGGCCGGCGGCCACCCGTGGGTGTACGCCGACGAGGTGCTGCGCGCAGAGCCCTGTGAAAACGGCGCCATCGCGGACGTCGTCAGCGAAAAGGGGCGCTACCTCGGCACGGGGCTTGTCAGCGAGAAGAGCAAGATCCGCGTGCGCGTGTTTTCGCGCAACGCCAGCGACACGTTCGACGAGGCGTTCTGGCGCCGCCGCTTTGCCCACGCGTGGGCCTACCGCAAAACCGTGCTGCGCCCCGAAGAGCTCTCCTGCTGCCGCGTGGTGTTCGGCGAGGCCGACTTTTTCCCCGGCCTCACGGTGGACCGGTTCGGCCCCGTTTTGAGCGTGCAGGTGCTCAGCGCCGGGGTCGAGCGCCTCAAGCCCGTATGGCTGCCGCTGCTGGTGGACGTGCTGCGCGCCGACGGCCAGCCGATCGAGGGCGTGTACGAGCGCAACGACGTCGCCATCCGCGCGCTGGAGGGCCTCGGCCAGTACAAGGGCTGGTACGACCTGTCCGCCATGGGGCTCGCGGCGCCGCAAAGCGCCCTTGTGCCGATCACGGAGAACGGCGTGCGCTACACCGTGGACGTGGAAAACGGCCAGAAAACCGGCTTTTTCCTCGACCAGAAATACAACCGCGCCGCCGTGGCGCGCCTTGCAAAGGGCAAGACCGTGCTGGACTGCTTCACCCACACGGGCAGCTTTGCGCTGAACGCCGCGCTGGGCGGCGCAAAGAAGGTGACGGCCGTGGACGTGAGCGAGGCCGCCGTGGCTATGGCGCGCCGCAACGCCGAGGAAAACGGCGTGGCCGGCGTGATGGAGTGCGTGGCCGCCGACGTGTTCGAGCTGCTGCCCGGCCTTGCGCCGCACGCGTACGACTTCATCATCCTAGACCCGCCCGCGTTCACCAAGTCGCACAAGACGCTGGCCAACGCGCTGCGCGGCTATAAGGAGATCAACTACCGCGCCATGAAGCTGCTGCCGCGCGGCGGATACCTGGCCACGTGCAGTTGCAGCCACTTCGCCACCGAGGAGGCGTTCTGCAAAATGCTGCGCAACGCGGCGCGCGACGCGGGCGTGCAGCTGCGCCTCATCGAGGCGCGCGGCCCCGCGCCCGACCACCCCGTGCTCTGGGGCGTGCCCGAGACGGCCTACCTCAAGTTCTATCTGTTCCAGGTGGTGTGAGCTTTGCAAAGCGCGCGTCACGCCTCGGTAAAATCCGCTCGTGCCTTTTTGGAAATTTATGCAAAATTTAGTGTATATCATAGACACGGGACGCTATATGTGGTAGAATACTGTCATAGAAAGCGAGATTCTGCCGAAGGGAGGCGCGCCGCATGAAGGCCTGCCGTGCCGCATCGTTCCCGCGCAAGCTCTGTGCGCACGCGCTGCCCTGCGCGCTTTTTTCGCCGTCTTTCCCGCGCCCTGTGCGCGCCGGGAGGGGCGGCGTTTCGCTTTTTGCGCCGCTTTCGTAAAGCGGTGCACGCGCCCCGCGGGGCGCGCAAGGCACCGGCCTTTTTGAAACAGAAGGGAGTTTTCGCTATGATCCCCTGCAAGAGCACCTGCCCGCACTATGCCGATGGCTGCCACAAAAGCTGCGCGCGCTGGCGCGTGCGCCAGAAATGCCTCAGCGTGCAGTACCGCCGCAAAATGGACTATCTGCGCGCGCACGACGAGACCTGCCGGCTGGTGATCCGCCAGTGCCGCACGCAGGGCCCGGCCCGCGGGCTGTACTGACCGCCGCTGTTTCGCCTTTCCTTTGACAAAACGCAGGCGCCCCTGTTCCCGCGCGGGAACAGGGGCGCCTGTGTTTTTGTCAAAAGGCCCGTCCGGGGCCTTTTTTATTTGATCTCGTCCAGCACCTCGTCCGGATACACGTAGACGTTCACCTGCTTGACGCCGTTTGCGGCACTCTCGGCGTAGGTCTCGTAGAACAGGTCCACCTGCATGCGGTTCGTGTGGATGAACGCGCCGGTGTCGGTGGCGATGGCCCAGCCGTACACGAACGAGCCGTCCGGCGAGGTGATGTACACCTTGGTGCCGTAGGGGATGAGCGTGGGGTCGACGGCGAACGTGCCGTAGGCGAGCCCGATCCCGGACGCGCCGCGCCCGCGGGCCGAATAATAGCCCGTGGCGCGCATGGAGTACACCTCGGCGTAGCCCGTGGGCACATTGTCCACCACGGTGACGCCCTCCGGCGCCGACAGCGGGCTGACCACGTTGTTGTACACCGTGGCGTGCACCTCGGCGACCGGCTCGGTGACGATCTCCTGCCCCACTTCCTCGCTGCGCTCGTACACGCCGTCCACATACCGGTCGCGGATGGTGACGACGGCCTGCCCGTTCACGCCCTCGCTGCGCAGGATGTCGTGCTCGTACTGCGAGGTCTCCGGGTCGCCCTCGGTGATGTACTGCACCTCGAACGGCACCTCGCGCGTCTCGGTGCGCTCCTCATACGTCACGCGGTGCACCACGATCTCGCCCATGCCCTCGCTGACGGGGCTGTCGAGCGCGGGCTCGGTGTAGTCGTCGCCCGACAGCGCGACGCCCGCCTTCTCCAGCGCCTCGGCCACCGTGCCGTGCGCCACCTGCACGTCCGCGCCCGCGCCGTCGGCCGTGACGCGCACGCCGAAGGCGCGCAGCACCTCCAGCTCCGCGCCGCCGCTCTCGTTCAGCGCCAGCACGGCCGCGTCGTCCGGCCCCAGCGTATAGCCGCTCGCGCGCAGCAGCGCGTCCTCGTCCATCGTGCCGGCGTACAGCACGCGCGTCTCGCCCGTGTCCACCTCTTTCACGGTGACGAGGCGCATGTGGCGGCCCATCACGAAAAAGGCCGTCAGCGCCCCGGCCAGGCACAGCGCCAGCGCCGCGGCCTTCGGGCCGCGCTTTTCCAGCGCCCTGCGGGCATGCTCTGTTCGTTTTGTCACGCGCGGGCCTCCTTTTTTGCCTGCCGGGCCGCTGAAAACGGCCATTTTTTACAAGTACGCCTGCTATTCTAGCAAATGCGCCCCGCCCCGTCAAGCGAAATCCGCGCCGAACGCATATTTTTCGTATATTTTTCGCCAATTTATACGATCTGTAGCGTTTCCTCCCCCTTGTCCGCCTGCCGGCGCGCCCAGCGCGCGCCGAGGTACCACGCGCCGCACAGCGCGCTGCCCGCGGCCAGCACGGCCCACTGCGCGCCCCACAAAAACGGGATGCCCGCCTGCACCAGCGCGGCCGCCGTCAGCTGCGCCAGCGTGATGCCGGCGTAGCTCAAAAGGTTCTGCGCGCCCATCACGCTGCCGCGCACATCGCCGCTCACGTTCGCTTGCAGCACCACGTCGTCCGCCGCCGCGTGCATACCCAGCGTGAGATAATACGCAACGAACCAGCACGCAAGGCCCGCCGCGTCGCCCGCCAGCGCCAGCCCGCCCAGCGCCGCCAGGTACAAAACGCGCGTCAGCGCGTACGCCCGCACAGGGCTTTTCACAAACCGCGCGAGGGCCGCGTTCAAAAAGCTGCCCGCGACGGCCCCCAGCTGCGAAACACAGCTCAGCACGCCCAGCAGCACGCCGAGGTCGGCCCCTTCGGCCAGCTGCTGCAAACGCGGTTGCCAGTACAGCTGCGGGCCGGGCAGCACAAAGCCCAGCAGCGCGGCGCCCGCCAGGCTGACGATGAGCGCCGGCGCGCCCGAGGCGGCACGGGCCGTGGCGCGCGCCTGTGCGGCCAGCTGGCCCAGCGCCGCCTTCAGCTGCCCCGCAGCGCCCCTGGCGCTGTGCAGCGCCTGCGCGGCCTCCGGCCCCGGCGCGTCCGCCGGCAGGGCCAGCACCGCCGCCAGGCACAGCGCCTGCGCGGCCGCCACGGCCAGCAGGTTCAGCGTGTAGGGCCGCAGGAAATCGGCGCCGCCCATCAGCCCGCCTGCCAGCGTGCCCGCGGCCGTGCCGCCCACGTTCAGCGCCGTGCGCAGCAGGTTTGCCCGGTTCAAAGCGCCGCTGCCGCGCGCGGCGATCCACCCGTCGTAGTACATGGCGTCCACCGTGCCGGAGGCCAGCGCCGTGGCCGTGCCGCCCAGCGCCGCCGCCAAAAACAGCACCGGCCCGCGCGCCGTGAGGTACAGCGCCAGCTGCGCGGCGAAGAACACGCGGCTGGCCAGCCACACGCGCTTGCGCCCCCACAGATCGCCCGCCATGCCGCTGGGCAGCTCCAGCGTCATGCTCAGCACGCTCTGCACGGCCACGACAAGGCTCACCTGCGCAAGGTCCAGCCCGCGGGCCAGCAGCATCAGCGTGCTGACGCACAGCAGAAAACCGTTGCCAAGGCCGTTCAAAAAGAAATACGCGCCGTACCGCCCCGCGAGGAACGCGCCCCTGTCCGCCGTCTCCCGCTTCGCCTGTCTCTTCATAAAGTTCGCCGCCCCTTTCCCATTCTGGCGAAGGCCCCGCGCCCAAAAGGGCGCAAAAAAGAAAGGCCGCGGGCAGACGCTTTTCGCGCGGCCCGCAGCCGGGGCCTTTTTTACATACATTTATACGGAATAAAACCTTTTCACATCGTTGGTGTTGATCCCCGCGCAGGGCAGGTCTTCCAAGCCGGCGGAGCGCAGCGCAATGGTGTTGTCCTTCCTGAAATGCGCGTCATCTGCATTGTCCACCATTTTCACAAGGTAAAACAGGTTTTTGCTCATATAGGCCAGCAGCTCCACAGGATCGACCGGCCGCTGGCCGTGGTGCGCATCCGCGTTCAGCCGGATGTCCTGCCCGCCGGCCAGCGCCTGTCTCAATTCAAACAGGGACAGCGCTTTCCCCCCGCTGTAATATACCGCATTGTTGGAGGGGTCCAGCGCGACCGTTTTGGCAAGGGAGGGCACAAAGACCTCGCACACGACATGGATGTCGCCCGTCGCCGCGTCGATGGGGCGGCATTCGACGAGATTCGCCTTGAACCCCTCGCTTCGCAGAAGGCCCGCCAAAATGACGGCCAGACCGCGGCAGTTCGTGACGTTCCCCTGCGCTTTGGCCCACTGATATTGGGAGATCGTGTCTTCGTGTTCATGATCGTGCGTGTAATTGGTGCCGTCCTGCCGGATGGCTGCGCACACGCCGGCCATGAGTTCCCGAATCCTTGTAAAGTCATCCGCGCTTTGGGAGCAAATTCCTTCTGATTGAAAGAACGCCCTTACGTCCTCCCGGCACAATTCATAGGTAAATGCCGCTGCGCCCTGAAAGACAAACGCATCGTACCGTCTCAGATTCTCGAGGTTGGCCCGGGGGATCTCAAAATAGTGCGCTTTAAAATCCGGCTCCCCGCTGATGCGGCAGAATTCGGTCTCTACGCGCCAGTGGAGCGAAGGCAGAACAAAAACGCCGCGACAGCTCCCGCTTTCCTCCCGGATCTCCAAGCTGGCTTCAAATCCGTTGAGGTCAAAGACGAGGCTGGCTGCGCCCTCGGCGATCCGGGCCTCTTTCACCTCGTTGTGCATATCTCCCATCTCATAAAAACTGAGTTCGCCGTGGTCTTTTCCATCCTGTTTTCCGATATGGACATCGACATTCATCAGTTTTATATTTCCACGATACGTCCCCTGCACGGCGCGCTCCCCTCCTTATGCCCTCGCTGCGTTTTGGCCGTCGCCGGCCACACTCTCCCCGCGCGCCTGCCGGCCGCCGCAGTGCTGCTGCCACAGGGTCAGGTTCGACACGAGCACCGTGTATTCGTACGCCTGCGCGCCCTCGCGCGGCGTGCGGTGGTCGTTCACAAAGCCGTTCAGCAGCTCCATCCACTGCGCGGCCTCCTGCTGTGTCAGGTAGATGGTGCCGTAGTTCATGCCGGCGCTGCCGGGCGTCTTTTCCAGCTTGCCCTGCGCCATCAGCGCGCCAAGGTCCGTCACATGCCCCAGCTGGCGCGCCAGGATGTTCTGCATCAGCACGCTGTTCAAAAGGCCTTTCTCGCCGCGCACGGTGTTGATGCTCACCGTCACGTCCGCCGCTTTGTAGAATTTGGCCGTAAAGCCGTGGATGTTCTCGGTGCGCGCCAGCTCCACAAGGCCCAGCTGCTCCAGCTTGCCCAGATGGTGCCCCGCGCTCGAGGGCGCAATGCCCAAAGCGTCGGCCAGCTGCTTGGCCGTCATGCCCTCGGGCCGGCTCTCCAGCTCGAACAGGATGCTCAGCCGCTGGGGCTGCATGTAGGTGCGCAGGTCCTTCTCGTTGTCGATGTTCAGCACCATGCGCCCGTCTTCGCGCCGCACAGGTTTCATTCGCTCCGCCTCCAACATAACAGTTTTTGTTATGTCCGTATGATAACATAACACTTTCTGTTATGTCAAGCCCCGCACAAAAATTTTTTCGCGCCGTGCCGCGGTTGCGCCGCGCCGCGCGCGTATGCTATAATACATTCGAATTCTGTAAGCAGGGGGAACGTCCTTTGGACCAGCAGCACATCCGCAATTTCTGCATCATCGCGCACATCGACCACGG
>DXGT01000044.1 GCA_019113785.1 Candidatus Ruthenibacterium merdigallinarum | reverse complement strand
AGACGATGCGGACTCAAAATCCGTTGGTGGCAACACCGTGTGGGTTCAAGTCCCACCACCGGCACCAAAAATCCCGAATGCGACAGCGTTCGGGATTTTTTCTTATTCACTCTTCACTTTTCACTGATAGTGAATAGAGAATAGAGAATCGTGAAGAAGTGTGGTGTGCCCCGTCGGGGCACGGATTTTTATAAAATTTCCGTTCTTCACTCGCCGATCTCGCTCACCAGGGTGTTGACCTTTTTCAAAATCTCGCCGACCTCGTCGCTCTCGAATTGCCCGAAACAGCATTTGCAGATCGCATCATGGCATGAGACCGCGGAATCTACGATCTCGTTGAAGTAGATTTTGAAATCGTCCTCCGGGATGCCCTGGCCCGCAAGGAAGCTGTACTGATACGAGATCGAGCCTCTGCGCTCGTCGTACTTGAAGGAACCGAACGGCAAAGGGCGGTTCGCTTCGGCCAGCGCCCGGCACAGCGGGTATTCGTAGGCGGGGTTTACAAGAAGGGGGAAGCTGGCGTCGATGCGGCAGACGCAGGGGTCTGCCGTGATGTGGACACGCATCCACAGGTCGACGCCCTCGCAGCGCAGGCCGAACTGATAACAGAGAAAGCCGCTTTGCACAGCCTGGGCTTTGTAGCGCCAGTGGTGGCCGTCCAGGAACTGCCTGACGGTGGCTGCCGCGCGCCGCATGCGCGCCTCGTCCTCTTCGAGGAGGCCGGCAAACGCCTCTTCCACCGCGCGCCCGGCGCGCGCTTCCTCCTGTTCATCGGGCGCGTCCGGCGCCTCTTCCTCCTCCTGCGCGGCTCTGGCGATCTCTTCGGCAAGATGCGCCTTGAGGCAGGAGTGGACGGCGGAAAGCACGTCGTACTCGGAGGCGTCCGAGCCGATCTCGTCGCGCTTGGCGAGCAGCTCTTTGATAAACTCGTCCTCCTGCCCGCCGTTCAGCTCCTTGAAGTCTTCGATCATCTGGTCAAAATAGCCTGCCATGGTGATTTTCTCCTTTCTGTTTTGCGCGTTTCTGCCTGTGTCTTTATGATACAGGGAAACCGGCGGGCGGGGCAGGTGCAAAGCCGCCGCGCCGGCGGGAAAAGCGCGGCGCGGGCGGGGGGAAAGCGCTGCGCGGCAGGCGCGCTCCGCCGCGGCGCGCCGCCTCAGGCCGCCCCCTGCCGGTATGCGCGGATCTTGCTGTAATAATCGGCGACGCAGGCGCTCGCATACTCTCGGGCGTCGGTCTCGCACCGCTGGGAGTAGTAGCCCTGCGGGTCCTCTTTCCCGGAGGTATAGTCCGAAAATTCCTGCTTGTAGGCCCGGATGTCCTCCTCGGAAAACAGGAGCAGCGCCCTTTGCGATTCGCTTGCGGAGTCGTACAAATCGCAGAGGCGGCGCTGGTATGCGTGCCTCGCCTCGTGGCAAAGGGAATCGAGGACTTCGTGGGCGAAATCGTTCTCCAGATGGTCGATGTTGAGCGTGATGACGTGCGTGCGGTCGTTGTAACTGCCCAGGGTGCTCTCGGGCAGCATGCCCGCAATGACGTTCAGCTCATGGGGCAGGCCGAGATAATACGCCTCGATGTTTGCCGCCGTCTGCAAGACGTCGAGCTTTTCCTGCGTGGAGAGCGCCCGCCACGGCTCCTCCTCCAAAAGGGCCAGCGTCTCGATGTGGCCGGCGATCGTGGCCGCTTCGCCGTCCGATCTGCGGACGGGCGTCACCGACGGGGAGAAGGGGAAAACGGAGAGGACCGCGCCGGCCGCCAGCACAATGAGCAGCGCGGAAAGGCCGCATGCCGCCGCGGCCCGCGCGCCCTCCAAAGCCCTTCGCCGCGCCCCGCCGCCCGCCCGGGCGGCGGCCGTTTCGCGCTTTGCCGGCACAAGGAGGGCCTCGTCTGCGGCCAAAAGCAGCGCGGACAGCGCCGCAAGGCCCCAGCCCAGGCCCGGCGCGGTGCGCCGGAAGGCGGCGAAGGCGTACACACAGTAGGGCAGCAGAAGATGGATGAACAGGCTGAAATTGTTGCGCTGCCGTCTCCAGGCGGCCGCGATCCCGGCTGCCGCGAACAGGAGCAGCGCAGCCCACAGAAAGAGCCTCGAACGGCGGTACGTCCATCCCTCGATGCTGCGGAACAGGAGGCTGTTGAACCAGACCATCGAGACGGCGCCCCAGAAGAGATGGTCCCGAAGATACTGGCCTTTGGACAATGTGTTGCGGCTCGTCATGCCTTTTCACCTCCTTCGCGCGCCGCCCGCCTGCGTCAAAACGCCGGGGCGGCGGGGTTTATGGGTCGTCGTCGCAGTCATCTTCGGCGAGCGCCTCCTCGTGCACCTGCTGCAAAACCGTGTCGAGAAGTTCCCACTCCCGCTCCGTTTCGATCGCAAGGAGCCGGAGGTTGTCCCCGTCCGCGGCGCAGACGGAGGCGAACACCCTCGTGCAGCCGTCTTCATCGACGCTGTTGTCCGTGTATGCGATGTAACGCCGTCCGGTTTCCTCGCAGTCAAACGTAAACAACAGTTTGTATTCGCTCACTTCGCCGTCCTCGCCCAAAAGCCGGAACGTACATGCGCGGTCTTCCATGTTTGCGCCTCCCTTACGTAGAAACCTTTTTGATCGCCGCCATGCCGCCGAGGGAGAGGATCTTGCTTTGGACGGCCTGGGCGATTGCCTTTGAGGGGAAACGGAACGTTGTCGAGTCGGTTTTCAAAAGCAGCGACACCGTCAGCGCAGAGAGTTTGCTGGCCGCGGCGATCGCCCGTGCGATCTCGTCGGCATGCCCGCCGCAGGACTCCACGAAGAGATCGTACGGCTCGCCTCCGCCCGCGTTTTTGCGCGCCTCTTTGGCCTCTATCTCGGCGATTTCGGCCCGGAAGCGCTCCATCGCGGCGGGCGAGACATCCCCGCGCATGGACGGCCAATCGTCATCCGTATCGAGCATCACTGTGCAGGGGGTGCGCGGGGACAGCTTGGACGTGAGCTTTTCGCGCAGGAGGTCTTTTGTGTAGCCCGCGATGTCAAAGGCGGACACAGGTTTGCGCTTTACGGGCGGCCGCCTGGCGGGCGGCTTCCAGCCGCTGAAGTCGAACATGTCCCGGTAATCGGGCAGCCATGTGATGAATTTCGTCCGGCCGGAGATCATGACCAGCGCCTGCCCGGTCTCCATTGCGCCCAGCTGGCTCTGCGTGATCAGCGGTTCGCGGGAAATGTGGGCGCCGTCGGTGACGCAGCGCTCCCCGCATTTGTGGGACAGCTCCGTGAGCGTATCCCAGTGATTGGTCCGGAAGGCCAGCGTGACGTTCGCATTGTCGAGAATGGTGGTCGCCTTGCTCGGGCCGTAGATGTCCGTGAGCTGGCTGAGGCTTTGCAGCACGCACTGGATGCGGATGTTCCGGCTGCGGCTGGCGCTCATGAGGTGGGGCAGGGTGCCGATCGCCTCGCCGATGTTCCCGAGCTCCTCCAGGCAAACGTTCAGGCGGATCGGCAGTTTGCCGCCGTATTTGTCCTGCGCGAGCCGGATGTAGTGCGACAGGATCTGCGAGCAGAGAATGCCGGCGAGCTTGTGGAAGATGGGGCGCTCATCGGGCAGGATCACGTAGATGCCGGTGGGCTTTGCGCCGCTGAGCCGGCTGATGCACAAATCGTCCGAGCTCAGCATCTGGGTGAGGGCCTCGCTGCGGGCAAACCGGGAGATGCCCTCCAGAAACGTGGAGCGGATCCCGGCGCGCGTGACGTCGGCCGTATTCACGTAGCTTTGCAGGAGCGTCGCCGCAACCGAATCCTCCGGCAGCTCGCGCGTGAATTTTTGCAGGACGGTTTCGGAGCCAAGGCGGGTTTCGCCCTGGGAGATCATCCGGAAAACGCTGGCCATGGTGACCCGCTCGGCGTCTGCGCATTCGAACAGGGCCGAGACGATGGCGACGAACAGAGAGCGGGCGGAGTCGATCCAGAATGGGTCGGTATTCTCGGCCGTCGGATACAGGGAATGCGCAAGCTCGTCGAGCATTTCCATCGCAACCTGCTTTTTGGCTTTGTCTGCGGAGCAGAAAAGCGCGTAGGGGGCGGCGAGGGGGTTCCAGCCTTCGCTGCTGCAAATGTGCCGGAAGTCGAGCACATGGCTGTCGTACCGGCCGCCCATCAGCCCGGCGGTCTCGTAGAAGATCTCGCCCTTGGGGTCGAGCACCAGGAAGGACTCGCCGGCCGCAATGAGCGCGCGGATCATCGCCATGACGCAGCGGCGGCTCTTTCCGCTGCCGGTGGCGCCGAGAATGATCAAGTGGCCCTCCCCGTCGTATACATAGCAGACGCCGTTGTGGTGGTACAGCACGGGCCCGCCCGTGCCTTTGTCCCCGAGGAAACAGCGCAGGGCGGCTTTGATCTCGCTGTCTGTGGCCCAGCGGTCATTTCTCATCGCGCCTCTTCTTTCTCATGGGCGAAAACGTCCGCAAAGGCGCTTTTCAGCTGCGCCGCGGACAGCGCCGGTACAAAGTGGGAAAAATCCGCCGCCTTCACAGCCGCCTCCACGACCGCCGCGGCGTGCTTCACCGTGCGGCACCCCCGTGCGCGCATCACGTCGCACAGCGCGCCGTGCAGCTCCTCATAGCCCTCCAAAGCGACGCTGTACTTGTCCAGCTGCCGCTCGGCGATGCGGGCCAATTCCTCCGGGGTGTACGCGCCGGGGCGGATGTCGCAGACGCTGCGCGCCGCGCTTTTAAAGCGCTCCACAAGGGACGAAAGGCCCCGCGAGGGCGCCGCGCCCGTGTACAGGATCACGGTCGCCGAGCGGCCGACTTTTTCGATCCCTTCCAAAAAGAACGCGGCCTGCTCCTCCTCCACATATTCCGAAAGCGCCGTGATGTCGACGGCGACGACCCCTTCAAAGCCGTTGGTGTAAACCGCGCAGGCGTCGATGTCGGCGAAGACCTGCCGCATCTGGGGCAGCGTGCCGTCAAGCGTGTACTCGAGGAACAGGTCCAGCCCGCCAAAGCGGCGCAGCCCGTTCTGCGCAAAGGTCTCGGCGATGAACCGGGTGACGGTGGTCTGCCCGTTGCCTGCGTCGAGGCGGATCACAAAGTGCGGGGGCGCAAGGCCGCAGCGCTTGTGCGCGTCGCGGTTTGCGCACACCCCGGCGACGGCGGAAACCACTTCTTGCACGCCGATTGGCGTCACAGGATAAACGTTCATTCTCTGTCGCTCCCTTCGTTATGCGTCTTTGCCGAGGATGCCGTCGACAAGGCCGTACCGGAGCGCGTCTTTGCCCGTCAGCCAGTGGTCGCGCTCCATGTCGCGCAGCACGTCCTCGAGCTTTCTGCCGCACTCGGCGGCGAGGATGCCGGCCAAGCGCATTTTGACGTTCTGGATGTGGTCGGCGGCGCGGGAGATGTCCGTCGCCTGCCCCTGGACGCCGCCCAGCGGCTGGTGGATCATGATCTCCGCGTTCGGCATGGCGTAGCGCTTTCCCCGGGCGCCGGCCGCGAGGAGGACGGCCCCCATGCTGGCCGCCATGCCGGCGGCAACGGTGCTGACGTCGCAGTGAAGGCCGTATTTGATGGTGTCGTAAATCATCAGGCCGTCGCTCACGGAGCCTCCGGGGCTGTTGATGATGAGGCGGATGTCGCCGTCGCCCTTGCCGTCGAGATAGTCCAGTTGGGACACGATGGCCCTCGCGGCCGGCGCGTCGATCTCGCCGATCAGCTTTACCTTCCGCTCTTTGACGAACTGGTAGCTCTCCAGATCGACGGCGTGCTCGCGCCCGTTCGTGGTGGTGATGATCTGCGGAATGAAAATCGCGCTCATTTTTTTGTCCTCCTTTTGCCGTGCAGGGGATTGCGCCGGTTGTTTTCTTGCTTTTATTGTACCGGACAAAAACGGGGAAGAAAAAGTTGGAACGGGCGCGCGGCGGGGGAAAACCGGGCCGCGCCGGGGGGGAAAATGCGCTGCGCTCAAAGCAGGTCGACCTGGAAAACCAGCTGCCGGAGGTTGTACGACAGCTGAACCTGCCCGCCGCCCGGCAAGCCCGGGAAAAGGTTGGCGCAGAGCAGCTTTTGGATCGCGTCCGCCACCGTCTCGTCGCCGCGCAGGCGCGGCGGCAGCTTGAAGACGATGGTCTTTTGCGCGCGGGAGGCGCTTTGGATATACGCGGCAAGCTCCCTTGCGCGCCGGAAGCAGCAGCCCATTTTCTCGTAGACGCCGAAGGTCCGGGGACACGGCGGCAACGCGTCGTCCCAGCGGTGCGTGGCGCGGATGTCCGCGTCCGAGAGGTTGAAGTAATCGTAGCGGATGCAGCTGCCGGAGAGCGTGGCGTCGAAGGTCGCGTCCAGATGGTAAAAGACGCCGCCGACGCAGACGACGTTCCACGCGTGGCCGATCTCGCCCGCCTGGCCGTCCGCCGCGCCGAACGCCACGATGCACCGCAGCCCCAGCCGGTCCGCAAGATATTTGAACGCCTTGGCGATGCCCTCGCAAACGCCGATCCGGAACAGGAGCGCGCCCGGCGCCTCGTGGCTGTAGGGCGCGTCGGCGTCCCGGTAGCGGACGGTGGCGGCGATGTGGTCGTGAATGGCCTTTTCCTTTTGAAAGTCGCTGCTGTGCCGGTGTTTGGCGACAAGGCCCTCGCAGCTGCGCGCCATGCACAGCAGCGTGTCGCGCGCCTGCGCGGCGGTGAAGCGGTATTCCGGGATCACCGTGCAGCGCAGCGGTTTTGCGGCCGGGTAGCGGACGCGGATCGCCTTGACGAAGAACAGCTCGGGGACGTCCATCTTCAAAAAGCGATAGATGTTTTGTATCTGACGGGCCGTGCAGCCGCGGCAGGCGATCTGCTTTTCGCAGCGGAGCAGCCCGGCGAGCAGCGCGCGGTAAACGGCGGCCTCCGCCTCCGGTAGCCTCTCCAGATAGTAGCGGTACTGCCGCGCGGGGAGCAATGCGGCCAGATCCATGGGGGCACCTCCTCATACAAGCGTCCCCCGGTACAGCGAGGCGGCGGCGTTGTCCAGCAGGAAGAATTCGCCCTGCCCCAGCCCGCAGATCTCTTCGGGCTGCACGACGCGCTCCCGTTTGTTTGACACGGACACCTGGTTGTTTGCGCCGAAATGCAGCCCGAACCGGCCGAAGCTGCTGTTGCCCGCATGCGACTGCGCGATCTCGAGGCGCTCGTATTCGCCGAACGCGCCGGAGAGCTGGCGGGCGGAGTGGAACGGGTGCGCAAAGACGACGGCCTTGTGGGAGAGCGCGAGCCAGGCGGCCGCCTCGCCCTCCGCGGCGTTCGCGCCGCCATAGCCGCCCGCGCCGCCGATGTCGGGCACAGAGACCGTCCAGCGAAGGGCGCCCGAGGCGCTTTTCAAAAGCGCGGCAAGCCTGCCGGCGGCGCCGACGCAGGCGGCGTCCAGCACCACGCGGCAGCGCCGGCCCTTGGCCAGCCAGTGCTCCAGCTCGGCGGCGATCAGGGCAAGCTGCGTTTTCCTGCCGGCGGAGCCGACGTCGATCACGATCACCCCGCCGGCATTTAGGCACGCGCCGATCGAAGCGCTTTGGGGAAGGTGCTTTTTCCACGCCAGGATCTCCGTCTCGCGCAGCAGCTGCGCAAAAAAGCATTCGATGGCGGGCCGCGAGGCCGCCCCGGCGCTGACGTCGTTGCGGATGGCCGTCGCCTCGTCGCCGGTCAGCCGCCCGGCCTGCTCCTGCTGCAAAATGACGGACTGGAGCGCGTTGTGCGGGCAGGCGGCGAGCATGCGCAGATAGGGCGCGATCCCGCGGCGGCGCAAAAGCGCGGCCAACGCGCGCAGGTACAGCACCCCGGCCGCGTCGATCCGGCTGCCTGCGTCGGAGGCGGCGGCGATCATCATGGCCGCCTCCTCGTCGCGCAGCCGGAGCACCGGCTCATAGAACGGGCTGCGGCTGTTGATGATGCGGAAATAGGGAAAATGGGCGCACGCGCGCGAAAGGGCGGCCTCCAGCGGGCGGTTGCCCTCGTGGAGCACGACCGCCGGCAGCCCCTCGGAGGCGGACTGCAATACGCTCTGCACAAGAAGCCGGTTGCGCGTCTCCTGCGACGCGCCCGAAATGCAGACGTTGCCGCACCGGCAGCCGCAGGGCAAAAGCTGTTCGGCCGCCGTCCGGCCCAGGCGCGTGAGGTTTCGCTGGGCTTCGTTGCGCTTTTGGATGCGGCGCAGCGCTCTTTTGCGGTTGGCCCTGCCGATCGCGGAGGCCGCGAGGGTGACCAGCGTGTTGGAAGTGCCGTTCATCGGATCACCTGAACCTTTCTATGGGGAACCGGAAGGGCTTTTCGCCGTCCAGCCCGATGATCGCCTCGCCCTTTCGGAGCGCCGCGATGTCCCAATCCTCCACGGCGCAGCCCTCCCGGATCTCCTCGCGGGGCCGGTTTGCGGGGTCGATGTACTGATAGGCGCACACGTTCCTGCCAAACAGGCCCTTGACGTACTCCCGGGAAGCGGCGTTGCCGGTGCGAAAACAAAAGACGTTCTGAAAGCCGGAGGCGATGTTCTTGCCCCCGTATTCGCCGTACGCCTCGTACAGCTGTTCCATGCTCTGGACGCCGGCGATCACGCAGAGCCCGGGCGAGCGGCCAAAGTTCAGCGCGTCCTCAAAGTGGCTCAGGTGCGGCAGCATTTTCAGCTCGTCGCAGACGACGTAGACATGGCCGCCCGCTGTGCGCGGCGACAGCGCCTCTTTCAGGAACAGGTCCACCAGGACCCGGTAGACCGGCTGGAGCGACAGCCCGCACGAGGGGTCGTATTCGATGAAGAGCGTGCGGCCGCCGCGCCGGCGCTCCGCCCCGCGCACGGAAAACCGGCCGTTTTTCCCAAAGCATTTCACGAACAGCCGGCCCGTGGCGGATTGCAGCTCGGCAAAGACGCCGAGCGCCTGATCCGAGCGGCCGTTCCCGACGTATTTGAGGACGCCCTTGAGCGGCGGAAAGGCGTCGAGAAACGCGGCGAGCCTGGCGGCGTCAAGGCCCGCCAGATACCGGCGCAGCGCGGCGTTGTGCAGGCATCTGGCCCGGTACGCCGCGTCCGAGGCGCCCATAAACGCCATGCCTTTCAGCACGGCCGCAAAGACGTCCCGCGCCGCCGTCGGGAAAAAGGGCTGGCTGCTGTGGGCGATGCTGTCGGAAAACACCACCTGCGCGATCTCGTCCGCGTTCAGGGCGATGGCCTCCTCGTCCCAGCCGTCCGCGGCAAGGTCGGCGAAAATGTTCCAGTCGGCGCTGTTTGCGCCGGCGGTCGGCCGGTTTGTGATCACATGGTCCCCGGCGCTGTGGAACCGGGTGAAATCCAGCTTGGAGTCGAACACCAGCATCGCGTCCTGCAGGCCCATGGAGGCTTTCAGCTGGCGGATCAGATGCAAAATGGCGTTCGTTTTGCCGCTTCCCGTCGCGCCGAGCAGCAGGCAGTGCGTGGAGAGCTGCTCCTGCGTGATGCCAAAACTGCGCCCGCCGCCCGCCAGCACGGCCGCCGGCCGCGCGCGCATTGCGGGGACGGGGTTTTCGTCCACCCGGCTGCCGTAGAGCGTCTGTATTTTCGTGATCATCTGCGTGTCACCTCGCTTGTATCTGCGCCCGTCTGCGGCGCTGCGCAAAAGGGAAAAACCGCGGGAAGGGGGGAGCGGGCGCTCCCCCTTCAGCGCATCGCGATGCCGCCCGCCTCTCCTTCGTCCTGCGCAAAGCAGGCCGCCTGCGGCAGCTGCGCCTCCTCGCCGGCCAGCTGCCGCTCGAACAGCGCTCTGTGCGCGGCGAGCGAGGCCTCCTGCGTCTCCAGCCCCTGGCGCTGCGCGGCGAGCTGCGCGTACTTCTCCTCGGCGAACCGGCGGGCGTCCGCCTCGACCGGCTGCTGGTAGTAGGCGCGGGGGTCCTGCCGGAACGAGATGTAATGGCCGTCGGCGAGATTGTCCTTCCAGAGGGCGACTTGCGCCGGGTCCGCCTGCCGGACAAGCCCCCGCACCGCCTGGTGCTGGTACGCGTGGCGGCCTTCGTGCAGGCAGGCGGTGACCAGCGCCTGCGCGTCGCCGCCGTATTTCGCGTCGGCGTCAAACTGCGAGCTGTTGACGTAGATCACCTGGTTTTGGGGGTCGTACGCGCCCAGGACGATCCCGTCGGAGCCCGTGTACAGGAATTTGCCGGCGACGGGGCACGGCAGCCGGCCGCAGGTGAACGCCGCGTGGTTCTCGATCGCCTGAAGGACGGCGAGCTTCTTCTCCTCGCTGAGCTGCGGCCACGCGCTTCCCGTGAGCAGCACGCCCTGTTCATACGTCACGGCCCCCACCCCCCTTGGCAGCGCATGGCGTCGAGCGCCGACGCCGGGTCTGCGGCGTACCAGTCGAGGAAGATCAGGGCCGCAGGGTATTTCATGCCAAGCTCCGCCATGAGCTGCCGGCAGGAAAACGGCCCCCGGACAAGATCGGTTTTCCGCCCGCCGGCGGCCCAGCGGCGGAAGGCCTGCGCGATCTCGCGGTCGCGCAGATTGGCAAGGTCGCGCGCGGCGGCGTGGGCGGCGCGCGGGGAATACCCCTCCCGCCGCATCAAAAGCGCCTGGATCGATTCGTTCATGTCCATCAGCCTCCCGCAAGGATGGCGACGATGATCCCGAGGACGATGGCCGCCATAAGGATGTGGTAAAAGATGACTGCCGCGAGGTAAACCAGCCCCATCACCAGCCCGAACCCGAAGGTGAAACCGAGGCAGGCCAGCACGGAGAGCGCGTATTTGTACCACCTGTAGCGCCCCGAGAGCCGCCCCGGCGCCCAGCAGGCGTTGTAGAGCGTCATCCCGGCGAAGCCCGCGATGCAGCCGCCGGCCGTGCCGATCCGGGTGACGAGCGCGTTGTTCGCGATCGAATCGTACATCTGCGGCAAAACGCCGTCGCACAGAGCGGCCAGCACGGCCATGGACAGCAGGAGGGTCAGCGCCCAGAACCTTGCGGCCGGCCAGCCGAACGCGGCCCGGGCCGCCGGGGCCGGGCCTGCGGCGGCGGGCGGCGCATAGGCGGGCGTGCGCACCGCAGCGGGCGCGGGCGTCGCAGCGGGCGTGGGCGCGGGAGTGGGAGTTGCAGTGGGCGCGGGCATGGGCGCGGGAGTGGGAGTTGCAGTGGGCGCGGACGCCGCAGCGGGCGAGGGCGCGGCCGCCGGGCCGCAGCACGCGCTTGCCTTGCCCGCGTAGCGGTTGTCTGCCTCGCAGTACGGGCAGGAGGCGTTCGCGCTCCAGAAATAGTGCGTGGGGTCGTGGGCGCACCGGGTAAGCTCGCCGCGAAAACGCGTCAGCGCGCGCTTCCACTCGTCGGGCGTCGGCCGGGCTTTGGGGTTGTTGTGCCCGTCGACAAACGCCCGCCGGAACAGCGCCTGCACATACGGGGGAAGCGCGCATAGGTCCGGCGCATAGGCCGGCGTCGTATAGTCGGGGACGCGTTTGAAAAACGGGGTCTCGCCGCACTCGACGCGCCTGTCCATCGGCTTTGGCGCTGGCGCGGAGCCGGGGCCTTTGCGCTGGCGCTGGCAGGCGAAGGGGTGGGCGCCGTGCATCAGCATGCGGAAACAGTGGACCGCCAGCGCAAAGTTGTCCGTCTCCTGCGTAAAGGTCGGGCCGGGGCATTTCGCGTAAGTGCTCCCGCGGCACGCCCGGATCAATTCGGGCGCGGCGTATCCGGGCGCGCACACCTCGCACTTGTACGTCACCCCGCCGCTTTGGAAGTGGAACGAATCGACGTCGATAAAGCAGACCGAATAATCGTCGCGGATCTTCAGGTTGTCGGGGTTCCCGTCGCCGAAGACGAGGCCGGCCCGATGGAGGCGGCCGACGACGTCGGACAGGCTGATCAGGCAGTCGATGCGGTCCTTGACCGTCACGTGAACGTTCTGCGCGGCGGGGTAGGCGTACAGATCGCCCAGGTTTGTGGAGAACGCGATCCGGTTCATGCCGAAGCCGATGAAACGGCGGTTCTGATCGAAGATCTCGGCCAGCGGCCACGCGGTGTCCCTGGCGAGGCCGGCGCCGGAGAACGCGCGGCAGGAGCCGATCCGGACCATCTCGCGGATCTTGGCCTCGCGCTTTTGGGCGTCGGCGCTGCGGCGGTACTTTTTGACGAGCTTTTGGGGATAACCGGCAATTTCATAGACCTCGCCTTCGCCGCCGCCGGCCAAAGCGCGGTCTGCCAGGCGGATCGCCCGCCCGGTCTGGTCGTAACACACGTTCATGGCCGCACCTCCTATCCGTGCAGGAAATTCACCGCCGCCTGCCCCGCCCAGACGAGCGCCAGCATTTTCAAGAGCTTGCCCGCAAGGCACGCGAGATAAAACGGGAGCGCGGGCAGGCGGGCTGCGCCCGCCGTCATCCCAACGACGTCGAACAGCGGCAGCGGCAGGGCGGAAAAGGCGAACACAAGCCCGTACGGGCGGCGGGGCAAAAGCGCCTTGAGCTTTTTGGACAGCCGGCCGCCGGCAAAGCGCCCGCCGTGCGCGCCGGCCAAAAAGCCGACCATCTCGCCCAGCGAAGCGCCCAGCGCGCCGGCCAGCGCCACCGCCGCCGGATGCAGGAGCATCGAATACTGCAATACGACAAGAAGGCTCGGCGCGGGCAGCAGCACCGTCGCGTTGGCCACAAAACACACCAGGAAAATGCCCAGGTACGTTTCGGAGGCGTGCGCTTTGACAAAGCCGCTCATGGCAAAGGCGGAGGCGCTGAACGCCGCCAGAAGCAGCACGGCCGCAAGGTCGTACAGCTTTGCCGGCAGCGCGGCGCGCAGGCAAAGCGCGCCGGCTTTGCGCGGCCCGCGCGCGTGCGCCTCCTGCGCCCGCGCGGTTTGCCCGGCGCAGGCCGCGGGCGCGCTGCCGTCTGCGTCCTCCGGCGGCTTGGGTTCTGCGGGCGCGCTGCGGGGTGCGTCCTCCGGCGGCCTGGGTTCTGCGGGCGCGCTGCCGTCCGCGCCCTCCGGCGGCTTCGCCGCCGCCGGGGGGCTTTCGTCCGCACCTGCCTGCGCCTTCGCCGCCGGGGGGCTTTCCTCCGCGCCCGTTTGCGCCTGCTCTGCGGGGGCGTTTGCCTCGTCGCGGGGCGCGCCGTCCGCCTCCTCCTGCGCGCAGGGCGCGTCTGCATAGAGCTTCGCCTGCGCCGCTCTTTGCAGGGCCTCCCAGTCCGGGGCCCTGTAATATTCCGCGGGCATCCTCTGCGCCGGCTGGAGCGGGTCGTAGATCACGACGGCGGTCTTGTCGTCGTCCAGCAGCCAGCGCGGATAGTTTTCCAGATATTCGGCGGCGGCGGCCCGCAGCTTTTTCACGGCTTTCAGGGACGTCTCCCGCCGGTCCATGAACTTGCCGGCCAGCGGGACGTTGACGGGGACGTCCCGGCGGCGCAGCAGCGGGGGGCAGACCTGCTCCCACACGCCGTCGGTCATCAGCATCACGGCGGAGACGGGCGCGGGCGCCTCGCCGAAAACCCACATGTCGGGGCCGCAGCAAAGCGGATAGACGCAGCCGTCTTCATCGCGCTGCTGCCGGGTGAGCGGGACGTATTCGCCGCTTCGCAGCAGGGCCAGGATGCCGCTGTCGCCGGACTGGCCGTAAAACACATGCCCGCCGTCAAAGATCACCATGCACAGCGTGGTGTCGTATTCGCCGGCGGGCTGGCCGTCGGCCTGCGCCCGCGTCAGCACCGCTTTATAGGCGTACACGAAGGCGTTGTTCATGATTTTCTTCACCTGGGAAAACGGCATCCCGCTTTTGTAATGCGCCATGCAGTGCTCGCAGGCCTGCCGGGCGGCGATGCGCGCGCCGACGTCGGAGCGGCTCTCGCTTCCGAGGCCGTCGGCGGCGCTGGCGTAGACCACGCCGCCCGGGTCGCGCTTGACGAAAAAGGAATCCTGGCAGGGCAGGCCGCTGTCGAGGTGGTACGGCCCGGCCATATGGACCGCGTAGTATCGGATCATGATGCGCCTCCTTCCGGGGCGGCGCGTTTGGCGCGCCGCCCCCGGTTGATCGGGATGTTCAGTTGTTGAGCCAGTCGTCGAGATCGGGGACGATGAGGTTGTTGTCCGGCTGTTCGAGGGGGTTGTCGATATGGATGCGCTCGCCGGGGGCGCTCTGGGAAACGGCTTTGGCGCTGGCGGCCATGAACTGGAAGAACTGGGTGAAATCGTAGCTGAGCGAGTCCTGCAATGCGAATACGCGCTTGCCTTCCGTCAGCTCCGCGACGGTCTTTTCGTCGTAGCCCTCCACCGCGAGGACCCACAGCTGCATCTTCTTGTCGTCGGTGCGCTGTTTGATGACGCGGGCGATCTCGGTGACGTCGCCGCCGTAGCCGTCCGTGACCAGGATGATGTACGGCATCTTGATCTCGATCCCGACGTCGTTGGCGTAGTAATTGCAGCGCTCGCGGAGCTTTTGGACCGCCAGTTCGAGCGCGGCGGAGAGATTCGTGCCGCCCCCGGCGGTCAGGTCCAGCGGCTGGATCTCGGTGACGGGGCGAAAGCCCTGGATCACGGTGGCTTCGTCGTTGAAGCCGATCACGGCGACGTCGACGAGGCCGGACGCGGCGGGGTCGCGGGCGACCTCCTCGATGAATTTGTTCGCGGCCAGATTGAGGTTTCGGATCGGACGGCCGTCAGGCACGTTCATCGAACCGGAGAGATCGAGAAGGAGCGCCACAGGCATGTGCTGCATGTGCACGTTCTTGGGGGGAAGATCATAGTCGCCGAAATTGTAATGACATTTCATGGGAATACCTCCTGAAGATGATGGGGGCGGCTGGGACGCCGCTGCAAGCGGAGCCCTTATGGCCCCTGTGTTCGCAAAGGGCCGCCTGGGCGGCGCCTTTGCGCGGGAACGGCTGGCATCAGCTCCTTTCATGAGAGGGGGGAAGTGTTTCCTTTCTGCCACCATTGTAACGGATCGCGCCGGCCCGAGCCAGGGAAGGGCGCGGGCGGCCGGCGGGAAAAAAAGGCCTGCCGGGCGGGAAGCGCCGCCTTGTGTCCCCGCCGGGCGGATAAGCGCCGGGCGCTCGCCTCTCCCGCCGAAAGCCGGCCGGCCGCAGAATAAAACAAAACAACCCTCAAAGAAAGCCGCCTGGGCTTCTTTTGAGGGTTGTTTTTGGTGCGCTATGAGGGGGCAAGCTGTTTTGCGGCGCGCCCCCTGACGGGAAGGCCGGATTCAATCGATTTTCAATACTTCCTTCGGGACGTCTTTGTAATGCCGTTTCACCGCGTCCCGCATCTCTTTTTCCTCGGCGAACTCGCAGCCGCCGTACGCGGCGGCCAGCACGCAGACGAGCGCGCCCTCCGGGTCGCTGGAGCGGGCCCACAGCTCGGGATACCAGAAGTTTTTGCAGACGTTGTGCCATCCGCCCGCCGGGATCTGCGCAAAAAGCGCCTGCGCCGGCGCATAGCGCCCGCGCGCCAGTTCGTACAGGGCCATGTTGAGCAGCGCGTAGCTGTCCCCTTTTGCCAGGCCCTGCGTCAAAAGCGCGGGAACGGAATACTCGCCCGGCGGCTGCAGATCCTCGGGGTTCAAATGGCCGTAACGGATCAAAAACGCAAGATTCGTGCGGTTGGAGGCGGCTTCGGAACCCATGGTCCGGATGCAGTAATTCGCAGCGCCGTGCAAATCGCCGGCCCGGAACAGGGAAAAGACCGAATCCGGCACAAGGCGGTTGAACCGTCCTTGATGCGCGCTGCGGCAGGCCTGCTCCAGATCGGCAAGGCCTTCTCTGACCAGCATGAAGTGATTTCGCTCCCGGCTCTTGCACAGGGCTTTTCGGATATACTGCGACGGGACCCCATCGCAGATGTCAAAAGTCCATGCCTCCAGGAACCGGTCAAAATCCCAGCAGTAATACAGGCAGGCCGTCGCGAGCGCGACCTGATCAAGTTCGAGATCTGTTTTGGAGGCCTGGTACATCGCCTGCAAAAGCCCCGCCAGAAAGTCGTCCCCCCGGCCGTGCTCCGCAAGGCTTTTTGTGCGGGGGCCAAACGGGATGGAACCGAGGGCGAACACCAGCTCCCGGATGCGCATGTACGCAGGCGCTTGGAACGCTTCGCGGCCGCTCAGGCACAATGCGCGCACGGCGGGCAGGCTGCGGCCCAGCTCCTCCAGCACGACCGAAGCCAGCCCGGCGTCCAGCAGCGCCCGGACGCGCTCCGAGCCGGCCGCCCCGGACAGCCAGCAGTTCGTCAGCGCGATCACGCTGCACGCGTCTCTCTGTGTTTTGGCGTTGGCGGCCAGCGCCAAAAGCAGCTCCTCGGAAACCGCAAAGTCTGCGCCGGCAGCTTCTTCGTACACCGCCGAGACCTCGCCCATCCGCGCCCTGGCCATGAGGGAGATCATTTGCGCGCCGAGCTTTTGCTGGGCCGCTGCGCCGCTGTGCAGGCAGGCGAGCGCTTTCTGGAAGGCCGAGCGCCCCGCGCCGTACTCCCCGATCATGGACGCCAGCGCATGTGCCTCCAAATACCGGCCGTCTGCGCCGTGGGCCTGATACAGCGTCCGCAGCGCAGACGCGTAGGCGTAGGCGGACTTCGTGTTCATGCAGGCGATCAGCAGCTCTTTGCGCTCCTCCGTCAGCGCCGGGTCGGAAAAAACCTGCTCGCACAGCACAAGCGCGTGTTCCCGGGTGACGGCCAGATCCGCCTCCACGACGGCCCGCAGCTGCTCTGCATCGCGGACATGCCCGAAAATATAGCCGAGGAGGGCGTCAAATTCCCGCTGGTTGTTCGCCTCAAGGTCCGACAGGGCGAAGTGGATGACGCCGGCCCACCGGCTGTCATGCAGATGCGCAAGAAGGACGCCGCGCGGGTCCGGCCGGGAAAGTTCCGCGTTCAGCCGCAAATGGCAGCAGGCGTGCGCGGCCAAAAATTCCTGGTATGCCCGGATGGGGAAGGTGTACGCGGCGTCCCGGGCGCGGTCGGCCCGTTCGATGATCCCGACATTGGCGGCCAGGGAATCGAGGAATTCCCGGTACCCATGCGCCGCGCCGGGCTTGATGAGATCGGTGTGGAAGCTCAGATGGCCGAGCTCCGCCTCCAGGCTCTCCAGCTCCCGTACGGACAGGAACATCGAATCGCTGCGCTGCATCTGGTACGCGATGAAGCCCAGCAGCGTCATGGTATCCTCGAACACGAAGCGCTTTTGGTCGTACTGCTTCACGTGGTTGGTAAAGTATTCCCACAGGGTGTCGCGGAACATCTGAAAGCGGTTTAAGGAGAACGAGTCGTTCGCGATCTGCTTGAGGATGAGCAGCAGCTCCAGAGGGGTGCTCATGAACTCTTCCAGATATTGGAATTTTTTCTGGCGGAAGATCTGCTCCACGGCGGCCCGCAGCGCCCCGCGCTGCTCGGCCGGCTGCGTGACGTCGATCCACCTTTCCGCGTAAGAGCGCCGCGCCTTTTCATCCAGCGGGATGATCGAGCGGCCCCGGAACTGCATTTTCCGCAGCAGGTCGAAGACTTTCGGCTCCGTCAGGCCGGCGGCGCGCGAGGTCATGATGACGGGCGTGCGGGGATGGCGCAGAAGATAATCGTCCAGCGCCTGTAAAAAGCCGTGCCGCACGTCGTCCGACAGCTCGTCCAGCCCGTCGATGAGAAGCAGCAGCCGGTCCTGCGCCGCGCAAAGCCACGTTTGGATGTCGGCTTCGCCAGGCGGGGCTTCGGCAGGGCCGCCGGCCCCGGCGTTTCTGAAAACGGAGGCGACGCTTGCCGCGATCGCCCCGTCGACGGAGCCGCTTTGGCCGGCGACGTCTCTCAGCCGGATCAGGCACGGGATAAAATCGCCGGACAGGGAGTATTTCTTTTTGAGCGCGAGGTGATGGGCGCTCTGGCTCCCGGGGTGGCAGTAAAAGAGCGCGATCCGTTTCAGCAGCGTCGTTTTCCCGTGCCCGGCGCTTGCGACGGCAAGGACCCGGCTGTCGCGCAGGTTCTGCCCGATGACCAGGCTGCCGGGGCCGTACTGCCGTTCGAACGCAAGCGCGCCGGGCTCTCCCCCGGGCCCGGTGGGTATCTGCGCATCGCCGGGGACGGCGAGGGCCCCGGCGTCGTTTGTGGCGTCCTGCATGGCGAAGGCCTTTTTAACGGCAGGCGGGAGCTTCGTCGCGTCCTCCAGGTTGGCCGCCTGCGCGCTGTGCCCGCGAAAGGCCTCCCGGCGCTGTGGCCGTGCGCCCTCGCCGGGGGCGGCGGGCGCGATGTGAGACAGGCTGCCGGCGATTTTTTCTTTC
>DXGT01000043.1 GCA_019113785.1 Candidatus Ruthenibacterium merdigallinarum | reverse complement strand
GGGCAATGCCCGGGGCGCCGCTGCTTGTTTGGAAAAGAAGGAGATCACTCTCCGTAGTAGGTTTTGATATACAGCTCCTTGATCTCGCTGACCAGGGGGTACACGGGGTTCGCCGTGGTGCACTGGTCCTCAAAGGCGCGGTAGCTCAGCTCGCTGACCTTGCTCATGAACTCGGCCTCGTCCACGCCGCACTCCTTGATGGACATGGGGCGCTCGGTGTCGCGCATCAGCTTGCGCACGCCCTCGATCAGGGCCTGGATGGCCTCCTCCTTCGAGGCTTTCGCGTCGCACAGGCCCACGCGGCGGGCGATCTTCGCATAGCGCTCGTCGGCCACATACTCCTTGTACTTGGGGAAGGAGGCGAACTTCGTCGGCTTCTTGGCGTTGTAGGCGATGACATACGGCATCAGCAGCGCGTTGGCGCGGCCGTGCGGGATGTGGTACTCGCCGCCGAGCTTGTGGGCCATCGAGTGGTTCAGGCCCAGGAACGCGTTCGTGAAGGCCATGCCGGCAATGCAGGAGGCGTTGTGCATCTTCTCACGCGCCAGCTTGTCGCCCTTGTACGAGGCCTCGAGGTAGGTGAACACCATCTCGATGGCGTGCAGGGCCAGGCCGTCGGTGTAGTCGGACGCCATCACGGAGACATACGCCTCGATGGCGTGCGTCAAAACGTCCAGGCCGGTGTCGGCCACGATGCTCTTGGGCATCGTCCAGGTGAACTGCGGGTCGATGATGGCCACGTCCGGCGTGAGGCTGTAGTCGGCCAGAGGATATTTGATGTTGCCGTTCTTCTTGTCGGTGATGACGGAGAAGCTCGTGACCTCGCTGCCGGTGCCGGAGGTGGTGGGGATGGCGACGAGCTTGGTCTTGGTGCCCAATTCCGGGAACTTGAACGCGCGCTTGCGGATGTCGAGGAAGCGCTGACGCAGGCCGTCGAAGCTCGTGTCGGGGTGCTCGTAGAACAGCCACATGCCCTTGGCCGCGTCGATGGCCGAACCGCCGCCGATGGCGATGATCACGTCCGGCTGGAAGGCGCGCATGGCCTCAACGCCGCGCATGATGCACTCGACGGAGGGATCGCTCTCCACGTCGGAGTAGATCTCGCTGTGGCAGTACTGCTCGCGTTTGCGCAGGTAGTACAGCACCTTGTCCACATTGCCCAGCTGCACCATCACAGGGTCGGTGACGATGAACGCGCGGGAGATGTCCTCCATCTTCTCCAGATACTGGATGGAATCCTCTTCAAAGTAGATCTTGGGCGGCACCTTGAACCACTGCATATTGACTCTCCTCTTGGCAATGCGCTTTTTGTTGATGAGGTTGACGGTGGTGACGTTCTGGGACACCGAATTCTTGCCGTAGGAGCCGCAGCCCAGCGTGAGCGACGGGGTGTTGGTGTTGTAGATGTCGCCGATGGCGCCCTGCGACGACGGGCTGTTCACGATGATGCGGCCCACGCGCATGGCGATGCCGTACTCGTCGGCGATCTTCATGTCGCCGGTGTGGATGACCGCGGAGTGGCCCAGGCCCCCCAGCTCCAGCATCTTGTTCGCGTACTCAAAGCCCTGCTCCTTGTCCTTGACGATGAAATAGGCCAGCACGGGGCTGAGCTTCTCCTTCGCCAGAGGATGGTTGTCGTCGGGCTTATCCAGCTTCGCGATGAGGATCTTCGTCTTCTCGGGCACTTTCAGGCCGGCCTGTTCGGCGATCCAGTTCGCGCTCTTGCCCACCACCGGGGCGAACACGCCCTTGTGCGGGTCGGGGAACATGTACTTCGCCAGCTGCTCGGTCTCCTCCTTGTTCAGGAAGTAGCAGTTGTTCGCCTTCATGAAGGCCTCGAAGTCCTTGGCGATCTCCTTCTCCACGATCACCGCCTGCTCGGAGGCGCAGATCATGCCGTTGTCGAACGTCTTCGACATCATCAGGTCGGTGCACGCGCGGTGCAGATCGGCCGATTTCTCAATGAAGCAGGGCACGTTGCCCGGGCCCACGCCCAGCGCGGGCTTGCCGCAGCTGTACGCCGCCTGCACCATGCCGGGGCCGCCGGTGGCCAGGATGGTGGCCACGCCGGGGTGATGCATCAGCGCGCCGGTGGCGTCGATGGACGGCTTTTCGATCCACTGGATGCAGTTCTTGGGCGCGCCGGCCTTCACGGCCGCCTCGTACACGATGCGCGCTGCCTCAGCCGAGCACTGCTGCGCGGACGGATGGAAGCCGAAGATGATGGGGTTGCGGGTCTTGACCGCGATCAGGCACTTGAACATCGTGGTGGACGTGGGGTTCGTGGTGGGCGTCACGCCGGCGATCACGCCGACGGGTTCGGCCACTTCCACATAGCCCTCCATCTCGTTCTCGTCCAGGATGCCGACGGTCTTCTCCTTCTTGATGTCGTGCCAGATATACTCGGTGGCGAACATGTTCTTGATGACTTTGTCCTCGTACACGCCGCGGCCCGTCTCCTCAACGGCCATGCGCGCCAGCTCCTGGTGCTTGTCCAGGCCGGCCAGCGCCATCTCGTGCACGATGTGGTCGATCTGCTCCTGATCCAGCGACAAAAACTCGTGCAGCGCGACCTGCGCTTTGCTCACAAGCCCGTCGATCATGGCGTTGACGTCGTTCTCGGCGGCGGCAACAGGGGTCTTCTTCTCAGCCATTTTTGTGCTCCTCTCAAAGTCGTTTCTGCTTTCAAGTGACCTCTTCCAAACGTGCGCGCAAGGGGCGGCCCGCGGGGGCCCTGTTCCCTTTCGCTGACCCTATTGTACCACACCTGTTAAACATTTATCAATATCGGGAATGTGGAATGTTAAGTTTTTAACAAAGATTATTTTGTGTAAAATGACAGGACATCCAATCCCGTGGCTTTTTGTGCACATGCGGAGCGCGGGGCGGCGCGCCGGAACGCGGGGTGGGACGATGTGGTCCGGTGTGGCGCGCCGGGGGCTGGTGTGGCGCGCCGGGGGCTGGTGTGGCGCGGCGGGGGCTGGTGTGGCGCGCCGGGGGCTGGTGTGGCGCGGCGGGGGCCGGTGCGGTGCGGCGGGGAACCGGGCGGCGCGGCGGGG
>DXGT01000042.1 GCA_019113785.1 Candidatus Ruthenibacterium merdigallinarum | reverse complement strand
CCCAGCTCGGCAAATTCCTTCTCGATGCGCCCCAAAAGGCCGCTGCGCACCGCGCTGCCGCCGCCGTACACGATGAACACGCGCGTTGCGCCGAATTCCTTCGCCTCACTGGCGGCCGCCTTCTCGGCGCCCTTGCCGAACACAACTTTCGTGGGACAGTAAAAAGTAAAACTCTGCATACTGCATACCCTCTTTTCTCTGCGCTGTGCGCAGGATCGTTCGCGGCGGGCAAAAGCGCCGGGTGCGCCGCCCGCCTCTCATCTTTTATTATAAAGAAAAGCGCCGCCGTTTTGCAAGTGCAAAACGGCGGCGCTTTTTCGGTTTCAGCTCAACAGCAGCTTGTCGTCCGCCTCGCTCGAGCCGGACACCTCGCTGAACTTCTCCAAAAGCTGCTCCACGGTCAGCTTTTTCTTCTCCTCGCCGGCCACGTCCACCACCACGCGCCCGTCGTACAGCATCACAAGGCGGTTGCCGTGCGCGATGGCGTCGCGCATGTTGTGCGTGATCATCAGCGTGGTCAGCTTGTCGCGCTGCACGATCTGCTCGGTGGCGTCCAGCACCTTCGCAGCGGTTTTGGGGTCCAGCGCGGCGGTGTGCTCGTCCAGCAAAAGCAGTTTCGGCTTTTTCAGCGTGGCCATCAAAAGCGTCAGCGCCTGGCGCTGCCCGCCCGACAAAAGCCCCACCTTTGAGGTCATGCGATCCTCAAGGCCGAGGCCCAGCACGGCCAGCAGCTCTTTGTACTGCGCGCGCTCGGCGCGCGTGATGCCGGCGGAAAGCCCGCGCTTTTGCCCGCGGCGCGCGGCCAGCGCCAGATTCTCCTCGATCTGCATCGTGGCGGCCGTGCCCATCATCGGGTCCTGGAACACGCGGCCGATGTACGCGGCGCGCTTATATTCGGGCAGGCGCGTCACGTCCACGCCGCCGATGGCGATGCTGCCCGCGTCCACGCTGTACGCGCCGGACACCACGTTCAGCATCGTCGATTTGCCCGCGCCGTTGCCGCCGATCACCGTGACGAAATCGCCGTCGGCCAGCGACAGGCTCAGCCCGTTCAGCGCGCGCTTTTCGTTGACGGTGCCCGCGTTGAAAGTCTTGTACACATTTTTGATCTCAAGCACGGGAAGCGCCCCCTTTCTTCTGCGCGCCCTTTTTCGCCGAAAGACGCCCCTTCCAGTACGGCACCGACAGGAACAGCGCCACCACCAGCGCGGTGAGCAGCTTGAGGTCGTCCGTGGAAAGGCCCGCCAGCAGCACCACCTGGATGACCATGTAATATACGATGGCGCCGATGACGCACGCGGCCAGCTTGAGCGCGAAGTTGCGGAACACGCGGCTCAGCAGCACCTCGCCGATGATGACGGCCGCGAGGCCGATGACGATGGCGCCGCGGCCCATGTTGATGTCCGAAAAGCCCTGATACTGCGCCAAAAGCGCGCCCGCGAACGCCACAAGGCCGTTCGACAGCGCGAGGCCCAGCACCTTGGCCACGTTCGTGTTGATGCCCTGCGCGCGGGCCATGGCCTCGTTCGCGCCCGTGGCGCGCAGGCTGCACCCGCTCTCGGTGCCGAAATACCAGTACAACACGCCGATGATGAGGGCCACTGCGACGATGAGCACGAGGTTCGGGTTCGTCGCGTCGGCCGCGCGCACATAGCGCGCGCTGAGCAGCAGGCGGTACTTGTCCACGCTGACGGGCAGGTTCGCCTTGCCCGCGCCCGTGCCCGCGCCCATCACGCGCAGGTTGATGGAATACAGCGCCAGCTGTGTGAGAATGCCGGACAAAATGGCCGGGATGCCGCACGCCGTGTGCAGCAGGCCCGTCACCGCGCCCGCCAGCATGCCGGCGAGCACGGCGGCCGCCATGGCCGCCGCCACGGGCACGCCGTTCAGGATCAGAATGACGCACACCGCGCCGCCCGTGCCCAGGCTGCCGTCCACCGTCAGATCGGCCACGTCCAGGATGCGGTAGGTGATGTATACGCCGATGGCCATGATGCCCCAGATCAAACCCTGCGCCACGGCGCCGGGCATGGAGCTGAGCAATGAGCCGAAAAAGTCCATGGGTTCCCTCCGTCGAATGTTTTCTTTGCGGCGCGCCGCACAAGCAAGAAGCAGGGGAAGCGCTCCCCTGCTTCGCTTTTTCTGCGCCGCCCGCCGCGAAAAGGCGCGTCAGGCGATGGCCTCGTAGCCCTCGGGCGGGGTGATGCCCAGCGCCTCACAGTTGGCCGCGTTGTACTTCTGCGTCACGTTGGGCGCCGTGCGCACGGCCATCGTGCTCACGTCCGCGCCCTCGGCCAGGATCTCGGCCGCCATCTCGCCGGTGGTGTAGCCCAGGTCGTAATAGTCGATGCACAGCGTGGCCACGCCGCAGCCGCCGCAGATGCCCTCCTCGCCGGCGATCACCGGCACGCCCGCGGGCAGCACCACGTTGGCGATGGCCTCGGTGTTGGCGGCCGCCGTGTTATCGGTGGGGATGTAGATCACATCCGACGCGTTGCACGCCGACTGCGTCACCGACGCCACGTCGTTCGTGTCCGTGAAGGCGAACCACTCCACCGTGTAGCCGTACTCCTCCAGATAGCCCTCGATCTGCGTGCACTGGTACACGGAGTTCGGCTCCGCCGAGCAGTACAAAAGGCCCACGGTCTGCGCGTCCGGGAACAGCTCGTTGAGCATGGCGGCCTGCTGGTCGAGCGGCGCCAGGTCCGACGTGCCGGAGACGTTGCCGCCCACGGTGCCCGTCCAGTTTTCGATCTCCAGCGCGGTGGCGTAGTCCGTCACGGAGGTGCCCAGCACGGGCACGTCGGCCGTGGCCGAAGCCGCCGCCTGCAGCGGCGCCGTCGCGTTCGCGAGGATCAGGTCCACCCCCTGCGACAAAAAGCCGTTGACGATCGTCGAGCAGTTGGCCGGGTCGCCCGAGGCGTTGCCCTCGGCGAAGGTCACGGCGTCGCCCAGCGCGTCGGTCAAGGCATCCTTAAAGCCCTGCGTGGCGGCGTCCAGCGCGTCGTGCTGCACCAGCTGGCAGATGCCCACCGTGTAGGCGGCGCCTTCGGTCGTGCCGGCGCTGGCGGCAGCGCTGACGCTCTCGGCCGCGCTTTCGGGCGCGGCGCTCTCCTGCGAGGGCTGCGCCTGCGACGCGCCCTCGCCTCCCACGCACCCCGCCAGCGAAAGCGACAGCGCGCACGCGGCCACAGCGGCCGCAAACCGTTTCATCCTCATACAGAAATCCTCCCCCGCGCGCCGCGGCCGTGCGGCTTGCAGCGCGCCTGTTATGTATTTTATTCTAGTAAAGTTTGAAAGCCCTGTCAACGCTTTTTTCGCATTTTCGCGCCGAAAGGCGTTACACCAGCACGTTTTTGATCAGCAGCGAGGTGGTGCCGTCCGGGTTGTGGATGAACTCCAGCGCGTTCTCGTCGCGGTACACGCTCACGGGCACGCGGATCTCCACCCCGCCGGCCGACCGCAGCGACTGCTTCTCCAGCCGGTGCACGCCCGCCGGGGGCATGGGCAGCGGCTCGTCGAACGCGATGTCCTGCTCGCGCAGGGCCTTTTCAAACGCCTCGCGCGCGTGGGGCAGCTCGCCGTACAATTTTTCGCACAAGGCGCCCACATCCGCGCCCGCTTCGGCCGCGGCCGGGGCCGACGGCTTCGACGCCGCCGCGCGCTGCGCGCGGTACTCCTCGCACACGGCGGCGGCCACCTCCGGCTCCTCCACGCCGAGGTTGCCGTAGAACTGGCGGTTCACCTCCACCGCCGCCTCGCAAATGGCCGCCAGCTTCTCCTTGGGCGACAGGCCTGCGCGCGCGCCCAGCACGCGGGCGGCAAGGTAGGTCTGCTTGCGCCCGTCCACCTCATACTTTTTCTCCAGCACGCGCGCGGAGAAGCTCTCGCCCTTCGCGGGCGAAAGGTCGATGACAAACGCCTCGTCCGCCTTGCCCGAGGCCGGCGGCAGCATGGCCTCCTGGCGCACAAGGCGCGTCGCCGCGCCGTTTTCGCGCAGCTCGTAATAGTGCGACCAGCCCAGCCGGTAATTGAGCTTGAGGCCCGCCAGATGCATGCGGCCGTCCACGCTCATCAGCACGAATGCCGCGTCCGCGGGCGGCACGTCCGCATTCTGCGCCGCCACCTCAAACCAGCGGCGCGCCAGCAGCGCCGCCGCGCCGGCGAAGTCGTCCTCGGCCATGGCGGCCGCCTGCGCGCCGGGGCCTTCCGGCTCCAGCGTGCAGGCCTTTGCCTCCTCGCTTTTGTACGCTTTCGCGGCGAGCGCGCCCAGATAGCCCAGCGACGCCTCGTCGTCGATCCATTCATCCGACAGCACCGGCGCGTCCGCCTGCGGGTCCAGCAGGTGCAGAACGGCCTTTTCCACAACGATCTCCATGGTCTTTCCCCTCTCTCTGCGCGGCGGCAGCCGCGCGGCTCTGCCATTATACCGCATGCGCGCGGGCGCGTCAAACGGCGGCATGGATTTTACAGTTTGTATAATATCAAATAATTATTTTATTCTGTATATCTTTCTGCGTGGACAGAAAACGGCGGGCGCGCCGCGCCCGCCGCCGGAAAATGGCGTTTCTCCGCCCTTTCACGCCCGCGCTTCACTCGACCGTCTCCTTGCCGGAAAAGACGCACAGCACGCGGCGCATGCCCTCGTTTTCGCGCATCAGCCGGTGCGCGGCGGCCAGCACCGCGCCCGCCGAGGGCGAGGCGGGCACCGCGTCCGTGCGCAGCACCTCGCGCGCCTTGGCCGCGGCCTCCTGGCTGGGCACAGGGATGACGGCGTCCACGATGTACGGGTTGTAGTTTTCGGGCACAAAGCCCGCGCCGAGGCCCGGGATGTGGTGCACGCCGGCATACCCGCCCGAGATCACGGGGCTTTCGGCGGGCTCGACGGCGATGATCTTCACATCCGGGTACCAGGCCTTTGTGAACTCGCCCACGCCCGTCACCGTGCCGCCGGTGCCCACGCCCGCCACAATGGCGTCCAGCGCGCCCTCGGTGGCGCGCGCGATGTTCGGGCCGGTGACGCGGCGGTGGAACTCGGGGTTCAGGTCGTTGTCAAAATAGTTCAGATAATACCCGCCCGTGCGGGCCACGGCCTCCTCGGCGCGCTTTTTCAGCCCCTCGCGCCCGTAGGCGGGGTTTGTCAGCGCGATGCGCACGCCCAGCTTGATGAACAGCTTCTGGCGCTGCGCGGGCACATTGCTGCTCATGCACAAAATCAGCGGATGGCGGCTGTGCGCGCAGGCGATGGCCAGCGCCACGGCAAAGCTGCCGCTGGAGGTCTCCACCACGGTCTGGCCGGGCTGGAGATAGCCTTTTTCCACGGCAAGCGCCAGCATGCCCTCGGCCAAGGCGTCCTTCGCGCTGGCCGTGGCCCCGCCAAACGCGAGATAGGCGTACAGGCCTTCGGGCAGCTTGTGGCGCGCCGCATAGCCCGCCAGCTGCACCACCGGGCGCGCGTACAGCGTTTCGTAATAACTCTGGTGGATGTCCAAGCGCGCCCGCCCCCTTCCAAAATGGTTTTCGCGTGCGCGGCGCCGCCCTGCGGGCGCCTGCGCGCACAAATCCTATAATACCATTATACAGCCCGCGCGCGTTTGCGCAAGGGCCGCGGGAAAATTTTAGAAAATCTGTGTGTAAAGCGCTTGACTTGTCAGCCGGCGCGCGCTATAATAGACCACGCTATGTAAAGCGCATCGCTTTACACACCGCCGAAAAAGGAGGGCTTCGCCGTGGCCAAGAGCTCGAAGGACCTGTCGATCTCGTACCTGCTGGATTTTTACGGCGAAGTGCTCACGCCGCGCCAGCGCGACGTGATGGTGCAGTATTACAACGACGATTTCTCGCTGGCCGAGATCGCCGAGAACTTCGGCATCACGCGCCAGGGCGTGCGCGACGCCGTCAAGCGCGGCGAGGCGACGCTGCTGGCGCTGGAGGAAAAAGTCGGCTTTGCCGCGCGCTACCGCGCGATGGTCGGCGCGCTGGAGCGCATCGAGAGCCTTGCGAGGGACATCCGCTTTCGCAACGCCGAGAGCTACAGCCCCAGCGCTGCCGTGGGCCGCGATGCCGAGGAGCTGATCGCCCTGTGCGCAGGGCTGAGCGAAACGTGAGCGCGCACGCGCGCCGGGGAGGGACGACATGGCATTTGAATCGCTGAGCGGCAAACTGGCCGCCGTGTTCAAAAAGCTGCGCGGCAAGGGCAAGCTGTCCGAGCAGGACATCCGCGCCGCCATGCGCGAGGTGCGCATGGCGCTGCTGGAGGCCGACGTCAACTACAAAGTTGCGAAGGACTTCATCGCGGGCGTCACCGAGCGCGCGCTGGGCCAGGAGGTCATGGAGAGCCTCACGCCCGCCCAGCAGGTGATCAAGATCGTCAACGACGAGCTGACGGCGCTGATGGGCGGCGACGAGGCCGCGCACATCCGCATCAAATCAAAGCCCCCCACGGTCATCATGCTGTGCGGCCTGCAGGGCGCGGGCAAAACCACGCACGCGGCCAAGCTCGGCAAGCTGTTTTTGAAAGAGGGGCACCGCCCGCTGCTCGTGGCGTGCGACATCTACCGTCCCGCCGCCATCGACCAGCTGTGCGTCGTGGGCAAGCAGGCCGGCGTGCCGGTGTTCCGGCTGGACGGCGCAAAGCCCGAGCAGATCGCGCACGAGGCCTGGCGCCACGCGCGCGACCACGGCAACGACATCGTCATCCTGGATACGGCCGGCCGCCTGCACATCGACGAAGCGCTGATGGACGAATTGCAGCGCATCAAGCAGGCCGTGGAAGTGGACGACACGCTGCTTGTCATCGACGCGATGGCCGGCCAGGACGCCGTGAACGTCGCGAAGGCCTTCGGCGAGAGCACCGGCCTTGACGGCGTGATCCTGACGAAGCTCGACGGCGACACCCGCGGCGGCAGCGCGCTGAGCGTGCGCGCCGTCACCGGCAAGCCCATCCTGTACGCGGGCGTGGGCGAAAAGCTGGACGATCTGGAGGTCTTCCACCCCGCGCGCATGGCCGGGCGCATCTTGGGCATGGGCGACGTGCTGACGCTCATCGAAAAGGCGCAGGCCGCCTCGGACGAGAAAAAGGCCGAGGAGACCGCCCGCAAGCTGATGGAGAACAAGTTCGACATGAACGACATGCTCGACCAGCTGCACCAGATGAAGAAGATGGGCGGCGTGGGCGCATTGCTGTCGATGCTGCCGGGCCTTTCCGGCAAGGTGGACGCCGACAAGCTCAGCGAGTCGAAGGAATTCGTGCACATCGAAGCCATCATCCTGAGCATGACGCCCGCCGAGCGCGAAAAGCCGTCGATCATCAACCCCAAGCGCAAGCGCCGCATCGCCGCGGGCAGCGGCACGCGCGTGGAGGATGTGAACCGCCTGCTGCGCCAGTTCGAGCAGATGAGCAAGATGATGCGCCAGCTGAAAAAGAATCCCAAAATGCTGCGCGGCCTGGGCAAACTGGGCTTTGGCGGCGCGGGGATGCCGGGCATGCCCGGGTTTTAAAAATTGGTAGTCGCGGCGATGAGCCGATGCCTATAGACAGATTTGTGATGGAGGTGACAGCATGGCTGTTAAGATCAGACTGCGCCGCATGGGCGCCAAGAAGAACCCGTTCTATCGTGTGGTTGTCGCGGATTCGCGCTTCCCCCGTGACGGCCGTTTCATCGAGGAGATCGGTTACTACGACCCCACGAAGGAGCCGTCCGTTGTGAAGATCGACGCCGACAAGGCCAAGGCCTGGATCGCCAATGGCGCCCAGCCCACCGATACCGTGCGCGTTCTGCTGAAGAAGAACAACATTCTGTAAGGCGGGAGGTCTTGTGATGCAGGAGCTTTTACTGGCCGTCGCCAGGGGCCTTGTGGACGACAAGGACGCCGTGACCGTCACGGCGGACGAGCCCGATGCGGAGGGCGTGACCGTGTACCACCTGCATGTCGCCGAAGACGACATGGGGCGTGTGATCGGCAAGCAGGGCCGCATCGCGAAAGCCATCCGCGTTGTGATGCGCGCCGCTGCGGTGCGCCGCGGCGAGAAGGCCGTCGTGGAGATCGACTGATCTTTCGCGCCGCCTTTTCCCATGCAGAAAAAAAGAAAGCCGCCCCGCGCGCCGCTTTGGCGCGCAGGGCGGCTTTTTTGCAGCTTTGCCGGGCGCGCGGCGCTTGACAAAACCCTGCGCGGCCCGGTATAACTAAAAACAGGAAGGCGCGCCGTGCAGGCGGCGCGCGAAAACCGCCGGACATTCCGCTGAAAGGGGCAGCGCGCCATGCATGCACAAAAACCGTGCGGCGAAACGCCGTTTTCCTACATCCTTCGCTACTATCTGCCGCTTGAGCCCGACGCGCCGCAGGCGCTGACACGCGCGCGGTTCGACGCGCTGCTCGAAACCTGCCGGCGCGCGGGCGTCGGGGCGGTGATGTTCTACGTCTCGTGCCATCCGCAGTGGTACTATATGCCGGACAGCCTCGGCCACACGCGGCGCTGTGCGCAGGCGATGGCGCCGTGGGCCAGACGCCTGCGCGAGGCGGGCGTCTCGTACCAGCTGAATTTCCAGAACATCGCCGGCTCGTGGGACGGCGGGGACGATTTCAGCGGCCTGTTCCCCTGCGAGCGGTATGTGAACGCCGAAGGACAGGCCGCGCGCAGCTGCGCGTGCCTGCTGGGGCCGCAGTTCCGCAGCCTCATGGGCCGGCAGCTGCAAGCGTGGGCCGAAACGAAGCCGGACGTGCTGTGGATCGACGACGACTTCCGCCTGCACAACCACTCCACCAGCCTGTACGGTCTGTGGCGCGGCGAGACGCAGGTGAACTTCCCGCTCGATTTCGGCTGCTACTGCGAGCGCCACCTCGCGGCCTTTGCCGAAAAGATGGGCCGGCCCTATACGCGCGAAGCACTTGTGCGCGCCGTGCTGCGCCCGGGCAAAGCAAGCCCGCTGCGCGCGCAGTGGCTCGCCTTCCTCGGCGAGACGATGACCGACGCCGCCGCGTGGATCGAACGGACCGTGCACGCCGTCTCGCCCGCGACGCGCGTGGCTCTCATGACCTCCGTGCCCGACGTGCACGCCGCCGAGGGGCGCAGCTGGGCCTCGCTCCTGCCCGCGCTCTCGGGCGGCGCGCAGCCCATCCTGCGCCCGCACTTCGGCCCCTACGCCGAGAGCGCCCCGCGCGAATTCGCCCGCAGCTGGCAGTATCTCGACCAGCTGGCCGAGGACACGGCCGGCGCGCGCCCCGCGCTGTACCCGGAGCTGGAAAACACGCGCTTCACCGTGTGGAGCAAAAGCCTGGCCGCCACGCGCATGCAGCTGACGCTGGCCGCGCTGATGGGCTGCCCGGGCATCACGCTGAGCCTGTTCGATCTGTGCGGGGTCGATCTGCGCGAGGAGGGCGAGTGGGCGGCCCTGCTCGCCGGGTGCCGCCCCCTGCTGGACCGGCTGGCCGCTTTGCAGCTGGGCAGCTGGCAGCATGAGGGCGTGGCGCTGATCACACACCCCGAGGGCGCAAAGACGATGCCGCTGCCCGAAGGCGGCGGCTGGCCGGCGCTGTGCGGGCAGGGGCGCATCTGGGCGGACACGCTGCCGCTTTTGGGCGTGCCCTGCCGCTTCTGCGCGCCGGGACGCGTGCCCGAGGGCGCGCCCATCGCGCTGGACGGCTACAGCGCCGCGCTGCTGACCAAAGCGGAATTCGAGACGCTTTTGCGCGCGCACGACGTGCTGCTGGACGCGCGCGCCGCCGCGCTGGCCCAAGCGCACGGCCTTGCGGCGCTGACGGGCGTGCGGGTAGGCGAAAACCTGCCGTTCGTCGCCGCGGGCGAAACATGGCGCGAGGGCGGGCCCGACGGGCCGAACGTCACGGTGGCCAGCCGCATCCCCGGCAATTGCTGGGCGGCGCTTGCGCCGCTGGAGGGCGCCAAGGTGCGCACGCGGCTGTTCTCGCCGCGCGGCGAGACGCATCCGGGGCTCGTGACGTTTCAAAATGCCGCCGGCCGCACCGTGGCCGTCTGGGCCGCGCACACGCAGCCGGGCGACGGCTTTTTCACGAAAAAGCGCGCGGCGCTGCTGCGCGGCCTGTTGCAGCGCATGGGCGGCGGGGCGTGGGCCGCGCCCGCGCACAACGGCGCGATGCTCACGCTCGTGCGCACGCGGGGTAAGCAAACGCTCGCCGCGTGCGTCAACCTCTCCGCCGACCCCGTGCGCGGCCTTGCGCTGGCCGTGCGCTGCGCCCGCGCGCCGAAACGCGCCTTTTTGCTCGACGGCCGCGGACGCCGCCGCGCCCTAAGCGCGCCGCAGCCTGCGCCGGACGGCCTCTGGCAGGTGTCCGTCCCCTGCCGCCTGCCTTTATACGGCGCGGCCGTCGTCCTGCTGGAGGGCGAGTGAAGCACATTTTGTTCGCAAAAGCCTCACCGCCTTTTCACCGCCCGTTCACGCGCGCTTCACAGGCTGGCGGTAGTATAAAGGCGTCGGGCAAAGCCCGTTTTCATATAGAGATCGATCGAAGTATCGGTGTACAAACCCCATCTGTACGCAAAAGCCCCGGCGGCCGGTCCCCCTTTTCTGACCGGCCGCCGGGGCTGTCTCTCTGTTTATTCTTCGCCGCTTTGCGCGGCGTCGTAACCGTCTAAAAAGCTGTGCGCCTCGCCGTCCTTCGTCCAGCCGGGCAGCATGTTGAGGTTCACGTTGTGCAGGCTGCGGAAAATGTTGTAGTCCGCCTGCGGGTGCATCTCGCGCAAAAGCCGCACAAGGCGCTTTGTCTCGGCGCGCGCGCCGCCGCTGTCCTCCCCGCGCTCGGTGCGCCGGCACGCGCACTGCAAAAATTCGAGCCCGTTGTAGCGCTTCCATGCCAAAATGTCCGCCTCGCGCACGTAGTACAGCGGACGGATCAGCTCCATGCCGGGATAGTTCTCGCTCTTCAGCTTCGGCAGCATCGTCTTGCACTCCGCGCCCCAGATCATGCTCATCAGCGCCGTCTCGACCACGTCGTCGAAGTGGTGGCCCAGCGCGATCTTGTTGCAGCCCAGCGCCTGCGCGTTTTTGTACAGATACCCGCGGCGCATGCGCGCGCACAAATAGCACGGCGATTTGTCCACATTGGCCACGCTGTCGAAGATGTCCGTTTCAAAAAACGTCAGCGGGATGCCCAGCGCCGCTGCGTTGCGCTCGATGAGCGCGCGGTTTTCCGGGCGGTAGCCCGGGTCCATGCACAAAAACTTCACTTCGAACGGCACGTCGGAATGGCGCTGCAAATGCTGCATGCACTTTGCCAGCAAAAAGCTGTCCTTGCCGCCGGAGACACACACGGCCACGCGGTCGCCCTCGCCGACGAGGCGATAATCCTTGCAGGCGCCGATGAAGCGGTGCCAGATGGGCTTTTTGTATTTTTTGATGATGCTGCGCTCGACGGCCGTCTGTTTTGAAAGTTCTTTCATCGGCGGATGTCCAGCGTCTCCAGCACGCGGCCGTCCGTGTCCTTCGTCGTGAACACGCCGTCCTCGTACACCATGTAGCTGTGCACGCCGTCGCCCTTCGGGATCGAAAGGCTGCCGGGGTTCAAAAAGAAATAGTCGCCCCGGTCGGCCGCGGCGCGCACGTGCGTGTGCCCGTGGATCAGCACGTCGCCCTTTTTCAGCATCGGCAGGTTCTGCTCGTTGTAATGGTGCCCGTGCGTCAAAAACACCATGCGCCCTTCGAGCCACAGCACGGCGTAGTCCGCCATGACGGGGAATTCCAGCACCATCTGGTCCACCTCCGCCTCGCAGTTGCCGCGCACGGCCAGAAGCTCGTCCTTCATGCCGTTCAAAAGCGCGATCACCTCTTTGGGCGCGTAGCCCTCGGGCAGGTCGTTGCGCGGGCCGTGGTATAAAAGGTCGCCCAGCAAGATCAGTTTCTGCGCGCCCTCGCGCTCGTACAGCTCCTTCATTTTGCGCGCGTACACGGCGCTGCCGTGGATATCGCTTGCGAACATCAGCTTCATCGCACATCTCTCCTCTTTTTCGTGCGGCGCAGCGCCGCATAGCCATTGTACACGAAAACGCGCCGCGCGGCAAGCGCCGCGCGCAAAAAGGCGCCCCGCCTGCCCGGCGGAGCGCCTTTTCCGTCTCTTTCTGTAAGCGCAGCACTCACAGCCCGTGCTTTTCGCGCAGGTACCGGTCGATGGCCTTCGCGGCGTGCTTGCCCGCGCCCATCGCCAAAATCACCGTGGCCGCGCCCGTGACGGCGTCGCCGCCGGCGTACACGGCCTCGCGCGTGGTCAGCCCGTCGTCGCCGTTCGTGATGATGCAGCCGTGGCGGTTCGTATCCAGGCCCGGCGTGGTGGTGTGGATGAGGGGGTTCGGGCTCGTGCCGATGGACATGATCATGCAGTCCACATCCAGCGTGAACGTGCAGCCCTCCTTCGCCACGGGGCGGCGGCGGCCAGAGGCGTCCGGCTCGCCCAGCTCCATCTCCTGGCACACCATGCCCTTCACATAGCCCTTTTCGTCGCCCAGCACTTCGATGGGGTTCGACAGCGTCTTGAAGATGATGCCCTCCTCCTCGGCGTGCTCCACTTCCTC
>DXGT01000041.1 GCA_019113785.1 Candidatus Ruthenibacterium merdigallinarum | reverse complement strand
AAAGCGGCGTCTGCTGCGTTATCGGGGCTTGCATTCCACCAAGGAGTGCTGCGCCCCTCTGCCTTGCATCTGCCGCTTTGCAGCGGTTTTGCGGTGCTTCGCAGTTTTTGCAAAACCTTTGTTTTCTTATTTCACCGCGCTTTTGGGACGTGTTTTTTTGCGCGCCGCCGGCGGGAAAGGCGAGTGGCGATGGACATCTTCGACGTGTGCGCGCTGGCGGGTGCGCTGGCGCTGTTCCTGTTCGGCATGGACGGGCTTGGCAAGGCCATCGAGCGGCAGGCGGGCAGCCGCATGCAGGCGCTGCTGCCGCGCGCGGCGAGCGACCCCTTCAAGGGCTTTTTGATGGGCGCGGCGCTGACGGCGGCGCTGCAATCGTCCGGCCGGTTCATCACCATGGTGGTGAGCTTTGTCAACAGCGGCCTGATGGGCCTGCACAACGCCGTGGGCGTAGTGCTGGGCAGCAATGTGGGCACCACGGCGACGGCCTGGGTGCTGGGCCTTGCCGTGCCGCAGGGCGAGGGCTTCTGGGCGCGGCTTTGCAGCGCCGAGGGCCTTGTGCCGCTGCTGGCCTTTGCGGGCATTGTGCTGCATTTGTACGCGCGCAGCGAAAAGCGGCAGGGCGCGGGGGCGATTTTGCTGTATTTCTCCGTGCTGATGGCCGGCATGCGGGCGATGGCCGCGGCGCTGACGGCCTTTGCGGGCGAAGCGTGGTTCGCCCGGGCGCTGGGCGCGGCGGCGGCCCATCCGCTTTTGGGCCTCGTGGCCGGCATGGCGGTGGCGGCGGCCGTGCGCTCGTCCACGGCGGCCGTGGGCATTTTGCAGGCGCTGGCCGCCACGGGCGCGCTGGGCGCGGGCACGGCCGTGCCCATGGTGCTGGGCATGAACATCGGCATGTGCATCCCGGTGCTGGCGGCCTCGGCGGGCGCAAACCAGAACGCGCGGCGCACGGCCGCGGTGCACCTGTACTTCAACCTCATCGGCGCAGCGCTGCTGGGCGCGGGGTTCTACGCGCTGAACGCGGCGCTTGGCTTCGGCTTTTTGCAGGCGGCAGCCACGCCGCTGGGCGTGGCGGGGCTGCACACGGCGTTCAACCTGATCGCCGCCATGCTGCTTTTGCCGTGCACCGGCCTGCTGGAGCGGCTGGCGCTGCGCACCATCCCGGACGGCGCGCAGCCCGAGCGCTTCCAGCTGCTGGACGCCCGCCTGCTGGAGCAGCCGGCGCTGGCGGTGCGCCGCGCGCAGAGCGTGGCGGGCGCGATGGCCACGCTGTGCCGCGAGAGCATGCTGCGCGCGATGAGCCTGACGCACCGCTGGGACGAGGCGCTGGCCGCGCAGGTGCAGAGCGACGAAGCGCGCATCGACGCCTATGAGGACCGGCTGGGCTCGTATCTGGTGGCGCTGTCCGGGCGGGCGCTGTCCTCGGCGGACGGGCGCGCCACGTCGATCCTGCTGCACACGATCGGCGATTTTGAGCGCATCGGCGACCACGCGATGAACCTTGCGAAGACCGCGCGCGAGATCCACGAAAAGCGCATCGCGTTTTCGCCGGCGGCGCAGCACGAGCTGCGCGTGCTGGAGCGCGCGGTGCAGGACCTGATCGACCGCGCGATCGCGGCGTTCGAGTCGGGCGACGCGGCGCAGGCCGCGCGCGTGGAGCCGCTGGAGCAGGTGGTGGACGAGCTTGTCCGCGAGATGAAGGACCGGCACGTCGAGCGCCTGCAAAGCGGCGGGTGCACCATCGAGATGGGCTTTATCTGGCAGGACCTCTTGACGGATTACGAGCGCGCGGCGGACCACTGCTCGAACATCGCGGTGGCGATGATCGAGCTGCCGCACGGCACGTTCGACACGCACGCCTACCTGGGCCGCGTGAAAGAGGAAAAGGACGCGGCCTACCGCACGCAGGAACAGGCCGACCGCAAACGCTATGCGCTGGAGAGGGAGGATGCGCGATGATCTACATTCTGGAGGACGACGCCCAGATCCGGGCGATGGAGGAGTACGCGCTCAAGGCCGCGGGCTTTGACGTGAAGAGCTTTGAAGAGGGCGAGAGCTTTCTGGCGGAGTGCCGCCGGCAGGCGCCGGAGCTGGCCATCCTGGACGTGATGCTGCCGGGCATCGACGGGCTGGAGGTGCTGCGGCGCATGCGCGCGGCCGAGGCCACGCGCAATGTGCCGGCCATCATGGTGACGGCCAAGACCTCGGAGCTGGACGTCGTGGCCGGGCTGGACGGCGGCGCGGACGACTATGTGCCCAAGCCCTTCGGCATCATGGAGTTCCTCAGCCGCGTGCGCGCGGTGCTGCGCCGCGCCGCGCCCGCGCCCGGCGAGAAGAGCGCGGTGCTGCGCTGCGGGGCCATCACGATGGACGACAAGAGCCACGAGGTGCAGAGCGGCGGCGCGAACGTGTCGCTGACGTACAAGGAATACGCGCTTTTGCGCCTGTTCTTGCAGCACCCGGACGAGGTGGTGACGCGCGAGACGCTGCTGTACGAGGTGTGGGGCACCGATTTCTTCGGCGAGAGCCGCACGCTGGACATGCACATCCGCACGCTGCGCCAGAAGCTGGGCGACGCGGGGCGGCAGATCGCGACGGTGCGCAAGGTGGGCTACCGCCTGACCGAGCACGCTGAGGAGGGCCGCCGCGATGACGATTAAGGCCCGCAGGGACGGCCGGCGCGCCCCCGAGAGCATGGAGGAGAAGATCGGCCTGCGGCTTTTGGCCGTGGGCGTGGCCGCCATGCTGGTGACGGCGCTTTTGACGATGGTGCTGTTCCATCGCGTGCTGGAGAGCCAGGTGCGCCAGGACCTCGCCTACACGGCCGGGGCCGTGGCGCGCGCGTACGAGCGCGCGGGGCTGGAGGGGGCGGCCGAGATCTTTGCCGACAGCGAGACGCGCGTGACGCTGATCGCGCCGGACGGCGACGTGCTGTACGAGAGCCTTGCGGGCGCGGTGGAGGAGAACCACCTCTCGCGGCCCGAGGTGCGCCAGGCGCTTGCCGAGGGCGAGGGCAGCGCGAAGCGCCGCTCGGCCACGTCCGGCTACGACACCTATTACTACGCCGTGCGCACGGACGACGGCAACGTGCTGCGCACGGCGCTGAACGCGCGCAGCTTTTTCTCGCTGTACAACGAGGCGCTGCCGGCCGCGGTGCTGTGCCTGGTGCTGGTGCTGGCCATGTCGGCGGGCGCGGCCGTGCTGCTGACAAAGCGCATCGTGGGGCCCATCGAGCAGATGGGCCACAGTTTGAGCGGCGGGGCCATCGAGCCGCCGTACCGAGAGCTTGCTCCGTTCGCGCAGGCGATAGAGGCCGACCGCGGCAGCCGCGACGAGGCCGAGCGCATGCGTCGCGAGTTCACGGCGAACGTCAGCCACGAGCTGAAGACCCCGCTGACGAGCATCTCCGGCTACGCCGAGCTGATCGAGACGGGCCTTGCAAAGCCCGAGGACGTCAAGGGCTTCGCCGGGCGCATCAAGCAGGAGTCGGCGCGGCTGCTGGCGCTGATCGGCGACATTCTGGAGCTGTCGCGCCTGGAGGGCCCGGCCGAGGGGGCGACGGCGCGCAAGTTCCACCCCGAGCCGATGGACCTGGGCCGCGCGGCCGAGGCCGTGGCGCAGCGGTTGCAGCTCAGCGCGCAGAAGGCGTATGTGACGCTGCTGGTGGACGCGGCGCCCGCCGTGGGCATCTACGCCGACGCGCGCCTGATCGACGAACTGGTGCAGAACCTGACCGACAACGCCATCCGCTACAACCGACCCGGCGGCCGCGTGACGCTGCGCGTGCGGCGCACGCAGTCCGGCGGGGAGCTGACCGTGGAGGACACGGGCCTGGGCATCCCGGCCGAGCACCAGCCGCATGTGTTCGAGCGCTTTTACCGCGTGGACAAAAGCCGCTCGAAGGCCACGGGCGGCACGGGGCTGGGGCTGGCGATCGTCAAGCACATCGCGCTTTTGCACAGCGCCGACATCCACCTTGCCAGCGAGGAGGGCAAGGGCACGTCCATCACCGTGACGTTCCCGCTGGAGAAATAAATTTTCGTATATCCCACTGGGATTTATACAAATTGTATATTGCGCGCTGCGCACACGTTTTGGCATTTTTGTGCAGGCTGACGGCGCCCAGCGCTTGCAAGCGCCGGGCGGCAGGTGTACAATAAAAGAAAGCCGGGCATCAAAAGCCCGGCGGGAAGGACGGCGAAAGACCATGCAGTATTGGACCAAGAAGGAAGAGGCGAAGCGCTCGGATTCCGGCCACGGCCACTGGGCGTATCCGATGCTGGACGAGAGCAACGGCTGCACGAACGAGTGCGCCACCGGCATCAGCTATTATGCGCAGACCGAGTACACCCCGGTTGCGACGCACCCGTTCCAGGAGGGCTTTCTGGTGCTCTCCGGCAAGGGCTGGGCGAAAGTGGGCGACGAGGAGTTCCCCATCGAGGGCGGCATCTCGTTTGTGGTGCCCGCGGAGATGGCGCATCAGCTGAAGAGCGACGACGCCGACACCCCGCTGGAGCTGTTCTGGTTCCACGCGGCGAAATAAGCGCCGGGTACAGACGAAAACGGCAAAATCGGCCGGCCCTCTGCAAAAGAGGGCCGGCCGATTTGCAATCCGGGCCGCCGGCGGGGCACGGCGCAGAAGCGCCCTGCCGGCCGGCTTTTGCTTTGATACAGTTTTTTGACGCGGCGGGCCGGCCGGCTTTGCGCATTGGCGCAGGGTGGCTTACACGCCGAACAGGCGGCGGGCGTTTTCCTCGGTGACGCGCAGAATCTCGTCCACGGACACGCGCTTGATTTCCGCCAGCTTTTGCGCCACGTGGATGAGCAGTGCGGAGTTGTTCTCCTTGCCGCGGAAGGGTTCCGGGGCCATGTAGGGGCAGTCGGTCTCCAAAAGCAGCCTGTCCATGGGGCACGCGGCGGCGGCCTCGACAGTCTTGCGCGCGTTTTTGAACGTCAGCGTGCCGCCGAAGCCGAGGTACAGCCCCTGCTTTGTCAGCCAGACGGCGTCGTCCGCGCTGCCGGAATAGCAGTGCAGCACGCCGCGCGGGCGGTGGCGGCGCAGCGCGTCGTACATGGGGGCGTGGGCCTCGCGGTCGTGGATGGAGACGGGCAGGCCGTGCGCGGCGGCCAGCTCCAGCTGGGCCTCGAACAGCGCCTGCTGCGCGTCTTTGGGCACGGGCCAGTGGTAGTCGAGGCCGATCTCGCCCACGGCCACCACCTTCGGGTGGGTCAGCAGCGGCTCGAGGACGTCCAGCTCGGCGCGCCAGTCGCCGTGAAAGTGCGCGACGGTGGCGGCGTCGTCCTCGATGAGGCTCTCGGGATGGATGCCGACAGCGGCCCAGACCCAGTCGTACTCCTCCGCCAGGCGGATGCACGCGGGCGCGTCGCCGGAATGCGTGGCGCACTCGAGCACGCCGCACACGCCCTGCGCGGGCAGGCCGGCGAGCAAGGCGCCGCGCCGGCCGTCAAAGCGGCGCGACATGTAGTGTGCGTGGGTGTCGAAGATCATGCGAAATTCCTTTCCTCTGTGGAAAAGAGGGGCCTTGAAAGCCCCTCTTTTTTGCGGTGGGATGCGCGGGCGGGCCAGCGAAGCGCCGCCCGACAGCGAAAGTGCCGGCGCAGTGCGCCGCAATCCGCCGCAGCCTGCGTGGATAAGGTTCTTTGCGGTATCGGTATGCAAGGGGAGACGGCGGTTTTCAGCCGCCAGCGGCGGCTGAAAACTCCGAAGGACTGCGGGGCGTGGCCACAGGTGGGCGGGCAAGGCCGCAGGGCGAGAGCAGGCTGGCGCCTGCCGAGCCCGAGAACGCGGCCAGCGCGCCTGTGGGTGCGCCTCGCAGCGATGGATTCCCTTGCATACCGATACGGGCTTTCTTTCAAGAAAGCGGGGTTAGTGGATGGCGGAACCGGGCTTTACTTCGTCCGGGAAAAAGACGACGCTGGCGCCGCCGTCCGGCATGTCGGCGGCCATCACCATGCCCTCGCTGACGTATTTGCCCTTGAGCATGGGGCGCGGGGCGAGGTTCGCCACGATGCCCACGTTTTTGCCGACGAGGTCGCCGGGGGCATACCATTTTGCGATGCCCGAGAGGATGAGGCGTTCGCGCTCGCCGTCAAAGAGGGTGAGCTTGAGCAGCTTTTTCGACTCCTTGAGGGCCTCGCAGGCCACGACGCGGGCCACGCGCAGCTCGCACTTGCAGAAATCGTCGATCGTGATCTCAGGCAGGTGCTCGATGGGCTCGGCGTCCGCCTCGGCGGGCGCTGCCTTCGCCGGCTGCGGGGCGCTTTCGGCGGCCGCGGCCGCTTTGGCGGCCTGCTCGGCCGCAGCGAGGGCCACAAGCTCCTTTTCCGCGTCGATGCGGGGGAACAGGGCGTCGCCCTTGTGCACCGTGTAAGAGGCCGGCGCGCCCCAGACGAGGGAGGCGAAGGTGAGGCCCGCGGGGTCGAGGCCCAGCTGGGCGGCCATCTTCGGCGCGGTGGCCGGCATGAACGGCTGCAAGAGCGCGGCCGCAAAGCGCAGCGCCTCGCACAGGTTGTAGAGCACGCCCGCCAGGCGCGGCCGGCTGGCTTCGTCCTTCGCCAGCACCCAGGGGGCCGTCTCGTCGATGTACTTGTTCGCGCGCTGGATGCCCTTGAAAATCTCGGCGAGCGCCTGCGGCAAAAGCAGGTCGTCCATGCACTTCGTCACGTTCTGCGGCAGGGCCGAGACGACGGCGCGCAGCTCGTCGTCAAATTCGCCCGCGGCGCGCCCGTCCGCGCCGGGCAGCGTGCCGCCGAAATACTTCTCCACCATCGCCACCGTGCGCGACAAAAGGTTGCCCAGGTCGTTCGCAAGGTCGGAGTTGATGCGCGCGATGAGCGCTTCGTTCGAGAAAATGCCGTCGTTGCCGAAGGGGATCTCGCGCAGGAGGAAATAGCGGATGGCGTCGGTGCCGTAGCGGCCGCACAGGACCACCGGGTCCACCACGTTGCCCTTCGACTTCGACATTTTGCCGCCCTCGAGCAGCAGCCAGCCGTGGCCAAACACGCGTTTGGGCAGCGGCAGGTCCAGCGCCATCAGCATCGCGGGCCACAAAATGGTGTGGAAGCGCAAGATCTCCTTGCCCACCATGTGGATGTCCGCCGGCCAGAACTTGTCGTAGTCGTGATAGGTCTCGTTGCCGTAGCCCAGCGCCGTGATGTAGTTGGAGAGCGCGTCCACCCACACGTACATCGTGTGCTTGGGGTCGAAGGGCACAGGGATGCCCCACGGCACCGTGGTGCGCGAGACGCAGGTGTCCTGCAGGCCCTGCCTGATGAAGGCGATCATCTCGTTCTTGCGGCTCTCGGGCTGGATGAAGTTCGGCACGTCCTCGTACAGCTTCAAAAGGCGGTCGGCATATTTGCTCGTCTTGAAGAAATAGGCCTCCTCCTCGGCCTCGTACACGTCGCGGCCGCAGTCCGGGCACTTGCCGTCCTTCAGCTGGCTGTCCGTCCAAAAGCTCTCGCAGGGCTTGCAGTAGTGGCCCTTGTACACGCTTTTGTAGATGTCGCCCTGGTCGTACAGCTTCTGGAAGATCTTCTGGCAGCTCTCGACGTGGTAGTCGTCCGTGGTGCGGATGAAGCGGTCGTAGCTGATGTCCATCAGCTTCCACAGGTCCTTCACGCCGCCCTTGCCCTCGACGATCTCGTCCACATAGGCCTTCGGCGTCACGCCCTTCGCGGCGGCCTTGTCCTGGATCTTCTGGCCGTGCTCGTCCGTGCCCGTCAGGAACATGACGTCATAGCCCTGCATGCGCTTGTAGCGCGCCAGCGCGTCGCACGCCACCGTGGTGTAGCTGTGGCCGATGTGCAGCTTGTCGCTGGGATAGTAGATCGGCGTGGTGATGTAATAGGTTTTCTTGTCCATTGCGATGTTTCCTTTCCTCACAGGCAAATGAGACCTGCGTTGATCATGTGACAGGGGCCGCATACGCGGCCAGGGCTTTTTCCATCAGCTCGCGGTACAGGGGCACTTCGCCCGCCGCCGGATACCGGGCGGCCGCGGCGTCAAAGGCCTTGCAGGCGGCAGCCGCCGCGTCCCGCTCGCCGCGCGACGCCGCTTCGGCCGCAGCCAGCGCCAGCCGCGCGGGCAGTTTTGCCGTGGCCTTGCGGTAGCGGCGGACATCGGGCGCGTCCAGCGCCGCGGCGGCCGCGGCGTCGCCCAGCGCCAGCGCCAGCAGCGTGCGGTCACACACGGCCTCGCACTTTTGCACGGGCACAAGGCCCGGCGTGCGCAGCGCCGCGTCATAGGCGGCCAGCGCTTCGCCGGTGCGCCCCTCGTCGGCAAGGCGCGCCGCCGCCAGAACAGCGCAGCCCGCGCCCAGCGCGCCCGTCTCGCCCGCCGGCAGCGGGGCGAACCACTGCGCCGGCATGTCGCGCAGGCGCACGCCCTCCGTGGCCTGCCAGTTCACGGCCAGCGAGCGCCAGAAGGCAAGGCGCGCCGCGCGGCTGCGCAGCGCCGTCAGCAGGTTGCGCCCGTCCGTAGCCATGCCGGGCAGCGGCAGCAGGTTGATGACGCCCAGCAGCGCGCCCAGCAGCCCGAAACACCAGAGAAATGCCGGGAAAAAGCCGCCGTACGGGGAAGTGCAGGCCAGCAGCGCCGCGCCGGGCACGATGTTGAACAGCCCGCCGCCGAGGTTGTACAGCACGAAGGGAAACCGCTCCTCCGTCTGCGGCGGGGCCATCAGGCATTGCCCGCCCGTGCCCGGAATGAGATAGCGCCCGCGGCACAGCTTGCCGCCGCGGCGGTACCACACGTGGCTCTGTATGCGGTACGACACAAAGCGGTAGCCCGTCAAAAGGCCGCATACCAGGTGCCCTGCCTCGTGCAGCAGCACGAGGAGCGGCATGCACAGCGCCGCACAGCCAAAAGCGGCGAGCAGCGCAGGCAGGGCCTCGCGGCGCCCGGGCGCGCTGTCGGCGAAAGCGCCCAGCGCAAAGCCCAGCGCAAAGCCGCACGCCATGCCGAGCGCAATGAGCCCCGCGCGCTTGAGCAGGCGTTTGGGGGAATGTGCGCGCAAGAGCCGCACCTCCTTTGTGCTTTGCAGTTTACTTTTCGTCCACGAAGAAGCGCTTGTACCAGACGAGGAACGTAAACACGGTCCCCGTTGGGGTCCGGGGCCTGGTGCAGGCCCCGGCGCGGCGTACAGAGACGTGCTTACTTCTCGTCCACGAAGAAGCGTTTGTACCAGACGAGGAACGTAAACACAGTCCAGATTTTGCGTTGGTTGGCGGCCTTTTCGTGGAAATGGTCGTCCAGCAGCTTCATCAGCGCGCCGGTGTCGAAAAAGACGGCCGCGAAATCGCTTGTGAAATATTCCTTGACGATGTTGTAATACTTCTCCTCGCGCAGCCAGAAGCGGATGGGCACCGGGAAGCCCTTTTTGGGGCGGTTGGCCCACTCGTCCGGCAGGGTCTTGTTCGCGGCGTGGCGCAGCACCACCTTCGTGTCCGTGCCCTGTACGCGGAAGCGCGTGGGGATGCCCTCGGCGAAGGTCATCACCTCTTTGTCGAGGAACGGCACGCGCAGCTCAAGGCTGTGGGCCATGCACATTTTGTCGGCCTTCAGCAGGATGTCGCCGGGCAGCCACATGTTCATGTCGAGGTACTGCTTTTTCGTCACCTCGTCGGCGTTTTGCACGCGCGCGTAGTACTTTTCCGCCATCTCGTGCGGCTGCGCGCCGGCGCGGTACGCGGGCTTGAGCACGGCCTCGGCCTCGTCCTCCGGGAACACGAGCGCCTGGCCGAGGAACCAGTCCTCCGGGCGCTCGGCGCATTTGAGCAGGAAGTGCTTGCCCTTGAAATACGGCAGCTTCTTCGCGGCCGCGGCCATGGCGCGCCGCGCGGCCAGCGGCACGCGCTTTTTGAACTTCGCCATGGCGGGCGTGTCGGCGTACCACTCGTAGCCGGCGAACAGCTCGTCCGCCCCTTCGCCCGACAGCACCACCGTCACGTGCTCGCGCGCGAGCTTGGCCAAAAACCACAGCGGCACGCTCGACGGGTTCGACTGCGGCTCATCCATGTGGTACTGGATGTCCGGGAAGGCGTCAAAGCACTCGTCGGCCGTCAGCAGGCGGCGGTAGTTCGTCACGCCCAGCTTTTCGCTGAGCTCGGCCGCGTAGTTCGTCTCGTTGAATTTGTGATAGTCGAAGCCGACGCTGAACGTGTTGTCCGGCATGAGGCAGGCGGTGATGTAGCTGGAATCGACGCCGCCGGACAAAAACGCGCCCACCTTCACGTCGGCGATGCGGTGCGCCGCCACCGACTCGTGCACCTTCGCGTCCAGCTTGTCGGCGCAGGCCTCGAAATCGCTCTCGCGGTCCTCAAATTTACAGTCCCAATAGCGGCGGATGTCCATGCGGCCGTTCTCGTACACAAAGCAGTGCGCCGCGGGCAGCTTGTACACGCCCTTGAAGAACGTCTCGTCTGTGGCGGAATATTGCAGCGTCAGGTACGGGCGCAGCGCGTTCTCGTTCACGGCTTTGCGGAACTTCGGATGGTCGAGGAAGCTCTTGATCTCGCTGCCGAAAAGCAGGCCCTCGCCGCCGGGGATGGGGTAATAATAGAACGGCTTGATGCCGAAGATGTCGCGCGCGCCGAACAGGCGGCCGCGCAGCTTGTCCCAGATGACGAAACCGTACATGCCGCGCAGGCGGTGCACAAGGCCGTCGCCCCACTCCTCGTAGCCGTGCACCAGCACCTCCGTGTCGGCGCCGCAGTGGAAGCGGTGGCCCAGGGTCTCGAGCTCCTTGCGCAGCTCCATGAAATTGTAGATTTCGCCGTTGAACACCACGGTGACGCCGCCGTCCTCGCTGGACATGGGCTGCGCGCCCGCCTCGGACAGATCCAAGATCGACAGCCTCCGGAAGCCCAGCGCCACGCCGTCGTCCAGATACCGGCCGCCCATGTCGGGGCCGCGGTGGACGATGCGGTCCATCATGCGCTGCAAAACAGCCTCCCTCGCGTCGATCATGCCGGTGAAGCCGACAAATCCGCACATATCCCTCACTCCTCCTCAAAGCCGATGGGCGTGCGGCCGAACGTCTCGATGGCGTTTTTGGCCAGCACCTCCATGGAATCGATGTACATTGCGTTCAGATGCTCTTCCTTTTTCACGAGCGACAGCTCCGTGCAGCCCAAAATCATGCGCTCGCAGCCCTCGGCCTGCAGCCGGCGCACCACGCTGCCGAACTTCGCCATGTCGGCGCGGCGGCCCTGCTTGATGTCGCCGTAGATCACGTCCATGATGTCGGCCTGCCCGGCCTCGTCCGGCGCGGCCCACGCAAGGCCGTGCTTTTCGCACGCGCGCGCGTAGGTGTGCGTGCAGATGGTGCCCGTGGTGGCCAAAAGCCCCACTTTACGGCAGCCGCGGCGCTTTGCCTCCAGCACCGTCTGCTCCACCATGTTCAGGATGGGCACATGGATGCTCTCGTTCAGCCGGTCGTAAAAATAATGGGCCGTGTTGCACGGGATGGCCAGCACGTCCGCGCCGAAGGTGACAAGGCGCGCGGCGTCCCCGGCCATGATGTCGAACGGGTTTTCGTCGCTCTGGCCCAAAATGAAGCGCGTGCGGTCCGGCGTGGAGGCGCGGGAGTTGATGATGACGTCGATGTGGTCCTGGTCGCAGGACGCCTTGGTGTGGCGGGTGAGCATCTCGTAAAAATAGACGGTGGCCATGGGGCCGAGGCCGCCCAGAATGCCCAGAACGCGCGGTGCTGGCATACAGGTCTCCCTTTCCTTTGCGCGGTTCCACAAGAAAAGCCGCAAAACGTTTGCGCTCTCATGTCGCCGCGCCGTCTGCGCGGGATTTCCCTCACGCGGCCGCGTGCCGCGCGGGAAAGCCGCGTTTGGCTTATTTGCTGTAATAGGTCTTGAACTTTTTGAAATAGCGCTGCATGTGCACAAGATAGTAGGCAAAGCGGCGGGGGTTGAAGCGCAGGTCCTTTTTGTAGCGGAAGGTGCACGTCTCCTTGCCCTGCTTTGCCAGGCTGCGCGCCTTTTCCACAAAGGCCGCGTCGCGCACATAGCGGTACACCACGGCACGCGGCACGCTGTGCCAGAACGTCTCGGCGCGGTTCATCACGCATTCACCGAGGTCGCGGCCCAGCACGCGGTCTTCCACGACATAGCGCGCGATGTTGTGGCCCGCGCCCGTCACATAGTAGTTCGAGCGGCCCTGGCGCAGGTTGATCTCGAACACGCGGTAGCTGCCGTCGCGGCTGTCGTACTTGATATCGAAGTTCGCAAAGCCCGTGTAGCCGACGGCCTCGAGGAACGTCTTGAGTTTCGTCATCAGCGGCTCGTTGTATTCCGTGATGATGGCCGCGTGGTTGCCGAGGGCCTTGGGCGTGTGCTCTTCAAGGCCCACATGCCCGAGGCACATCATCTTCACCTGGGCGTTTTTGTCGCAGTAGGCCGTCAGCACGTGCATGAAGCTGTCGTCGCCGGGGATGCGGTCCTGCAAAATGACGCGGTCGGGGTAGCCGGCGGCGTAGATGGTTTTTAGGATGGACGCGGCCTCGGCGGGGCTTTGGGCCGTGTACACCTTCTTCATGCCGTCGAACGGGTGCTTCCAGTACAGAATGCTCGACGAGGGCTTGACGATGATGGGATAGGAAAAGCCCAGCGCCTCCTCGCGCAGGGACGCCTCGTCCATCGGCCCCGCGGCCACGACGGTTTTGGGGTAGGGGATGGCGTACTCGTCGCACATCGCGTAGAAGTCGGCCTTCGAGACAAGCCGGTCGCGCAGCGCCGGCGTGATGTAGGGCGCGACGCAGTTTTCGGGCAGCCGGTCGCGCAGGTCGATCAGCAGGCTGGCGTAATCGTCCGTGCAGCCCAGCACGACGCAGACGGCGTCCTTGTGGGCGTTTGCAAAGTCGGTCACGGTGCGCAAAAGCACGTCCGGGTCGTCCACGTCGGGCACATAGGTGCAGCGCACGATGCGCGAATACATCGTGTCGCCCATGGCCCAGCGGCCAAAGGCGTGACTTTGCACGCCGTACGCCTCATGAAAGGCGCGCGCCACCGAATAGCAGTTCATATCCGCGCCGATCAGCACGGGCAGCAGAGGCTTTGCCATAGAAAAATGCTTCCTTTCCTCGCTCTTTCGCGCATTTTCGCGCAAAAGGCACTTCCTATATTATAAAGGTTACGCAGCCGGTGTCAACCGGCGCGGCGCTTTGCTTTGCACAGGGGCGGCTTTACTTCCAGCCGAGGCTGCGCAGGATGTCGCCACGGGCGGCAAGGCCGATGTCGGCCAGCTCGCGCAGGCGCGGGGGCGTCATGCGCGAGGACGGCCCCGAGATGCTGAACGCCGCCTCGGCGCGCCCGCTGATGGACGGCACCGACAGCGCCACGCAGCGGATGCCCGGCTCGTTCTCCTCGTCGTCGACGGCGTAGCCCGCGCGGCGCACGCGCTTGAGCTGCTCGATGAAGGCGTCGAAATCGGTGATGGTGTGCTGCGTGACGGCGCGGATGCGGCTTTTCTGCCACACGCGCTCGGCCTCGCCGTAGCTCTGCGTGGCCAGGATGGCCTTGCCCACGCCCGTGCAGTACATCGGCGTGCGCCGGCCCACATAGCTCGAAAGCCGCTGCGCCGGCACGCCGGGCTCGGCCTTGTACACGTATACTACATCCACGCCGTCCTGGATGACCAGGTGCACCGCCTCGCCCGTGCGGCGCGCCAGCGCGTCCAGATGGGGCTTTGCCGCGCTCATCACGTCCATGCCGCTGACGATGCCGCTGGACAATTCGAACATTTTCAGCGTCAGGCGGTAGTGGCCGGTGTCGGCGTCCTGCACGGCGTAGCCCAGCGCCACCAGGCTGGCCAGCAGCCGGTGCGTGGTGCTTTTGGCCAGGGCGCTCTGCGCGCTGATGGCCTGCAGGCTGGCGCCGCCGGGATGGGCGCACAAGACCTCGATCAACTTGAAGATGCGTGCGACGCTCTGCACGCCGCCGGTCGCGTTTTCCATAAAGAATGCCTCAACTTTTCTGCGCGTTCCACGATGCGAAATCCATAATGGTTGTATTGTACGCTATTTTCGTTCCCCGCGCAAGAGCTTTTTTGCGCAAAAAGGGTGCGGCGCGCGCTTTTTCTTTAGAAAAACGCGCGCGAGGCCATTGACAACGCCGCGAGGAACATTATAATTTAAGTGAAGAATGGTAGTAAGCGCCATTCCGCCATGCGGAACGGCGCGCACCAATGAAAAGGAGCGAGCGAACCATGAACGAAGTAGTGCAGAGGATCTATGAGATCGGCATCGTGCCCGTCATCGCCATCGACGACGCGGAGAAGGCCGTTCCCCTGGCCAAGGCGCTGGTGAAGGGCGGCCTGCCCGCCGCGGAGGTCACCTTCCGCACCGCCGCCGCCGAGGAGGCCATCCGCCGCATCGTCAAGGAAGTGCCCGAGATGCTGGTGGGCGCCGGCACCGTCCTGACGAAGGAGCAGGCCGACCGCGCCATCGCTGCGGGCGTCCAGTTCATCGTGAGCCCGGGCTTCAACCCCGAGATCACGAAATATGTCATCGACAAGGGCATGCTGATGATGCCCGGCACCGCCACGCCCGGCGAGATGGAGCAGGCCATGAGCATGGGCCTCGACGTTGTGAAGTTCTTCCCGGCCGAGCAGAACGGCGGCGTCGCCAAGCTGAAGGCCGTCGCGGGCCCGTATGCGAACCTGCGCTGGATGCCCACGGGCGGCGTGAACGCGAAGAACCTGCTGGATTACATCTCCTTCAACAAGATCGTCGCGTGCGGCGGCACCTGGATGGTGAAGAAAGACCTGATCGAAGCCGAGAAGTGGGACGAGATCGAGCGCCTGACGCGCGAGGCCGTCGACACGATGCTGGGCCTCGAGTTCAAGCACGTCGGCATCAACTGCGACAACGAGGAGGAGGCCCTCAAGGCCGCCAAGACGTTCGCGGCGCTGTTCGGCTTTGACTACAACGTCGGCAATTCCTCGATCTTCGCGGGCAACCGCACCATCGAGCTGAACAAGAAGCCCGGCCGCGGCAAGTACGGCCACATCGCCGTGGGCACCAACACCATCGACCGCGCCGTCGCCCATCTGAAGGCCCGCGGCGTCGAGTTCGACGAGGACTCCCGCGTTGTCAAGAACGGCAAGCTGATCGCCATCTACCTCAAAGAGGAGATCGCCGGCTTCGCGGTGCACCTGGTGCAGAAATAAGCGCCGTTTGCATACATTGCGCCCCCAGTAAGCGATACAAAGCGAACAGAAAGAAAAGGAGAAACGATCACCATGTCTAAAGTTGTTACCTTTGGCGAGATCATGCTGCGTTTGCAGCCGTACGATTACCTGCGTTTTGTGCAGTGCGATTCCTTCGAGGCCACCTTCGGCGGCGGCGAGGCCAACGTGGCCGTGTCGCTGGCGAACTACGGCATCGACGTCGACTTCGTCACGAAGCTGCCCAAGCACGTCATCGGCCAGATGGCGGTGAACAGCCTGCGCCGCTACGGCGTCGGCACGGGCAAGATCGTGCGCGGCGGCGACCGTGTGGGCATCTACTTCAACGAGAAGGGCGCTTCCCAGCGTCCCAGCGTGTGCGTGTATGACCGCGCGCACTCCGCCATCGCGGACGCCCAGCCCGGCGATTTCGACTGGGAGAAGATCTTCGAGGGCGTGGACTGGTTCCACTTCACCGGCATCACCCCGGCGCTGGGCCCCAATGTCGTGGCCCTGTGCGTGGAGGCCTGCAAGGCCGCCAAGAAGGCCGGCGCGAAGATCAGCTGCGACCTGAACTACCGCGGCAAGCTGTGGACGCGTGAGCAGGCCCGCGCCGCCATGACCGAGCTGTGCCAGTACGTCGACGTGTGCATCTCCAACGAGGAGGACGCGAAGGACGTGTTCGGCATCGAGGCCGAGAACACGAACATCAGCGCCGGCGAGCTGAACAAAGAGGGCTACAAGTCCGTTGCCAAGCAGCTGGCCGACAAGTTCGGCTTTGAGAAGGTGGCCATCACCCTGCGCGAGAGCAAATCCGCGTTCGACAACGACTGGAGCGCCATGCTGTACGACGTGGCTTCCGGCGAGTACTGCTTCTCGAAGCTGTATCACCTGCACATCATCGACCGCATCGGCGGCGGCGACTCTTTCGGCGGCGGCCTGATCTACAGCCTGCTGACCGGCAAGAGCACGCAGGAGGCCGTCGAGTTCGCGGTGGCCGCTTCCGCGCTCAAGCACTCCATCGAGAGCGACTTCAACCACGTCACCGTGGCCGAGGTTGAGAAGCTGGCGGGCGGCGACGGCTCCGGCCGCGTGCAGCGCTGAGCGATCTGCCAAAAGAAAAGCGGGAAACCGCAGGCGAAAAACACCGGCGGCCGCGCCTTTCCCCGTGGGGACAGGGCGCGGCCGCCTTCTTTTCTTAGCGGCAGGGCCGCGCGGCCCGGCCGCAAAGCCGCGCGGCGCTGTGGCGCGTTTTGCGCAGATCCGCGCGGCGCTGTGGCGCGCAAAGAGAGGGGGAAAGCGTGTGAAACGGTTCGGTTACTGTGTGAAGGCGGCGCTTTTGATGCTGCTGGCGACGCCCGTGCTGACGACGGCGGGCGCGCTGGCGGGCGTATGGGCCGCGGCCGTGCTGCCGGCGCTGCCGGGCGGCGCGGTGGCCGCGCTCGTGTGCCTTGTGCCCGCGGCGCTCGTCTTCGGGCTGTGGGTGCTGTTCGGCGCGAAGGCGAAACTGCCGGACACCTGGGGCGCGCGCTTTGCGCCCGTGTGGGGCGCGGCGCTGTACAATGTGCTGGCGTGGGTGCTGGGCATGGCGCTTTCGCACGGCAGCTACGACGGCGGCGGGTGGGCCGTCTTTTTCGCGATGACGCTGCCGTGGTTTTTGTGCAGCGTGCTGCTGATGATGGGCGGCGCGCAGGCGTACTTCCTCGCGCTGGCCGCGGCCGCGGCGGCCGCGGCGATGGGCGGCCTTGCCTTCGGCGCGCGCCGAAAGCCCGCCCGCGCGGGCCGCAGGGCGCTGGCGGCGCTGTGCGTGTGCACGCTGGCGCTGGGCGGCGCGGCGGCGCAGCTTGCGGCGCGCAGCGCGCAGGTGCTGGGGCGCGCCGAGCCCGGCGTCGCACAGGTGCGCGACACGCTGGACCTGTCCGTCTACCGCCCGTTTTCCCGGGAAAACCGGCTGGCCGCGCCGGATGCGCCGCCCTCGCTGACGATCGGCGAAAACTGGCCGCGGCTGGACGGCGCGACGGCGGCGTACCCCGTGTATGCGGCCGTCGCGCAGGCGGTGTATGCGGGGCTGGACGAAGAGAGCGCGCAGGCGCTGGTCGCCTGCCACACGACGCCGCGCGCCTATGAGCGGCTGATCGACGGCGAGATCGACGTGTTCTTCGGCGCGCAGCCCTCGCCCGCGCAGGTGCAGGCCGCGGCCGAGGCGGGCGTCGAGTTCACGCTGACGCCCATTGCGAAAGAGGCGTTCGTGTTTTTCGTGCACCGCGACAACCCCGTCTCCTCGCTGACGGCGCGGCAGCTGCGCGCTGTCTACCGGCGCGAGGTGACGAACTGGGCGCAGCTGGGCGGCGAGGACGAGGCCATCCTCGCGTTCCAGCGGCCCGAGGGTTCCGGCAGCCAGACGATCATGCAGGCCGCGGTGATGGAGGGCGGCGAAATGGCCGCGCCCCTGCGCGAAGAGGTGGTGTCCGGCATGGCGGGCGTCATCGAGCAGGTGGCCAGCTACCGGAATTACCCCGGCGCCATCGGCTATTCGTTCCGCTGGTTCGCCACCGAGATGGCCCCCAGCGACGAGATCCGCCTGCTGGCCGTGGACGGCGCCGCGCCCACGGCGCAGGCCATCCGCGACGGCAGCTACCCCTTCACGGTGGAGGTGTACGCCGTGACGGCCGGCGAGCCGTCGGCCGAGACACAGGCGCTGCTCGACTGGCTGTGCGGCGAGGAGGGCCAGGCGCTGATCGAAAAAACGGGTTACGTGCCACTGGCGGGCCAGTGACGCGCGGCGATTCGGGCGCTGCGCCGCGCCGTCCCGCGCGGGGCGCGGCGGCCTACGATGTGGCGTCACTCGGCGCACCGTCCCGCGCTGCGGCGCGCCGCGCTTTGCCTTGCGCGCGCTTTGGCCCGGCCGGGCGCGAAAGCGAAAACAGAAGGGGAAAACAGAAAAAGCGGGCCGCGGCCCCTCTCAAAAAAGAGGAGAGCCGCGGCCCGCCACCTGTTTTTCTGTGTTTTCCTCTTGCCGCGCGCGTTTCAACCGCGCCGGGACGCCGGGGCAGGGCGTCACGCCTTGTCCCACTCGATGGTGAATTCGGCGTGCAGGCTCTCGCCCGCGGGCAGCGTCTCGTGCGCGCCGCGCAGGCTGCCGGGATAGCCGTTCCACGGCTCCATGCACACAAAGCGCTCGGCGCCCTGCTGCCACAGCACGGCGTTCGTGAAGTGGCGGTCGAACGCGACGGTCACGCGGTGGCCGTTGCCCTTGTCCCAAAAGGACATGGGGCTTTGCACGCCGGCGTAGTGGCGGGTGGTCTGGTCGGCGTCGTAGGGGAAGTCCACGCCGGCAAACGGCGTCAGCGCGCCGGTGGCGGCGTCGCGCACGTTTTCGGCGCGCAGATCCCACACGAGGTTGTCCACATGGGTGATGGAAAAATACGGGTGGAAGCCGAACGAGAACGGCATGGCCTCGCTGCCCGTGTTCTCATAGGTCTGCGCCACGCACAGCTTTGCGCCGCGCAGCGTGTACGTCACGCGCACGCGGAACGCGAAGGGATAGCTCTTGCGCGTCTCGGCGTCGTCGTGCACGGCGACGGTCAGGCTGGCGCCGTCGTGCGTGTCCTCGCCGTCATAGTGCCAGGGCACCGAGTGCAGCAGCCCGTGCACCGTCATGGGGTAGCGCGCGCCCAAAAACTCGTTGCCCTCGTCCGGCGTGGGGCCGCACACGGGGAAGCAGATGGGCACGCCGCAGCGCGGGCGCTCCGGCTGCTCGAAGTTCGGGTGGCGCAGCCAGCAGAACTCCTCGCCGCCCTTCGTCAGGCTGACGGCCATGCCGCCCTTCTCGGGCACGATGACGGCCGTGGTGCCGGCGTCCGTGTCGGCCAGCGTGTAGCATTCGTACGCGCCCAGCGTCCCTTTTGTGACAGTATACATTTCAGGTGACCTCCTTCGCCGCGCAAAAGCGCGGTTCAATTTACAGTTCTAATAAGCGGCTCGAGGCCCGCGGCCGGGCGCGCCCGCTCAGCCGACGCCGATGCCCAGCCCCGCAAGGAGGCCGAGCGCCGCTTTGTGGGCCTCTTCGTCCGCGGCGGCGCAAAGGCTGCCGTGCACGGTGATGGGGCAGTTGAGGAAATGCGAGTGCAGCAGCACCGCGTTCGACAGAACGCAGATGTTCGTCACCACGCCGCACAGCTCGATGGACGCAGGCTCGCCGCCGCAGGCGGCCAGCGCCGCGCCCGGCAGCGCCGCTGCGCCGAACGTGGGCTTTTCCACAAAGTACACGTTGTCGCGCACGCCGTCCTGATACTCGCGCAGGCGGCCGTACAGCATCCAGCCGTCCGTGCCGCGGATGCAGTGCGGCGCGGGCAGAAAGCGGCCCTCGCGCGTTTCAAGATAGTTTTCGGGGTGCGTGTCCAGCGTGAAGATCACTGCGCCGTCCTCGGCGAGATGGCGCTCCACCTTGTCGGCGATGGCCTCCTCCAGCGCGGCCGCGGCGGGGTTTTTCAGCGCGCCCGTGACGAAATCGGTCTGATAGTCCACAACGACCAGCAGCTTTTTCATTTTTTTGCCTCCTGATGCTCAAGATAGTTCACAACGTCCACTTCCGCGCCGCCGTCCACATACACGCGCTGCACGCGGCGGCCGATGTCGCACAGCACCTCGTAGTTGATGGTGCCCTCCGCGGCGGCGATCTCGCACACGCTGTGCGCCGTGCCGTCGCCGAAGACGACGGCCACGTCGCCCGCGGCCGCCTCGGGGATGTCGGTGACGTCCACCATCATCTGATCCATACACACGCGGCCCACCACGGCGGCGGGCTTGCCGTGCAGCGACACACGCCCCTTGCCGGACAGCGCGCGCGGGTACCCGTCGGCGTAGCCGATGGTCAGCGTGGCCAGGCGCATGGGCCGCTCGGCCGTGAACGTGCAGCCGTAGCTGATCTTGTCGCCGGGGCGCACCCATTTCACCATCGACACCACGGCCTTCAGGCGCATGGCGGGCACAAGGCCCGGCAGCGCGACGTCGGCGGAGGGGTTTTCGCCGTACAGGATGATGCCCGGGCGCACCATGTCCATGTGGTATTCCGGCAGGGCCACCGTGCCCGCCGAATTGCAGCAGTGGCAGACCTCCAGCTTGTGGCCGCGCGCGCGCAGCCGGCGGATGGCTTCGCACAGCAGCTCGTACTGGCGGCGGGTGTAGGCGCGGTCGGCTTCTTCGTTCGAGTCGGCGGCGGCGAAATGCGTGAAAATGCCCTTTACGGAAAGGCCCGGCAGGCGGCACACCTCGTCCATCTCGTCGACGGCGGCGTCGAGGTCGTCCACGGCGGAAAAGCCGATGCGGCCCATGCCGGTGTCCACTTTCAGGTGCGCGCGCACCGTCACGCCCGTGCGCTGGGCCTCGGCGGCCAGGCTGCGCGCATACTCCGCCGAGAACACCGTCTGCGTCACGCCGTTGATGGCCAGCGCGGCGGCGTTGCGCACGCCCGTGTAGCCCAGGATGAGGATGGGCGCGGCCAGGCCCGTGCGGCGCAGGCGCACCGCCTCCTCAAAGCCGGACACCGCGAACGCCGCGGCGCCCTCGCGCTCCAGCAGGCTGGCCACGGCCGCGTCGCCGTGGCCGTAGGCGTCGGCTTTCACCACGCACATCACGCGCGCGCCGGCCGCCGCCTGCTCGATCAGATGATAATTGTGCCGCAAAGCGCCCAGGTCGACCTCGGCCCAGCAGCGACGTTCAAAATTCATGGAAAAAGGCCCCTTTTCAGATGGTTCTACCTATATAGTATAATCGTTTTCGCGCGTTTCGTAAACGGGAAAAGCGCCGCCGGCGGCGTCAAAATGAAAAATCGCATGAAAGGAAACGAGAGCATAAGTGAGAAAACGGGAGAAAACGGGAGAATGCGAATTGTAAATTAAAAATTTGCGAAAAAGGCCTTGACGCGCGCGGGGCTTTTGAGTATAATCTTACTTGCGCCTGAAAACAGGAGAACGATCGACTGAACGATAGATTTTAGGAGGAAAAGCACATGAGCACCACGCTTGCAAAAGCCGGAAACGTAGAGCGCAAGTGGTATGTGATCGACGCCGCGGGCAAGCCCCTCGGCCGTGTCGCCGCCACCGCCGCCGTTCTGCTGCGCGGCAAGAACAAGGTCACCTTCACGCCCAATGTCGACTGCGGCGACCACGTCGTCATCATCAACTGCGACAAGGCCGTGCTGACCGGCAATAAGCTGACCAAGAAGTATTACTATCACCACAGCGGCTGGATCGGCGGCATGAAAGCCATCCAGTACAAGACGCTGATGGCCGAGAACTCCGACAAGGCCATGATGCTGGCCGTCAAGGGCATGCTGCCCGGCAACAGCCTGGGCGCGGCCGCGCTGCGCCGCCTGCGCGTCTACAAGGGCGCCGAGCACGCCAACGCCGCACAGAAGCCCGAAGCATACACGCTGTAAGAGGAGGCACTGGAAATGTACGAGACGAAACCCTATTTCTACGGCACCGGCCGCCGCAAAAACTCTGTCGCCCGTGTCCGCGTGTATAACGGCACCGGCAAGGTCACCATCAACGACCGCGACATCGACGATTATTTCGGTCTGGAGACGCTCAAGCTCATCGTGCGCCAGCCCCTGGCGCTCACCGAGCTCGAGGGCAAGTTTGACGTTGTGGTGCGCGTGTCCGGCGGCGGCGTGTCCGGCCAGGCCGGCGCCATCCGCCACGGCCTGTCCCGCGCGCTGCTGGTGTACGACGAAAACCTGCGCCCGGCCCTGAAAAAAGCCGGCTTCCTCACGCGCGACCCGCGCATGAAGGAGCGCAAGAAATACGGCCTCAAGGCTGCCCGTCGCGCTCCGCAGTTCAGCAAGCGCTGATTTCACTTACCTTTCCCTGCTTTTCAGTACGTCTTTGGACGCTGTTTTGCAGAAAATTGGATGGTTTTGGAGTTGTGAGAGTTCCTCAGAAGTGTTCCGTTTTACTCTGTAAGGAGCAAGCAAGGAGCACACAAGGAACAAGAATCGCAAGCGAAAACAAAAGCCTTATGAAGCAGGAGATCGTTCCGCAAGGAGCGTATCTCCTGCTTTTTT
>DXGT01000040.1 GCA_019113785.1 Candidatus Ruthenibacterium merdigallinarum | reverse complement strand
TTAAATCACAATAGTACCCGCGGCAATATTTGAAGCTGCGGACGGCAAAAAGGCCTGCCGGCGTGCCCTTTGCGGGGCGCGCTGCGGGGCAGGCCTTTCTTTTTTGCACCTTTTTTCACGGGAGACGCCCGGCAGGGGCGAGGGGAGGCGGACGCGATGGACCTGATGGAAAAGCTGACGATTTTGGCCGACAGCGCGAAATACGACGTGGCGTGCACGTCCTCGGGGACGTACCGCGCGGGCGACGGCGTGCATCTGGGCAACTGCGTCAGCGCGGGCATCTGCCACTCGTTTTCCGCCGACGGGCGGTGCATCAGCCTTTTGAAGGTGCTGATGACGAATTTTTGCATGTACGACTGCAAATACTGCGTGAACCGGCGCTCGAACGACGTGCCGCGCGCCGCGTTTACCCCGCGCGAGCTGGCGCAGCTGACGATCGGCTTTTACCGGCGCAATTACATCGAGGGGCTGTTTTTGTCCAGCGCGGTGCTGCGCAGCCCCGACGACACGATGCAGCGCATGATCGCCGCGCTGCGCATTCTGCGCGAGGAGTACGGCTTTGCGGGCTACATCCACGCCAAAACCATCCCCGGCGCCGACCCGCGCCTTGTGCGCGAGCTGGGCCTTCTGGCCGACCGGCTGAGCGTGAACATCGAGCTGCCCAGCGAGCGCAGCCTGTCCCTCCTCGCGCCCGACAAGAGCCGTGCGGGCATCCTGGGGCCGATGCGGCAGGTGCGCATCGGCATTGAGGAGAACCGCTACGAGCTGGTGCGCTACCGCGCGGCGCCGAAATTCGCCCCTGCGGGCCAGAGCACGCAGATGATCGTGGGCGCGAGCCCCGAGACGGATTACCAGATCCTGCGCCTCACGCAGGGGCTGTACCGCAATTACGGGCTCAAACGGGTGTTCTACTCGGCCTACATCCCCGTTGTGGCAGACCGGGCGCTGCCGGCGCCCGGCACGCCGCCGCCCCTTCTGCGCGAGCACCGGCTGTACCAGGCCGACTGGCTGCTGCGCTTTTACGGCTTTGAGGCGGAGGAGCTTTTGTGCGAGGAGGAGCCGAATTTCAGCCCGTATCTCGACCCGAAATGCAGCTGGGCGCTGCGCCATCTGGAGCAGTTCCCTGTGGATGTGAACCGGTGCAGCCGCCAGATGCTGCTGCGCGTGCCGGGCATCGGCGCGAAGAGCGCGGCGCGCATCTGTGCGGCGCGGCGCGCTTCGCGGCTGACGCTGGCGGATCTGAAGCGCATCGGCGTCGTGCTCAAGCGCGCGCGGCATTTCATCCTCTGCGCCGACTGGGGCGTGCGCGGCACGGCCGCGGCCACGCGCGCGCAGGTGGCCGGCGCGCTGTTGGACCCGCAGGCCTTCGCCTTTGGCTGTGAGCAGATGAGCATGTTCTCCCCCGCGCCCGACGCGCGCGAAGCAAAACAGGAGGCAATGGCATGGATCGAACGGCAAATGTGAGATATTTGTACGACGGCACGTTCGACGGGCTTTTGTGCTGCGTGTACGAGAGCGTGTACAGCCGCGAGGTGCCCGCGGACATCTGCGCGCAGGCGCAGGCGCAGCCCTGCCTGATGGAGGACCGCTGGATCGAGACGGACGCCGGGCGTGCGCAGTGCGTGTACCGCTCGATCCCGAAAAAGATTTGCCGCGAGGCCGCCGAGCTGGTGCGGGACGTGTTCTGCTCCTGCGCGCGGGACAGGGAGTGGCTGATCCTGCGCTTTTTGCTGATGGGCTACCGGCTCGGGCAGCAGGCGTACTTCATGCGCGGGCACGCGTGGGTGTCGCCCCTGTTCGACGCGCAGCGCCATTTGAAGAACGAGGCGCATTTGCTGCTGGGGTTTGTGCGCTTTTCGGAGAGCGGCGGCGTGCTGACGGCGCAGATCACGCCGAAAAATTTTGTGCTGCCGTATATCGCCGGGCACTTCTGCCGGCGGTTGGGCGTGCAGCCCTTTTTGATTTGGGACAAAACGCACGGCGCGGCGTTCCTGCGCGAAGGCGGGCGCGCGCGGCTGTTTGCGCTGGACGCGCTGGAGCTGCCCGCGCCGGACGCGCCGGAGGCGCAGTTCCGCGCGCTGTGGCGTCGGTTTTACGACACCATCGCCATTGCGCAGCGCGAAAACCCCGCGTGCCGGCGCACGCACTGCCCGATGCGCTATTGGGAGAACATGACGGAATTTGCGCCGGACGCGCCGGCGCAGCCCGCGCTGGAAGACGCGGCGCAGGCGGCGCTGGAAGACGCGGCGCAGGCGGCGCTGGAAGAAATCGCGCAGCCCGCGCCGGCCTGCGCGCGGCGAGAGGCGTGAGCGCGCGGCGCGCCCTGGGCGAAAGTGCCCGGCGCGGCACGCGCTGCGCGAGCGTTTTTCCCGTTCGCGGCATGCAAAAAAGCCGCCGGCCGGCCCGGCGGCCCAGAACAGAAACCATAGCTCGCCGCCTTGAACCTGCAAGATGGATTCCATGGCGACGATCATACGATCACACTCCCGTGCAAAATCAAAGTCCGTCGCTTGTACACCGATACTTGTAGTACTTTTCTCGTAATATAACACATCCGGCGTCGCATTGCGACAAATGCCCAAGCGCGCCGCCTTGCCGCGCATGGGCAGCCTGTGCTATACTGAGGAAAAAGCGGCGCGCAGAGGAGGCGAGGGGAGTTGGAGCAATGGGTGCTGCCGGCGGTGCTGGCCGGCGTCACGCTGCTGTTTGTCGCCTGGGCCGTGCTGGACGGCCGCCGGCGCGCGCGATGGCTGCGCCGCCGCGTGCGCGACAGCTTCGGCGCTGTGCCGGTGGACACGGGCCCGGGCCTCGCCACGCCGCGCTGGTACGAATGCGCGCCAGGGCGCGGCGTGCGCCTGGACGAACAGACATGGCAGGACCTCGGCATGGACGAGGTGTTCGCGCGCGTGAACGCGTGCGGCAGTTTGCTGGGCGAGGCGTATCTGTACGCGCAGCTGCACGAGATGTGCGGCGAGGAGACGCTGCAAAAGCGCCGCGCGCTGTGCAAAATGCTGGAGGCGTCGCCGCAGCTGTGCTTTGACGTGCGGCTGCTGTTCGCAAAGCTGGGCCGCCGTCGCGGGGCGGACCCGGCGTTCGTCTTTGCCGACCAGAGCGCGCAGCTGCGCGCGCCGACGGTGTACCGCGTGTGCGCGTGGCTGCCGCTGGCTGCGCTGCCGCTGGCCCTGTTTTCGGCGGCGGGCGGGGCGGCCTTCATCGCCGCGTGCTGCCTGAACGTGCTTTTGTACCAGCGCGCAAAACCCCTGCTGGAGGGAAAGAGCGAGTCGCTCGCCTACCTGATGCGCGCGGTGGACATGGCCGGCGCGCTGGCGCAGCGCCTGCGGAAAGAGGGCGCCGCGCCGCAGCTGTGCGCCGCGCTCGAAGAGGCGGCGCAGCCGCTGCGCCCGCTCGTCTCGGCGCGCATGAAGCTGTCGATGCCGCGCAGCGAGGAGGCGGACACCCTGACGGAGTGGGCGCGCATGCTGCTGCTGATCCCGGTGCGGGCCTATTTGCGGGCGGTGCGCGTGCTGCGCGCACAGCGCGCCTGCGCCGTGCGCCTGTGCGCGCTGCTGGGCGAAATGGACATGGCCTGTGCGACGGCGAGCTTCCGCGCCAGCTTGCCGCACTGGTGCGAGCCGGAATGCGGCGAAGTGCTGGAGATGGACGGCGTGTACCACCCGCTTTTGACGCGCCCTGTGGTGAACGGCGCGCGCTTTGCGCGCGGGGCGCTGTTCACAGGCTCAAACGCGTCGGGCAAATCGACGTTTTTAAAGGCGGCGGCAGTGAACGCCGTGCTGGCGCAGACCGTGTATACCTGCGCCGCGCGCCGTTTTGCGCTGCCGCAGTTCGCCTGGCCGGTCGTCACCAGCATGGCCGTCGGCGACGATCTCGCGGCGGGAGAGAGCTACTTTGTGGCCGAGGTGTTGAGCCTCAAGCGCCTGGTTGACCTTGCGGACGGCGGCGGGGCCGGCCTGTGCGTGATCGACGAGATCCTGCGCGGCACGAATACGGCCGAGCGCGTGGCCGCCTCGGCGGCGGTGCTGCGCCATCTGGCGGCCTCGCGCGTGCTGTGTTTGGCCGCGACGCACGACACCGAGCTGCCCGCGCTGGTGCAGCCGGAGTTCGACAACTACCATTTCTGCGAGAGCGTGGAGGACGGCCGGGTGCATTTTGATTACCTGTTGCAGCCGGGCGTGTGCACCACGCGCAATGCCATCGCGCTGCTGCGGGCGATGGGTTATCCGCCGGATGTGACGCAGAGCGCCGAGCGCGGCGCACAGCATTTCCTTGACACAGGCGAATGGGCGCGCGTGCCGTGAAAATGAAAGAAAGCGTTTCGCACGCCGCCGAGCACGGCGAAAACGGGCTTGCAGAGCCGTTGCAAAAAACATATGGAAGATAAAACAGCAGGGCGCGGAAGACGGAAACCGTCTTCCGCGCCCTGCTGCCTTATGGGGAAGCGTCTGAAGGAAGAAGGAAATGCGGCGGAGAGACGGGTCAATGTTGCGCCGCAGGCGGGCCGGAGGCGCCTTTCCATTGCCCGTAGGCGCATTTTTGCGCGGCGGCGTCAAGCGGGTCGGGGCGCGTTTCTGCGGATGCCGCCGCACATTCCGCGCCCGGACGCCAAAAAGCCCCCGGCATTTCCGGCGGTGTTCGTAAAACAGTTAAATCCGACCTATGGTTTCGATCATAGGTCGGATTTTTGCAAGATATACCGTTTTAGGAAAAGGCTCCTTTGTGTAAAGGGAGCTGTTAGCGAAGCTGACTGAGGGATTGACAACCCCTCCGCCCCTGCGGGGCACCTCCCCTTACACAGGGGAGGCTTTGGTGCAGTACAAAACCGCAGACTGCATGATGCACCAATGGGTGTATAGAAGTGCGCCCTTGCGTCTGTTCGACAAAATTGAATTGGTTAAACTATGATTTTGGTATTACAAAGCGAGGAATTCTCCATCCTTACAAATTTGCCACTGCTTACCATCCTTAATCATGTATGCTTCCCCGTGGAGAGTAGACTTTCCATCGGCAATTAATATATAACTACCATCATTCAATGCTATTATTTTATGACCGAGACTATCTGCAAAAGTGATATCTTCGATTAAT
>DXGT01000039.1 GCA_019113785.1 Candidatus Ruthenibacterium merdigallinarum | reverse complement strand
AGCCTCCGCCTTCTTCTCGGCGGCCTTCGCAGCGGGCGCGGCCTTCTTGGCGGCGGGCTTCTTCGCAGCCGTCTTCTTCGCGGGCGCAGCGGTCTCGTCGGTCACGACCCACACCTGGTTCTCGCCGTCGACGTCGTCCCAGATCTGCAGGCGGGCGCCGTTCTCCGCGCTCATGTCCACGATGTCCAGCACGCGGCCCGAGCGCTTGGAGCGCAGCTTGAAGCCGCCCTTCACCGCCTCAAAGGCCCACAGCTGGTTGTCCTTGCCGACATAGTCCCACGCGTGCAGGCGCGCGCCGTTGTCGCTGCCGGCGCTCATCACGTCCAGCACCTTGCCGCTCATCTTGTTCTGCAGCTTATACCAGCCGGTCTCCACCTCGACGGCCAGCCACTTCTGGCTGTCGCCGTTGCCGTTCTCCCACAGCTGCACGGTGGCGCCGCTGTTGCAGTCCATCCCCGCGATCTCCACAACGCGGCCGTCCTTCGCCGCGATCTGATAGCACGTGCCGGAAACGATCTTTTTCACTTTCATACTTTTTCCTCCTACAAATTGCAAAGCAGCGTGACGCTGCGTTCCATCCATATTCGTCCTGTTGCAGATGATATACCATTCCTGTTCAATATGTCAACTCCAGGAGCCGTTTTTTGTAGGAATTCACAATTTAGTTTTCTCTATTTTGCTTTATCTCCCCGATAAATCGCAACAAAACGCAGAAATGTAAAGCTCCCCGGCCGCTGTGCAGCGGCCGGGGAGCTGTGTGTCTTTCTGCTGTTTCAGCGGTTTTCAGCCGATCAGATCGCCGCTCTCGGCCGTAACCGTCGACGACGCGGCGGCCGTGGGGGCGTCCTGCGCCAGATATTCCTCCAGCGTCAGGCCGCTGGCCTTGATGAGCTGCGCCTGCTCCACACCCACATAGCGGTAGTGCCACGGCTCGTAGCTGAAGCCCGTGACGTCCACCTTGTCGGAGGGATAGCGCATGATGAAGCCGTAGGTGGCCGCGTTGTCGCGCAGCCAGGTGAACGCGCTCGTCGCCTCGAAGGCGGCCGTGTTGTAGCTGTGCTCCTCGGCGGACTGGATGTCGACCGACAGGCCCAGGTTGTGCTCGGACGCGCCCGGCGGGCAATCGCTCGTGCCCTGGCCATTGTTGTACGCGGCGGCCTGGCGCTCATAGCTGCGGTAGCCGGCCGTCAGCTGCAAATTGATGCCCTCGGCCTTGGCCGCGTCGATCATCTGCTGCAAGGGCTCGGCGATGCGGCTGTCCACCTGCTGGCCGCCCACCGTGGCAAGCTCGGGCGGGCTGAACGAGGCGTCCAGCACGTTCTCGCGGTTGACGAGCTTCATGTACCACTCGTCGCGCGGGATGGCCGGCGCCGCCGGCTCCGTCGTGCTCTCGGACACGGGGGCCGACGTGCTGTCGGAAAGCGCCTGCGACGCGCTGACGGAGCTGGACGCGGGCAGGCCGGACTCCTTGTGGTCGGAGTCGCGGAAGAACAGGAAGTAGCACAAAATCAGCAGCACCAGCAGGATCGCCGCAGCGCCGATAAAAATCAGCATCTTGCGATTGGGCCCGCCGGAGCTGGGATAATCCTGCTCACGGTGCGGGCGGGCCGGGGCTGCGCCGCGGCGCGGCGGGCGGCCGCCGTCGCCGCCGTCCCCATCGTCCGGGTCGGCGTCGTACAGCTCGCCGAAGTCGTCCGTCGTGTCGCCGACGGGCGTGTTCTGGTTCGTCGCGTCCGGGTCCATCTGGAACAGGTCGTCCGTGTCACCGAAATCGAACGTGTCGGAATCCTCCAGCCCTGCGCCGAACGTGGCGGCGAGGTTGCTGGCGATGTCCTGCGCGGAGGGCTTGCCGGCGGGCGGGACGGGCTGCGTGTCGAACACGCTCTCAAACGGGCTGTCCTCGCCGCCCGCGGCAGCGGGCGCAGACGCGGCGGGTGCAGCGGGCTGCGGCGCGGACGCGCCGTCCGGCATGAACACGCGCGTGGCTGCGTTCTCATCGTAAACGGGCGGCTGCGCGGCGCGCTCGTTCATCGCGTTTTCCAAAATCGGCTTCCATGCCGGGTTCGTGCCCGCGGGCTGCGCCGGGGCCACCGGCTGGATGGGCTGCACGGGCTGCGACGCCTGCGGCACGGTCGCCACGGGCGGGATCGGCGCGGCGGCCGCGCGGGCCGCAGCCTCCTTCTCCTTCTGCTCCAGCACGTTCGCGTGCCAGTCGATGGGCTTGATCTTGCCCGTGCGGCGCGGCATTTCCGTTTTGGGGAACTGCAGATCGCCGGCGACGTCCGCCGGCGGCGCGACAGGCGCGGACGGCGTCTCGGCCGCAAACACGGGCGCGCTGTCCGCCGGCACCGCGGGGGTGTCCACGACAAAATCGGCCGGCTGCGCGGGGGCCGCCTCAAAGACGGGCGACGGCTCCTGCACGGCGGGCGCGGGCTGCGCGGCCGGGGCCGGCTGTGCGGGCGCGGCAGGCGCGGCGGGCGCGGCGGGCGTCTCGAACAGATCGCCCGGCAAGATCACGTCCGGCACGGCGCTCTCCTCGGGCGCGCTGTCCGGCAGGATCAGCGGGGGCACGTCGTCCTCCTCCTCGTCGTCGGACGAGAAGAGGTTTTCAAAGATGGCGCGCCCGGTCTTGCTGGCCTTGGCGCTGCTCTCGGGCGCGGCCGGCTTCTCCGCGGCGGGCGCGCCGGGCATGGCGGGCGCGTTCAGATCGAACATCTGCGTCGCGCCCAGGTCCTCGTGCTCGGGCTCGCTCACGTCGGGGTCTTCGTCAAATAAATTCAGTTTTTGCATCCCTGCAAACGCATCCTCCCAGCCGTCGGAGGAAGGGGCCTGCCCCTGCCGGGGCTGCTCTTCGGACGCGCCGGAAAAGAAGTTCTTCTTGGGCACAAAAAACACCGCCTTCTGCAAAATATAGGATCGGGAGTTTCACTGGCGGCCGGGCGCGCACGGGCCGGGGCCACGCGCACCGCCGCCACGGTATACCAAAACCATTGTACTCTACATATATTACAGCAAACGAAGCCTTTCCGCAAGTATTTTGCGCAATTTCTTTGTTCTTCGACACGCGCGCCGGCCTTTTTTGCGCCCCGGCGGACGCTCTTTGGCCGGCGCGCCAAATTTTTTGCCCCGCCCTCTTGCAAGTTTTGCAAAAAAGGTGTACACTAAATTAGCACTCATATATTAAGAGTGCTAAAACTCATTCGGGAGGCATTCCGCTCTATGGCCACAAAACAGTTTAAAGCCGAATCGAAGCGGCTTTTGGACCTGATGATCAACTCGATCTACACACACAAGGAGATCTTCCTGCGCGAGCTCGTCAGCAACGCCAGCGACGCGCTGGACAAGCTGTACTTCCGCAGCCTGACGGACGATTCCATCGCGCTGAAAAAGGACGATCTGTTCATCCGCATCTCGCTCGACAAGGCCAGCCGCACGCTGACCGTGTCCGACAACGGCATCGGCATGACGAAGGAGGAGCTGGAGGCGAACCTCGGCACCATCGCCAAAAGCGGCAGCCGCGAGTTCAAGCTCGCCAACGAGCAGAGCGACAACGTGGATGTGATCGGCCAGTTCGGCGTGGGCTTTTACTCGGCGTTCATGGTGGCGTCGAAGGTGACGGTGATCAGCCGCGCGCTGGGCTCTGCCGAGGCTTGGAAATGGGAGTCGAAGGGCGTGGAGGGCTACACCGTCACGCCGTGCGAAAAAGCCGCCGCCGGCACGGACGTGATCCTCGTCATCAAGGAGAACACGGACGAGGAGAAATACGACGAGTACCTCGACGACTTTGCGATCGCGGGCATCGTGAAAAAATACTCCGACTACATCCGCTACCCCATCAAGATGCTGCGCGAGAAATCGCGCATCGTGGAGGGCTCCGACAAGGACGAGAAGGGCGAGTACAAGACGCCCGAGTACGAGAGCTACACCGAGGACGAGACGCTCAACAGCATGGTGCCCATGTGGAAGCGCGACAAAAAAGACGTGACCGACGAGGAAGTGAACGCGTTCTACAAGGACAAGTTCGGCGACTGGAGCGACCCGGCGAAGGTGATCCGCTCGAAGACGGAGGGCACGGCCACGTACACGGCCATGCTGTTCATCCCCTCGCGCGCGCCGTTCAACTACTATACCAAAGAATATGAAAAGGGCCTGCAGCTGTATGCCAGCGGCGTGTTGATCATGGACAAATGCGCCGACCTGCTGCCCGACCACTTCAGCTTTGTGCGCGGCATTGTGGACAGCCAGGACCTGTCGCTGAACATCAGCCGCGAGATGTTGCAGCACGACAGCCAGCTGCGCCTGATCCGCACCACGCTGGAGCGCAAGATCAAAAACGAGCTGGCCGCCTGGCTGAAGAACGACCGCGAGCAGTACGAGGCGTTTTTCAAAAACTTCGGCCTGCAGCTGAAAGTGGGCTGCTACGAGGGCTACGGCGTGCACAAAAACGAATTGCAGGATCTGCTTTTGTTCCACAGCGCCAAGCAGAACAAGCTCGTGACGCTGCGCGAGTATGTGGACGCGATGGCGGAGGGCCAGAAATACATCTACTACGCCGCCGGCGAGAGCGTGGAGAAGCTGGGCAAGCTGCCCGTGGCCGAGACGGTGCTGGACAAGGGCTTCGACATCCTGTACCTGACGCAGGACGTGGACGAATTCGTCCTGCAGATGCTGCGCGAGTATGACAAGAAGGAGTTCCGCAACATCTCCGGCGACGATCTGGGCCTTGAGACCGACGAGGAGAAGGAGGAGCTGAAGGCCGCGAACGAGGCCCACAAGGATCTGTTCGCCGCCATGAAGGAGGCGCTCGGCGACAAGGTGGCCGAGGTGAAGCTGTCGCAGCGGCTCAAGAGCCACCCGGTGTGCCTGTCCAGCAGCGGGCCGCTGTCCATCGAGATGGAAAAGGTGCTCAACAGCATGCCGGCCGCCGAGGCGAACGGCAAAGTAGCCAGCCGCAAGGTGCTGGAGCTGAACGGCGGGCACCCCGTGTTCCAGGCGCTGGAGCAGGCGCAGGCGGACGGCGACAAGGAAAAGCTCGCCGCCTATGCGGAGCTTTTGTACGACCAGGCGCTGTTGATCGAGGGCCTGCCCATCGAGGATCCCGTCGATTACGCGAACAAGGTGTGCGCGCTGATGAAGTGATCGCGCGCAAGCGCCCGATCCCGATACGGAAAGGCGGCGCTCCCGGCGAAAGCCGGGGCGCCGCCTTTTGCATTGAAACGCGGGGGGCCGCCCGCCGGGCGGCCCCCCGTCTTTGCATCGTCTGTCTTTTTCCTTTGCGCAGGCGCTCACAGCGCTTCGCACGTGCGCAGGATCTCCAGGATCAGCGCTTGCAGCTGCGCGCCTTTTTTTGCGCCGATCTCGATAACCTCCTCCTCGGTGAGGGGCTGGTCCAGCACGCCGGCGGCCATGTTGGTGATGAGCGAGAACGCCAGCACCTGCAAACCGCAGTGCGACGCGGCGATGACCTCCGGCACGGTGGACATGCCCACGGCGTCGGCCCCGAGCGTGCGGAACGCGCGGATCTCGGCCGGTGTCTCAAAGCTGGGGCCGCTGCACGCGAGGTACACGCCCCGCTGCAACGGGACGCCCAGCCGCGCGGCCGCGTCCAGCGCCGCTTTGCGCAGCGCGGGCGTATAGGCGTACGTCATGTCGCAAAAGCGCGGGCCGAGCTCGGCATCGTTCGGCCCCACCAGCGGGTTTTGGCCCATCAGGTTGATGTGGTCGTCGATCAGCATCAGATCGCCCACACGGAACGACGTGTTGACGCCGCCGGCGGCGTTCGTCACGACCAGGCTTTTCACGCCCAGCGCCTTCATCACACGCACGGGGAAAATGATGTCGCGCATGGCGTGACCCTCGTAAAAGTGCAGCCGCCCCTGCATGCACAGCACGGCGCGGCCGCCCAGCCGCCCGGCCACGAAGCGCCCGACGTGGCCCGGCGCGGTGGACTGCGCAAAATGCGGGATCTCCCCATAGGGGATGAACACCGGCTGTTCGATTTTTTCCGCGATGCCGCCGAGGCCGGAGCCGAGGATCAGCCCCACCTGCGGCGTTTCGCACAGGCGCGCGCGGACTGCGTCCGCCGCCTCGCACACAAACTGGTTCATAACATTCTCCCTTCCCGCAGCGCCTTAAAACTGCGCGGCGATGGCCGCCGCGGCGGCCGCCGCGTCATGGCGCGCGCGCTCGATGTCGATGGTCAGATATTCCCCGTCGCGGTACAGCACCCGGCCGTCCGCCATGGTCAGGCACACGTCCGTGCCCTTGGCGGCGTAGACGATGTCCGCCGCGCGGTCGTGCCCGGGCGTCCACCAGGGGGCCGAGCAGTCCAGTACGATGAGGTCGGCGCGGTTGCCCGCTTTGACCGCGCCCGTGTCCCAGCGGCCCTGCGCCTGCGCGCCCGACAGCGTGGCCGCGCGCAGCGCCTGCTGCGCCGAGACGGCGCGCGGGTCGCCGAACGCGCCCTTGGGCGCCAGCGCGAACAGCTTCATCTCCTCGAACATGTCGAGGTTGTTGTTGCTGGCCGCGCCGTCCGTGCCCAGCGCCACGCGCACCCCGGCCGCAAGCAGCGCCGGCGTGCGGCAAAAGCCGCTGGCCAGCTTCATGTTGCTGGCCGGGCAGCTGGCGATGGTGACGTCCTTCTCCTTGAGCAGGGGGATGTCCTCATCCGTCAGCCACACGCCGTGCGCGGCGGTGGTGTGCGCGTCGAACAGGCCCAGGTCGTAGAAATAGCGCGCGGGCGTCTTGCCGTGGCGCTCGACGCATTCGTCGGTCTCGGTTTTCGTCTCGGCCATGTGCACCTGCATGTTCAATCCCGTGCCGGCGGCGCGCTGCGCCATCTGGCGCACGGCCTTGGGCGTGGAGGTGTACTCCGCGTGCAGCGACAGATCGGCGACCAGCCTTCCCTCGCCCGCGCCGTTCCAGTTTTTGATCAGGCGCTCGGCCTCCTGCTGGCGCGGCTGGTCGGCCAGGTCCCCGTCGCCGAAGCACGTCACGCCCACGCTCAGGTTCATCTTGGCGCCGCTGGCCACCAGCGCGCGCGCCATCGCCTCGGCGCCGAAGTACATCTCGGTGGACGACACCGTGCCCGTGCGGATCATCTCCGCCAGCGCCAGCGTCGTGCCCGCGCAGATGGCCTCGTCCGTGAGCTTTGCCTCAAACGGGAAGATGCGCTGGTTGAGCCAGTCCTGCAAATTCAGGTTTTCGCCCCAGCCGCGCAGCAGCGTCATGGGCGCGTGCGCGTGCGCGTTGACGAGCGCCGGCATCAGCAGCCTGCCGCGCCCGTCGTACACCTCCTCGCCCTCTTCGCTCGCAAGCGGCGTTTCGCTGACGGCCTCGATGCGCGCGCCCTTCACGCGGACATACCCCGCTTTTCGCACGCAGAAATTTTCATCCAGATAGTCGATGTGGCAAAACAGCATGGTCAACATCCTTTCGCCTTGTTCTTGTGCGCGGCCGGCGTTTGTATACAAAAGGGCCGCTTTTGTCTTATTATATCAGCCCGCGCGCCGGTTGTCCAACAAAACTGCCCCGCGCCGTCGGGGCGGCGCGGGGCTTTCGGTTCACAGGTATTTTTCCAGGCCCAGACGGCGGTACTGCTCGGGCGGGCAGTCGTTCTCCTTCATCAGGGCCACCATGGCGCGGATCATGCGCTCCTCGGCCGCGGCGTCGTCGCGGATGGGATGCTGCTGGCCGGGGTCCTTCTCGACGTCGAACAGCATGTGGCCGCCGTCGTACAGCGTCTTGGCCGGGAAGCCCATGGTGGGGATCTTCTCGGTGCCGCGCACCTTCAAAAGCGGCGCGCCCTTTGTGAACGAGAACGCCGGGGCCAGCGAGGCCTCGCGCAGCTCCTCCACCGAGAAGCTCTCCTTCATGTAGGCGGGCATGAGCGTGTAATTGAACAGGTTGTCGTTGTTGCGCTCGATGCCGCCCTCGGTGGCGCGCATGTACACATAATGGCCGTCCGTGACGTTCACATGGCAGCCGTGCATGCCGAACAGCGCGAAATCGCGCACCTTCGTGTCGTCCTCGATGGTCTTGCGCAGCACATGGCCCATCATGTCCCGGGGGATGTCCAGGCCGAAGTACTCCAGCAGCGTCGGCGCGAGGTCGATCGTCTGCACAAGGGCCGAGCGGCGCTCGCCCTTTTTGCCGCAGCGCGGGTCCCAGATGAACAGCGGCGTGTGGGCGATCTCGTTGTAGAACGGCATCATCACCTTGCCCCACCAGTCGTGCTCGCCCAGCAAAAAGCCGTGGTCGGTGTTCACGATGAGCATGGTGTCCTTCCACATGTCGTAGCGGTCCATCATGTCCAGCACTTTGCCCAGGTACTCGTCGCACATGCTCAAAAGCGCGGCGTACTGGCGGATGCACTCCTTCACCTGCTCGGGCGTCTCGCGCAGGCGGTGGTAGGCGGGCCAGTCGAACTCGGGGCCGTCGTAATCGCTGGGGTACAGGTCCTGGTATTTTTTCGGCACGAAGAACGGCTCGTGCGGGTCGAATTCCTCCAGCTGCAGGAACCAGTTGTCCTCGCCGTGGTTCGTCTCGATGAACTCCAGCCCGTGGCGGAACGTCACCGCCTGCGACTGGTTCTCCTCCTCGCGCATGTAGTAGCGGTTCACATACTCCTGGCGGCCCCAGTCGCCCGGCTTGCCGTCCAGATGCTCGGGGATGTCCAGCGGGGCGAGGTGGCCTTTCCAGAAGTCGCCCTCCTGCCCGCGCGCGCCCTCGTAGGTGCTGTACTTGGTGTGGTAGTTGGTGCCGCCCTCCTCCCAGTAGTGCCAGTGGTCGGTCACCAGATGGCTGTGGATGCCGTTCTCGCGCAGGATGCGGGGCATCGAGTCGTCATAGGGCTCCATGGGGCCCCAGCTTCTGTGCAAGAAGTTGTAGCGGCCCGTGTGCAGCTCGCGCCGCGCGGGCATGCACGGCATGCTGCCCACGTAGCTGTTGTCAAACGTCACCGTCCGCTCGGCCAGGCGCGCAAAATTCGGCGCGTGCGTCCACGTGCAGCCATAGGGCGGCAGCATATGGCGGTTGAGCGAGTCGAACATGACCATAATGGCTCTCATACGGCGTCATCCTTTCTTTGGCTTGTCATTCGTCGACCGGCTTGCCCATGCCGGCGGGCGCGCTGACATATTTTACGGCGAACACGATCACGAACAGCGTGGCCGCGTACGGGATCATTTGCAGCAGCTGGCCGGGCACGCTGTCCGAGGAGATCACGGTGGACAGCGAATCGGTGAAGCCGAACAGCAGGCCGCCGCCCAGCGCGCCTGCGGGGTTGAAGCGGCCGAGGATGTTCACCGCCACGGCGATGAAGCCGCGGCCGGCCGTCATCTCGCGCACGAAGCGGTTGACGTGGTCGATGGACAAGAAGCTGCCCGCCAGCCCGCACAGCACGCCGGAGATGGCCACGCCCAGGAATTTATAGCGCACGGCGTTGATGCCGATGGACTTCGCCGCAGGCGTATTCTCGCCCACGATGCGCAGCCGCAGGCCCCACGGCGTGCGGAACAAATAAAACCACGAGGCGGCCACGATCACCAGCATCAGCGGGATGAGCGGCGACAGATCGCCCACCAGCGGCAGCGTGAGGTGCGGCAGCGTGGGCACGATGTCGGAATTGGCGCGCGTGCCCCACACAAGCTGCGTCATCGAAGCGGTGAAGCCCGAGGCGAACAGGTTCATGCCGATGCCGCAGATGACCTGATTGACGCTGAACACCACGCACAGCAGCGCGAAGATCAGCGAGTAGAACGCGGACAGCGCCACGCCGCACAAAAGCCCCACCAGGGCGTTCTGCGACACAAACGAGCCCCACGCGGCGCCGAACGCGCCCATCAGCATAAAGCCCTCGAGCCCGAGCGCCATCACGCCCGAGCGCGCGGAGAACACGCCGCCCACGGCGGCCAGCGTGATGGGGGTGCACATGCGGACGGTGGAAATGAGCAAAATGCCCAGCAATTCGGCCCAGTTCATCCCTTATCCCCCTTTGCCTTCGCCAGCTTGCGCAGCGGTTTCAAAATGGCGTCGATCAGGCGCGGCGACGCCACCAGCACCACCACCATCGCCTGGATGATCATGACGTAGTCCATCGGCAGGCTGGCCACGCGGTTCACCTGCGCGGCGCCGGACTTGATGCCGCCGAACAGCAGGCCGGACAGCAGGATCATCAGCGGGTTGTTGCCCGCCAGCGCCGCCACGGCGATGCCCTCAAAGCCGAAGCCCGTCGAAAAGTCCTCGATAAAGCGGAAGTGCGTGCCCAGCACCTGGCCGGCGCCGCACAAACCCGCGACGCCCGCGCTGAGGAACATGGTGACGACGGTGATCTTGCGGTAATCGATGCCCGCCGTCTCGGCCGCTTTCTGGTTGCAGCCCAGCACCTTCATCTGGTAGCCCAGATGCGTCTTGTTCATCAAAAACCACGCGATCACGATGGCCGCCAGCGCCAGGTACAGCGCCGTGGACAGGTAGTGCCCCTCAAAGGCGTGGCCCAGGCGCGCCGAGTCCATGATCTGCTTTGTCTGGGGCACGCCCAGGCTGTCCTGCAGCGGATACGCCACCAGATAGCTGCAAAAATTCTGCGCGAGGTAGTTCATCATGATCGTCACGATCACTTCGTTCGCGCCGAAGCGCACTTTCAAAAAGCCGGCCAGCGCGCCGTACGCGCCCGCCACGGCAAACGCCGCCAAAAGCGACAGCGGCAGGTGCGCCAGGCGCGGCAGGCCCGTCACATACGCGCCCACGATGGCCGCCGTCATGGCGCCCACGTAGATCTGCCCCTCGCCGCCCAGGTTCATGATGCTGGCGCGGGAGGCCAGCGCAAACGCGAGGCCCGAGAACAAGAGCGGCACGGTGTACGTCAGCGTGGTCAAAAACGCGCTCCAGGAGCCGAACGCCCCCTGGAAGATCAGCGTGTACACCTGCAGCGGCTTGTAGCCGCTGATCCAGAACAGAACGCCCCCGCACACAAGCGCCAGCGCGAGCGCGCACACCGTGCGCAGCACGCCGTACAGGCGGGCGCTGTCTTTTTTCCCTTTCATTGCGCCACCTCCCGCTCGCGCGCGGCGCCCGTCATCAAAAGGCCCAGGCGCGTGTCGTCAAAATTCTCCGCGGCGTCCTGCGCCACGATCTCGCCCTTGTACAGGACGGCGATGTTGTCGCTGAGGGCCTTGATCTCGTCGAGGTCGGCCGACACCAGCAGCACCGCTTTGCCCTTGTCGCGGTAATCGAGCATGACGTTGTGGATGTACTCGCTGGCGGCGATGTCCACGCCGCGCGTGGGCTGCGCGCAGACGACGAAGTCCGGCGTCTGCGAAAACACGCGCGCGATGACCACCTTCTGCTGGTTGCCGCCGGACAGCGAGCCCACCGCCGCCCCGCTGCCGGGGGCCTTGATCTGGTATTCCTCGATCAGCCGGTCGGCGAAGGCGCGCACCTGCTTCCAGCGGAACACGCCGTGCTTCATGAACGGCTCCTGCTTTTCATAGCCCAGGACCGCGTTTTCGCTGATGCTCAGCGGCAGCACGAGGCCGCGGGTCATGCGGTCCTCCGGCACATGGCCGACGCCGGCGTCGAGGAACGCGCGCGCGCCGCCAGAGAGCTTTTTGCCCGCGACGGTCATCTCCATCGAATCCGGCTGCAAAATGCCCGTCAGCGCCTCGAGCAGCTCGGTCTGGCCGTTGCCCTCGATGCCCGCAATGCCCAGGATCTCGCCCTCGTGCACCGTCAGCGAGATGTTTTTCAGCACGTCGGCGCCGTCCTTGCGGTAGGACAGGCCGCGCACCTCGCACAGCGGCGCGCCGATCTTTTTCGCCGGCCGGCGCTCGTTCAGCGCCACCTGGCGGCCCACCATCATATAGGCGAGCTTGTCCATCGTAACTTCGCCGCGGTTCACGCTGCCGATCAGGCGGCCGTCGCGCAGCACGGTGATGCGGTCGGCGATCTCCATCACCTCGTACAGCTTGTGCGTGATGATGATGATGCTTTTGCCGCCCGCTTTGAGCTGGCGCATCGCCGCGAACAGCTCCTTGACCTCGATGGGCGTCAGCACGGCCGTGGGCTCGTCGAAAATCAGCGTATTTGCGCCTTTGTACAGGATCTTGAGGATCTCCACGCGCTGGCGCTCGCCGACCGACAGCTGCTCCACTTTGGCGCGCGGGTCCACCGAAAAGCCGTACTGCTCCGACAGCGCCTGCACCTCGCGCACCGCGCGCTCCATGTCGAAGCGGATGCCGCGGCGCGGCTCTTTGCCGGCCACGATGTTCTCCGCCACCGTCAGCACCGGCACCAGCATGAAGTGCTGGTGCACCATGCCGATGCCCTGCGCAATGGCATCCGTCGAGTTTTTGAATGTCTTTGCCTGCCCGCCGATGCGAATCTCGCCCTCGTCGGGCTGATGCATGCCGTACAGGACCTTCATCAGCGTGGTCTTGCCCGCGCCGTTTTCGCCCAGCAGGGCGTGGATCTCGCCGTCGTTGAGCGTGAAATCCACCTGGTTCAGCGCCGTGACGGGGCCGAAACGCTTGGTGATCCCCCGCAGCTCCACCTGGCTCATCGCCGCACTCCTTTCAGGGGCCCGGCCTTGCGGCCGGGCCCTGTGCGCGGGGCGCAGCGCCCCGCCTGGTTCTCTTCAGTTCTCAGCCCTGGCCGTACTCTTCCAGCCAGGCGTCCACTTCTTCCACCGTCTCCGGCAGCTTGATGTTGTTGTCGATCAGCGTCTGGCAGGCGGCGTCGGCCTTGTCGAGGATCTCCTGCGGGATCTCGATGTTGCTCTCGGCCACGGTGTAGCCGATGGCGCCCTCCTTCATGCCGGGGTTGACGACGCCGGCCTCCCACGTGCCGTCGATCAGGGCCTTGGCCTCGTCGTACACAAGGCTCTCCAGCTCAAACGTGGCGGTGGCGAGGATGTGGTCCGGGCTCAGCGAGTTCTGGTTCGAGCCGGTGCCGATGGCGTATTTGTCCTGCTCCTCCGCGGCGGTGAACACGCCCATGCCGGAGCCGCCCGCGCCGTTCAGGATGATGTCGGCGCCCTGGTTGTACTGCGCGGTGGCCATCTCCTTGCCCTTGCCCGGGTCGCCGAACGAGCCGACGGTGGAGCTGATGACCTGCACCTCGGAGTCATAGTAGCGGGCGCCGGCCTCATAGCCGGCCACAACGGCGCGCAGCAGGGGCACGTCCATGCCCATCACTGCGCCGACGACCTTCTCGGAGTTGATCTTGTCGAAGCCCTCCTCCTGGGTGAGCATGCCGGCGATGATGCCGGCCATGAAGCCCTGGTCGGCGCCGCTCTTCATGATGGAGCGCACGTTGTCGCCCTCGACGGTCGTGTCGATGATCTCAAATTTCTGGTCGGGATACTCGGCCGAGACCTCCTCCATGGCGGAGGCGGAGTCCGCCGCCAGCGTGATGACAAGGTCGTAGCTGCCGTCCTGCACGAAGTTGCGCAGCATGGTGACGATCTCGCCGTTCGAGCTGGGCTCGGAGTAGTCGAACTGGATGCCCAGCTCCTCCTCCGCGCGGGTGAGGCCGCGGTAGATCATGTCGTTGAAGTTGTTGTCGCCGAGGCCGGAGGTGGTGAACACCACGCCGATCTTCGCCGTGGGCTCAGCGCTCTCGCCGGAGGCGGCGCTGCCGGACGCGGCCGCGGGCTCGCTCTCCTCCAGCGTGATGTCCTGGCCGCCGCAGGCGGTCATCCCGGCGCACAGCGCCATCGTCAGCAGGCATGCGATCCATCTTTTCATTGTTTTCACCTTTTCCTTTTTTCTTCAGATTCTATGGACATTGGGCGCCTTGCCCATTGCCTTCTTTTTTTGCGCCGCGAAGAGCGCGCTGTGCGCATTTTACAAAAACATTACACACAGTTTTATTGTATCATCGCACGCGGCGCGCCGCAAGGCATTTTCGCCATGATTCGCGTTTCTTTTGGGAGGAAATCGGCCCTTCCAAGCACGCCGTTCGCCCCGCGTCTCCGGTTCGCTCAATGTCCGGGCACGATTTCGCCGCGGGCGGCCGGTGTCTGTCCCGGCGGCCCGCGGCGCGCCTTGCGAATTCTTGCATTACCAGTAGCGGTGCGGCCCGCCGTAGCCGGGCCCCCACGCGAAAGCCTGCCAGCCGAGGGCCGCCAGCGCCAGCAAAAGCACGAGCACCAGCGCCAGCGCGATCAGCTTGAACAGCAGGATGCCCTTGGCCACACAGCGGCGCGCCTCGCTGCTCTGCGAGTCGAACGCCCACACGAGCATCAGCACCCAGCCCGCGACGGGCAGCAGCGCCAGCACCAGCATGGACAGCACGCCGCCCGTGGTGATGCCCGCCCCCTGTGCGGACGGGCGCAGCGCCGGGCCCACCGGCGCGTATTTCGGCTGTTCGGCCGGCGTCTCCCCCGCCGGGGGCGGCGTCTGCGCGCCGTGCGCCGGCGGCTCGGCCGGCGCAGGTACAGGCGCGGGCTTTGCCGCATCCAGCTGTGCGCACGCTTCGTCGATCGCCGTCTGCGGCGCGCTCGGCTGCGGCACGGGCGTGGGCGCAGGCGGCGTTTGCGCAAGAGGCGCGCGCGGCGCGGGACCTGTGTTCGCCTCCTCCTTGGCCGGCTCATCCGGCCGCGCGCCGGGCGCGGCTTTTTCGGCCGCAGGGCCTTCCGGCGCATCGTTTTGCGCCGCCGACGCCGGCGGCGCGCCCTTTTCCTGCGCGGCGGCGGGCGCCAGCGCCCCCTCCGCCGCAAACACCGCTTTGGGCGGCGCGGGCGTCAGCGCTTCGCGCGCCGCATCGTCCGGGCGCGGGCCCTGCGCGGCCCCGCTCTCCGGCGCGAAGCCCGGCAGCTGCGCCACCGGGCGGCCGCACGCGGCGCACGTTTTTGCGCCGGGCGCGAGCGCCGCGCCGCAGTACATACAGAATTTCGCCATGTTCGCTCCTCCTCGCCGCGTCTCAGAAATACATGTACACCTGACAGGGGATCATGCCGTTATACAGCTTACGGCGGCGACGGGCGCGCGCGCCGAAATTGCGCTCAAAATCGGCGTCGGCCGTGATGACGTACGCGCCGCGCACCGGATGCTCGCGCAGGCGCTCACCCAGCGCGGCCTCCAGCTTCGCCGCGCCCGCCAAATCGCCCAACCGCTCGCCGTAGGGCGGGTTTGTGAACACAAGCGCGTCCGGCTGCGGCGAAAAATTGCGCACGTCGGCCGTTTCAAAACGGCAGAACCGCTCCACGCCCGCTTTTTTCGCGTTCGCGCGGGCAATGTCCACCGCGGCGGGGTCGACGTCAAAGCCGCGGCCCTCGAACGGCGCGTCGCGCCGCACGCGCGCCAGCGCCGCCGCGCGCTGGTCGGCCCACACCCGCTGCGGCACAAAGGCGTAGTGCTCGGCCGCAAAGCGCCGGTGCAGGCCGGGCGCGATGTTCGCCGCCTTCATGGCCGCCTCGATCACCAGCGTGCCGGAGCCGCAGAACGGGTCCGCCATGCGCGTGTCGGGGTACACGCGCCCGAGGTCGATCATCGCGGCGGCCAGCGTCTCCTTCAGCGGGGCCAGCGTGGCCGTGCGGCGGTAGCCGCGCTTGTGCAGCCCCTCGCCGGAGGTGTCGAGGAAAATTTCCGCCGTGTCCTTGCGGATGGAAAAGCGGATGCGGTATTCGCCGCCCGTCTCGGGCAGCGTCTGCACGCGGTGGCCGCGGCGCAGCCGCTCCACCACGGCCTTTTTCACGATGCTCTGGCACGCGGGCACGCTGGACAGCTTGCTGGAAAGGCTGCTGCCCTTGACGGGGAACGCCGCGTCGGCGGGCAAAAGCTCCTCCCAGGGAATGTCGGACACGGCGTCGAACAGCGCGTCGAACGTCTCGGCGCGCGCGGTCTTTAACAGGATCATCACGCGCTCGGCGCAGCGGCTCTCGAGATTCGCCGCCGCGAGGACGCTCTCGTCGCCGCGAAAGGTGACGCGCCCGTCCGTGACGGCCACCTCCTTCGCGCCGATGCGCTTGAAATCGAACGCCGCGGCGCTCTCGACGCCGAAGTAGCACGGCGCAACATAGGTGTATTCCAAAAGCTCTGCCTCTCCTTTTCCTTTTGGCGCACAGCGCCGCGTGTGTAGATGACGGGAAGATTATAGCACATCCCGCCGAAAATGAAAAGAAAAAGCGGAAGGGCAACCCTTCCGCTCGTCTTTTGCCTGCGCTCGCTTTTGCGCCGCGCTTATTTCGCCGCGCCCTTCTGCGCGCTTTTCAGCCAGATGTCGGCGATCTCCAGCGCGCTCCACAGGCCGTACTTGTCGCCCTGGCGCGCCATGCGCTCGATGGGGCTCTTCGTGGTGTCTGTGGACAGCAGCGTCACATGGATGCGGTCCGCCACCTGCACGCCGCCCTCCTCTTTCGTGGTCAGCACCTGCATGAACACGACGTACGGGTCTTTCAGGTCGCCGTAGTAGATGTCGTTCTTGCAGCGCACCAGCGGGCGGCCCTTGTACTTCAGTTTCGGTGTGAATGCCATCGGGTCCGGTCTCCTTTTCGTCCTCGTCACTCGCCGAGGTAATTTCGCAGCAGCACCTGCAGCAGGTCGTCGCGGTCGATCCGGCGGATGTTCGCGCGCGCGCCCTGGTAGGTGGTGATATAGGTGGGGTCTTCGGACAGGATGTAGCCCACCAGCTGGTTGATGGGGTTGTAGCCCTTCTCCTTCAGGGCGCGGTAGACGTCCGTGAGGATCGCTCTGATCTCATTGTCCTTGTCGTCGTGGATCGAAAACACCGCAGTGGGTTCGTTCATCCGAAATCCCTCCCAAAAGATGATTTGATGTTATTATACACCAAAACGCGGCCGCTTGCAAGGCTTGGCCGCCGCAGGCGCAAAAGATGCGCCGCCGCGCGCAAAAGCGCCGCCGAAGGGCGTTTTGCTCTCCTTCGGCGGCGCATCTTTTGCGCGTTTTCAGCTGCGCAGCACGATGCCCAGCTCCGCGAGGCTGTGCAGCACTTTCTTCACGGCCTCCTCGGCCTCCTCGTCGGTGAGCGTGCGGTCGTCCGCGCGCATGACAAGGTTGTACGCGAGGCTCTTTTTGCCCGCGGCGATGCGCTCGCCCGTGTACACGTCGAACAGCGTCACGCTCTCGAGCGCCTTGCCCGCGGCCTTGCGGATGCGCTCCTCGATGTCCGCGGCGGGCACCGTCTCGTCGGCCACGAGCGCCAGATCGCGCGTGATGGCCGGGTGCTTGGGCAGCGCGCGGAACACGGGCGTTGCGCCGCGGTGGGCGAACAGCGTCTCCATGTCGATCTCGGCGGCCACGACGCGGGGCTTGACGCCGTAATTTGCCAGCACCGCCGGGTGGATCTCGCCCACCGTGCCCAGCTTTTCGCCGTCGGCCCACACGTCCGCGCAGCGGCCGGGATGGTACGATTTGCCCTCGGCGTTGCGCGTGAAGCGCACCTCGCGCACGCCGGCGCACGCGAGCCACTGCTCCACAACGCCCTTCATGCCGAGATAGTCCCAGCCGGCGCCGTAGGCGGCCAGCACGACGCGCTCGCGCTCGTCGGGCAGCACGTCCGGCCCGCCCTTGGGCAAATAGACCGTGGCGTCCTCAAACACGGCGCACTCGGCCGCGCGGGCGTTGTAGTTGCGCGCGATGTTCTCCATCACGCTGGGCAGCGCCGTGGTGCGCATGATGGACGTATCCTCGCCCAGCGGGTTCGAGATGACCACCGCCGTGCGCAGCGCGTCGTCCTCGGGCAGGTGCACGGCGTCGAACGCCTTGCGGCTGTAGAAGCTGAACGACTCGATCTCGTACAAACCGTAGCCCGTCAGCGCGTTCATCATTTTCTCGCGGAAGGTCTGGCGCTCGGTGGGGCGCGCCGCGGCCACGCCGCGCATGATGGTGGAGGGCATTTTGTTGTAGCCGATGTAGCGCGCCACCTCCTCGGCGATGTCGCAGTCGCGCTCGACGTCCCAGCGCTCGCTGGGCACGATCACATCGTCGCCGTCCATCACAAAGCCCAGCGGCTCGAGGATGGCCACCATCTCGCCGCGCGTCAGCTGCGTGCCCAGCAGGCGGTTGACGGCGTCCGTGCGCAGCGGCACGCGGCGCTCGTCGCGCAGGCGGGTGCACACGTCCACCACGCCGTTCACCACGTCGCCCGCGTCCAGAAGCTGCACCAGCTCCAGCGCGCGCTCCAGGCAGCGGCGGCAGCCGTTCGGGTCCAGCCCTTTTTCGTAGCGGCCCGACGCCTCGGTGCGCATGCCCAGCTTCTTGGCCGTCGTGCGCACGGACGGGCCGTTGAACATCGCGCTCTCGAACACGACGCTGGTGGTGTGTTCGTACACGCCGGAGAACTCGCCGCCCATGACGCCGGCCACCGCGATGGGGCCCTTGTCGTCGGCGATGATGAGCATCTCCTCGCTCAGCTTGCGCTCGACGCCGTCGAGCGTCTCGATCTCCTCGCCCGCGCGCGCGTTGCGCACGGTGATGTGCCCGCCGTTGACGTACTTGTAGTCGAAGCAGTGCATCGGCTGGCCGTACTCGAGCATGACGTAGTTCGTGATGTCGACGAGGTTGTTGATGGGGCGCACGCCGCACAGGCGCAGCCGCTCGCGCATCCAGCGCGGCGAGGGCTTGACGCGCACGTTCTCCACCACGGCGCCCGCATAGCGGTAGCACAGCTGCGGGTTCTCGATGTCCACGCGCAGCAGCGCGTTCACGTCGCCGTGGCCCGGCCGGACGGCGGGCACATGGTCGAGGAACGGCACGCCGAACGTGGCCGCCGTCTCGCGCCCGAGGCCGCGCACGGACAGGCAGTCCGGCCGGTTGGGGGTGATCTCAAATTCCACCGAAACGTCGTCGAGGCCCAGCGCCTCGGCGATGGGCGTGCCCGGGGCGCACCGGCCCTCGGGCTCGGCCGGGTCCAGCACCATGATGCCGTCCTCGATGGCATTGGGGAAATCGTGCTTTGTCAGGCCCAGTTCGGCAAGGCTGCACAGCATGCCGTTCGACTCGACGCCGCGCAGCTTGCCGCGGCGGATCTCCTTGCCGCCGGGCAGCAGGCTCTTGTGCAGCGCGGCGGGCACAAGGTCGCCCTCCTTCAAATTGCTGGCGCCGGTGACGATCTGCACGGGCTGCGCCTCGCCCACGTCCACCTGGCACACCACCATGTGGTCGGAATCCGGGTGCGGCACGATGGACAAAATGCGGCCCACCACGACGTTTTTGATCCCGTCGGCCTCGCACGCATACGTCTCCACTTTGCTGCCGCTCATGGTCATGCGGTCGGCATATTCCTGCGGCGTGCAGTCGATTTTGGCGAATTCCTTCGCCCAACCCAAAGGCATTTTCATTGTTGTGTCTCCTCCCGTCCGTCAAAACTGCTTCAAGAAGCGCAGGTCGTTCTCATACAGCAGGCGCATGTCGTCGATGCCGTAGCGCATCATGACGATGCGCTCGAGCCCGACGCCGAACGCGAAGCCGGAGTAGACCTCGGGGTCGATGCCGCAGTTCTCCAGCACCTTGGGGTGCACCATGCCGCAGCCGAGGATCTCGATCCAGCCCTCGCCCTTGCACATGCTGCAGCCCTTGCCGCCGCACTTGAAGCAGCTCATGTCCATCTCGGCGGACGGCTCGGTGTACGGGAAATGGTGCGGGCGGAAGCGCACGCGCGTGCCCTCGCCGTACAGCTTTTTGATGAACATCTCCAGCGTGCCCTTCAAATCGCTGAACGTGATGCCCTTGTCCACCACAAGGCCCTCGATCTGATGGAAAATGGGGCTGTGCGTGGCGTCCACGGCGTCCGAGCGGTAGACGCGGCCCGGGCAGATGATGCGGATGGGCGGCTTCTGCTTTTCCATCACGCGGATCTGCATGGGGCTGGTCTGCGTGCGCAGCAGCACGTTCTCGGTGATGTAGAACGTGTCCTGCGTGTCGCGCGCGGGATGGCTTTTCGGCATGTTGAGCATCTCAAAGTTGTAGTGATCCAGCTCCACCTCCGGCCCGCTCACCACGTCGAAGCCCATGCCGAGGAAGATCTCCTTCAATTCGCCCAGCACCTGCTCGAAGGGGTGGCGCTTGCCCTGCGCGGGCCGGCGGCCCGGCAGCGTGACGTCGACGGTCTCGAGCGCGAGGCGCATCTCCAGCTCCTGCGCCTCCAGCGCCTTCGTGCGGGCCGCGATGTCCTCGGTGATGGCCTCGCGCACCTCGTTGGCCAGCGCGCCGATGACCGGCCGCTCCTCGGCGGACAGCTTGCCCATCTGTTTGAGGATGGCCGTCAGCTCGCCCTTCTTGCCCAAAAAGCGCACGCGCAGCTCCTCCACCTCGGCGCGGCTGGCCGCGGCGGCGATCAGCGTGTCGGCGCTTTGCCTGATCTGTTCCAATGCCTCTCTCACTGTTCCTGCTCCTTTTCTTTTTTTTCGGGGACGAAAAAAGGCTCCGTCCCCTTTCCTCAGGGACGAAGCCTTGCTAAAAAACTCCGCGGTACCACCCAGATTTTTGCCAGTACACAGTACAAGAGCAAACACTCTTTTGCCCGATAACGGCGGCGCGCCGTCCCCGCCTACAAGAAGCCGTTCAGCGGGGCCGCTCAAAAGTGAACTTCGGCGCAGGCGTTCAGCCGGGGCGCTTGCAGCCGGGGACGCCCCTCTCTGGATGTGTGAACGTGTCTGCGCGTACTCTCTTCGTCACAGCGTTTGCACGTGTATCATTATACATCGTCCTGCGCCGGTTTGCAAGTGCTTTTTTCCCCGCGCCTTGCCGCGCCCCGCAGGCCGGCCAGCTGGGCCAGCGCGGGCGACTGGCGCACCATGCGGCGGATCTTCGGCGCGGGCATGCGCCCGGCCGGCATGGCCTCGAACTCCCGGTAGGGCACCCACTCGGCGCGGTCGGTCTCGCCGGGCTGGAACGTCAGCGCGCGCAGCGGCGTCTTTTTCACCGCGAGGTAGCTGTCGTGGTGGCACGAGCCGGACGTGGTGGCCGTGAGGAAGTGGAAGTCCTCCTCGTCGAGCGCGATGCCCGTCTCCTCGCACAATTCGCGCTGGGCCGCGCGCACGCTGCTCTCGCCCGAGAGCACCGCCCCGCCGGGGCACTCCCACGCGCACGCGCGCGGGCTGCGGCGCTTGGCGCTGTGCACCAAAAGCACATTGCCCTCGCCGTCCGACACGATGACGCGCACGCCCAGATGGTAGCACCCCGCCGGCAGGCGGCCGCGGCGCAGCACCGTGCGCGCGATGGGCCGGCGCTCGGCGTCCATCAGGTCCCACGCCTCGCTCGCGCCCGGGCGGCCCGTCACGCGCAGCCACTCGCGCCGCGTGATGGCGTACAGGTCGTGCACCAGCGCCTGGCCGCGGTATTCCTTGAGGAACTGCCCCTCGCAGCGCATGCCGTTGCGGATGGCCACGTGGCGCGACGCGCGGTTCATCGGGCGGATGAGCGAATACACCTCGTCCACCCACAGATGCTCGAACGCCCAGTCGCGGCACGCGCGGGCGGCCTCGGCCGCGTAGCCCCTGTGCCAGTACGCGCGCGCGAACAGGTAGCCCACCTCGGCCACCGGCGACGCGGCGCCGACGTCCTGCCAGGTCACGCCGCACTGGCCGATCAGCCGGCCGTCCTCGCGGCGGCACACGGCCCAAAGGCCCATGCCCGTCTCGCGGTAGCGGCGCAGCTGCTTATCCAGCCATGCGCGCGCCTCGTCCAGCGAGAAGGCGTGCCCCCACGCGGCCATCGCCTGCGCGTCCTGCAGCGTCTCGCACAGCGCGGGCAGATCGTCCTGCGTCAGCTGGCGCAGCGCCAGGCGCTGTGTGCGCAAAATCTCCGTCGTCATCCCCTGCGTCCTTTCCCGGGCAAAAGCCCGGACGAATCAAAAAAGGGCGGGCCTGCGGCCCGCCCTTCGTCGGATCAGTCCTCGTCCTGCTGCTCGCCCTCGTCCTCTTCGTCCTCGAAGTCCACCTCGAACTTCGTGCCGCAGTTCGGGCAGGAGAGGTTGTCGTCGCTGAGCATGTCCTCGTCGACGCACACGACCTCGCCGCACTTGGGGCAGGTGATCTCGTACAGGCCGTCCTCGTACAGTTCGTCGGCGTCGTCCTCTTCGTCCTCGTCCTCGAACAGGTAGTCCTCAACGTCCTCGAGCGCCTCGCTCATCGCGTCGACGGCGTCGTTCAGGTCCTCGACGTCCTCGTTGATCAGCGTGACGTCCTCCGCCATCTCGCTCAGCACGTCCACCACGGCGGCCATCAGCTTGCCCTCTTTCGTGGTGGTGTCGTACTCCATGCCCTCCATCAGGCCCTTGATGTAGGAAACTTTCTCTTTCAGCTCCATTGCGGTTGCCTCCTTTGTTTTACCCGATACTTGCAAACAGGGCAGGGCCGCAGGGCCCCGCCCTCTTTTGTTACGCGGCGTTACGCGCGCTCCATATACTCGCCCGTGCGGGTGTCGATGCGGATCTTGTCGCCCTCGTTGATGAACAGGGGCACGCGGATCTCGGCGCCGGTCTCCAGCGTGGCGGGCTTGAGCGTGTTGGTGGCGGTGTTGCCCTTGACGCCCGGCTCGGTCTTCGTGACCTCGAGCACAACGAAGTTCGGGGCCTCGACGCCGAACACCTTGCCCTTGTAGCTCAGCACCTTGCAGACCTCGTTCTCCTTCACGAACTTGAACGCGTCGCCCAGCTCGCTCTCGTTGAGGGGGATCTGCTCGTACGTCTCGTTGTCCATGAAGTAGTACAGGCCGCCGTCCTGATAGGAGTAGGTCATCTCACGGCGCTCGATGTAGGCCGTGGGGAACTTGGCCGTGGGGTTGTAGGTCTTTTCGACCACGCTGCCCGTGATCACGTTGCGGATCTTGGTGCGCACGAACGCAGCGCCTTTGCCGGGCTTCACGTGCTGGAACTCGACGATCTGATACACGTTGCCGTCCTCTTCAAACGTAATGCCGTTGCGGAAATCTCCAGCAGATACCATAAAACATCCTCCAATGTATTGTTTTCAGCGTGAATAACTTTCATCGCCTATCGCTTTACGCCTAATATTCTACAGGAAAGCGCGGCGTTTTGCAAGGCTTTTGGGCCGTTTTTTCCCGCTTTCACAGGATGCGGCCGCCTTTTTTGCGCCAATGGGCCAGCACCGGGGCCTCCAGCGCGCGCTTGAGGCGGATGGAGGGCTTTGTGTCCTCGTACATGGGCTGCACCAGCAAAATGGGAATGCCGTACAGGTTGGCCCCCAGCGCGTCGGTGAAGATCTGGTCGCCCACGAGGGCGACTTCGCCCTTGGCAAGGCCCAAAATGCGGCGCGCGCGCGCAAGGCCCCACGGCGCGGGCTTGCAGCAGAACGCGCAGTGGGCGACGCCCAGGCGCTGCGCGAACGGCGCCACGCGCTTTTCCACGTTGTTCGAGGCGATCACCAGCCGCACGCCCGCGGCCTTCACAGCGCGCAGCCACGCGTCCACCTGCGCCGGCAGCTCCTGGCTGCCGTGGCCCGTCAGCGTGTTGTCCACGTCGAGGATGAGCCCGCGTATGCCCTTTTGCGCGAGGTATTCGGGCGTGATGCGCTCCACGCCGCGAAACATTTCTGTGGGTTGAAACAGCGCCATGCCTGCCTCCCTTGGCCTTTCTGCCGCACGCGGCAAATGAAAAGCGGGCCCCGCAAGCAGGACCCGCCGTGAGCAAACTTGCATTGCAAGTGCCGTCCGCAATTATTTGTATTTGCGCTTGCGGGCAGCCTCAGACTTCTTCTTGCGTCTGACCGAAGGCTTCTCATACGCCTCGCGCTTGCGCACCTCAGCGAGCACACCGGCGCGCGCAGTCGAACGCTTAAAGCGGCGCAGCGCGCTCTCCAGCGACTCGCCCTCTTTCACTCGAATTTCCGACATCTTTGTCCCTCCCTTGACCATAGTCTAGGAAGTCCGCTCCGCTTTGCGCGGAAAACTGACTTTTGATATTATACAATGTTCTGCGGCCTGCTGTCAAGCCGTGTTTCGGCGAAAACGGCGTTTTTTTGCTGCCGCGGCGTGTAAAATTTGCGATATATTGTCTTGCGGCGCGCGCAGCGCTTATTTGACCGCCAGGTTCACGAGTTTGCCGGGCACGAAGATCTCCTTGACGACCGTCTTGCCCTCGATGGCGGCGGCGACGGCCGGCTGCGCCTTCGCCTCGGCGATGGCCGCGTCCTTTTCGACGTCGGCGGGCACGGTGAGCTTCGCGCGCACCTTGCCGTTCACCTGCACGGCGATCTCGACGGTCTTTTCGGCGCATTTCGCCTCGTCGTAGCCGGGCCACTGCGCGTGGGCGATCTGCCCTTCGAAGCCCAGCTGCTGCCACATCTCCTCGGTGATGTGCGGCGCGAACGGGTTGAGCAGCAAAAGCAGCGTGCGCACCTCCCCGCGCGTGACGCCCTTTTTGTCGTAGAACTCGTTGAGCAGGCTCATCATCGCAGCGATGGCCGTGTTCATCTTCAGCGCGTCGATGTCCTGCGTGACCTTTTTCACCGTGCGGTGCACGGCGGCCTCGAGCGCGGGCGAATAGCCCTCGCCGTCCGTCACCATGTCCTGCAAGTTCCACACGCGGTCCAAAAAGCGCTTGCAGCCCTTGACGGACGAGGTGTTCCACGGGGCGGCCTTTTCAAAGTCGCCGATGAACATCTCGTACAGGCGCATCGTGTCCGCGCCGTAGTCGCGCACGACGTCGTCCGGGTTCACCACGTTGCCGCGGCTCTTGGACATCTTCTCGCCGTTCTCGCCCAGGATCATGCCGTGGCTGGTGCGCTTTTTGTACGGCTCGCTGAACGGCACCACGCCGATGTCGTACAGGAACTTATTCCAGAAGCGGCTGTACAAAAGGTGCAGCGTCGTGTGCTCCATGCCGCCGTTGTACCAGTCTACCGGGCCCCAGTAGGCCGCGGCTTCCTTGCCGACGGGCGCCTCGGCGTTGTCCGGGTCCATATAGCGCAAAAAGTACCAGGACGAGCCGGCCCACTGGGGCATGGTGTCCGTCTCGCGCCGGGCCGGGCCGCCGCAGTGCGGGCAGGTGGTGTTCACCCACTCGGTGTGGCGCGCCAGCGGGCTCTCGCCGCCCTCGCCGGGCTCATAGTCCGTGATCTCGGGCAGGCGCAGGGGCAGCTCGCTCTCGGGGATGGGCTGCCAGCCGCACTTTTCGCAGTACACCATGGGGATGGGCTCGCCCCAGTAGCGCTGGCGGCTGAACACCCAGTCGCGCAGCTTGAAGTTCGTCTTGGGCGTGCCCAGGCCGCGCTGCGCGAGCCATTCCACGATGGCCTTCTTCGCCTGCTCGACGCTCATGCCGTCCAAAAAGCCGCTGTTGACCATCACGCCGCTGGCGCAGTCGGTGTAGGCGGCCTTGTCCACGTCGCCGCCCTTGACCACCTCGATGATGGGGCAGCCGAATTTCTTCGCAAACTCCCAGTCGCGCTCGTCGTGGCCGGGCACGGCCATGATGGCGCCCGTGCCGTAGCTGATGAGCACATAGTCCGAGATGAAGATGGGGATCTCTTTGCCGTTGACGGGGTTCACCGCGCGCACGCCCTCGATCATCACGCCGGTTTTTTCCTTCGCGAGCTCGGTGCGCTCAAAGTCGCTCTTGCGGGCGGCGGCCTCCTGATAGGCGCGCACGGCGTCGAGGTTTTCGATGCGGCCGGCCCATTTTTCGATGAACGGGTGCTCGGGGCTCATCACCATGTACGTCGCGCCGAACAGCGTGTCCGGGCGCGTGGTGTAGATGCGCAGATCGTCGCCGGCGGTGGTGGCGAACGTCACCTCCGCGCCGTGGCTGCGGCCGATCCAGTTCTTCTGCTGCGTGACCACGCGCTCGATGTAGTCCAGCCCGTCGAGGTCGTCGATCAGGCGGTCGGCATAGGCGGTGATCTTCAGCATCCACTGGCTTTTCACCTTGTGCACCACGTCGCTGCCGCAGCGCTCGCACTTGCCGTTGACCACCTCTTCGTTGGCCAGCACCACCTTGCAGCCCGTGCACCAGTTGACGCTCATCTCTTTTTTATACGCGAGGCCGTGCCTGTACAGCTGCAAAAAGATCCACTGCGTCCACTTGTAGTACGCGGGGTCGGTGGTGTTGATCTCGCGGCTCCAGTCGAACGAGAGGCCCAGCATCTTCAGCTGGCCCTTGAAGCGCTCGATGTTTTTCGCGGTGACGATCTCGGGGTGGATGTGGTTTTTCATCGCGTAGTTTTCCGTGGGCAGGCCGAACGCGTCCCACCCCATGGGGAACAGCACGTTGTAGCCCTGCAAACGCTTTTTGCGCGCCACGATGTCCAGCGCGGTGTACGGGCGCGGATGGCCCACGTGCAGCCCCTGGCCGGACGGGTACGGGAACTCCACCAGCGCGTAGTACTTGGGCAGGGAGAAGTCCTGCCGGGCCGCGAAGGTGTGCTCTTTGTCCCACACATCCTGCCACTTTTTCTCGATGGCTTTGAAATCGTACTTCACTCTTCTCACTCCAGAAAGCTCAAATTCTCAAAGGGCGTGCGGCGGCGCTCACTGCGCCGTAAATTCCGGCGTGACGTCCTCGCCGTCCGCCCAAAGGTGCTCAAGGTCGTAAAAATCGCGCGCGTCGGGCGTGAACACATGCACGATGACGCTGGCGTAGTCCAGCACGAACCAGTTCTTCGTGCCGAAGCCCTCGGTGCGCAGCGGCTGCGCGCCGTAGTCCTCCTTCATCTTGAACTCCACTTCCTCCGCGAGGCTTTTCACGTGGGTGGTGGAGGTGCCCGACGCGATGACAAAATAATCCGCCATCACGGTGAGGTCGTGCACGCGCAGCACTTTGAGGCGCGCGGCCTTTTTCTCGTCCAGGATCTTCGCGATGTTCATCGCAAGTTCTCTCGGTTCCATTTTGCGCTCCTTTTCTTCTTTTTCCCGGCCGTCACGCCGCGGGGGCCGCCGCGCCGGAGCCGGCCTGCGCGCCCGACGTGCTGTCGGCCGTCTCGGCCGGCGCGTCCGTCACGGTGCCGCCGGAGCCGATCTGCTTCATCTCACAGTCCACCACGGGCTCGGTGATGCCGTTGAGCACGGGGATGTTCAAAAGGCCCTCGCTCACGGGCGCCTCGGCCGGTCGGAAATAGGTGTTGAGGCACACGGCCGTCTCGGGGATGGCCACCGGCACCACCTGCGACGAGCCGTAATACGCGCTCTGGTTCAAAATGACGGGCAGCGTGCCCATGGTGATGTTCTCGTTGGGCACGCCCAGCACGCTGACGCCCAGCGCCGCGCACTGGAGGGGGCTGATGTCCGTCTCGACATAGTTGAGGAAGAACGGCATCAGCTTGACCATCTCCTGCCAGCTCATCGTGCGCATGTAGTTGAACAGCGCCGAGTAGAAAATTTTCTGGTTGTCCAGGCGGTCGATGTCGCCGCGGTTCATGCCGTCGGCCTTGCGCGCGCGCAGGAAGAATTCCAGGTCGTCGCCCTTGAGGCTGTGCATGCCGGCGGGCAACTGGTACATGACGTTGCCGTACTCGTCGTACTCCACCATGTCGTAGGGCACGTTCACGGGGATGCCCCCGCCGCCGCCGAACACCTCCACCATCTCGCGCAGGCTCTCCATGTCGATGGTGATCCAGTGGTCGACCTGCAACTGGAACATGCTGTTGATGACCTCGACGACGTTCTGGATCTTGTTGTCCTTGTTGGGCCCGTGCGCGAACGTGGCGTTGATCTTGCCCGTGCCGCCGGTGTCGAACGCGTCGCCCACGTAGCTGTCGCGCGGGATCTGCAGCATGCGGATGGTGTTCGCCGTCCTGTCGTACTGCACGTACAGGATCATATCCGCCTGCGGGTTCTCCTTGCTGCGCTGCACCTCGCCGCTGTCGCTCTCGGTGTAGTCGAGCCCCAGCACGAGGATGTTCATTTTGTCCTCCGTCAGCTCGGGCGGCGTCTCGACGGTGAGCAGGTCGTTGTTCACCGACTCGTTGCCCGCGTTGAGCATGTGGCTGACATAGGCGTACACGCCGCCCACCGCCAGCACCACGACGCACAGCATGGCGGCGATGATGCGCAGCACGACGCCGCCGGGCGTCAGCTTCTTTTTGCGTTTGGCGGCCGGCGCGCGGCGCGCGAGCTCCGGCGGCTTTTTGCCCGCCGGGCGCTGCACCGGGCGGGCCGCCGCGGGCCGCTGGCCTGCGGCCGGGCGGGCGGGCCTTGCGGGCGGCTGCGCGCGGCGCGCGGCCGCCGCCCGGGCAAGGCCGGGCGAGCGCTTGGCGCGCGAGACGTCAATCTGGCGTGGGCTCGGGTTTCTCAAAACGGAATTCCTCCATTCGATGTCTCGGTCCTGGCGGTCACGCGGCGCCGGACACGCTCTGCACGCCGCTGGGCGCGGCGGCGCTTTCGGCGGCGACGGGGGCGGCGGACAGGCCGCTCTCGCTCTGCGCCTCCACGGCGCCGGCGCCCTCTTCCACGGTGCCGTCGGCCGCCATATGGCTCATCGTGCCCATGCTCACGCCGCCCCATTCGGCCGGATCGCCGAACGTGGGGATGTTCAGCTCCTCTGCCGCCACGGGCGCGTCGGCCGGGCGGAAATACCGGTTCAGGAAATCCGCCGTCTCCTGCGCGGGGACGTTGGTGATGAGCGGTTTATCCTCCAGCGCGCTGTCGGTGTAATACACCTGCATGCCGTACACCGGGAGCCTCCCGATGACGATGTTCTCGTCCGGCACGCCGCCGGACAGAAATTCCAGGCCCAGCGCGATGCATGTGTTCATGGGCATATTGGTGTTGACGTATTTGACGCACACGGGCATGATCTTGGCCATCTCCGTCACGCTCATCGTGCGCACATAGCGGAACAGGGCCGAATAGAAATACTTCTGGTTTTCCAGCCGGTCGTAATCGCCGCTGGCCATGCCGGGGCCCTTGCGGCAGCGCAGGAAGAACTCGAGGTCCTCGCCGCGCAGCACCTGCCAGCCCTGCTCGAGGCGGCTGCCGTCGTACTCCAGGGTTTTGGGCACGTACACCTCCAGCCCGCCTCCGCCGCCGAACGTGTTCGTGAATTCGACAAGCGCCTCCATCTCGATGGTGACGTAATAGTCCACCGGGAGCTTGAACATGTCGTACAAAACGTCCGTGAGGTTCTGCACCTTGTTCGTATCCGACGCGCCGAACGAGTACAGGGCGTTGATCTTGCCCGTCTGGGCCGTCTCCTGCGGGCGCTCGACGAACACGTCGCGCGGGATCTGCAGCATTTTCAGCGTCTTTGCCTCGCTGTCGTACTGGCAGTACAGGATCATGTCCGTCAGCATCGAGCCGCGGTCGCGCTCGACGGCGTCCTCGAGGTAGTCGAGGCCCAGCACGACGAAGTTGATCTGGCTTTCGGCCAGCTGCGGCGGGGTGAACGTCTCCTCGTTCGTCAGCTCGCCGCCCGCGCCCTCCCCGCTTGTGGAGAAGATCTGCGACAGGTACCAGTACCCCGCCGCAAACAGCGCCAGCGCGACGGCCAGCAGCGCCGCCAGCACGCACAGGGCGATCTTGCCCGCGCGCCGGCGGCCCTTTTTCGCGTGCGCGGGGGCCTTGCCTTTTGCGCCGCCTTTTCCCGGCGCGTCCGGCGCCGCTTCGGCGCGCGGCAGCGCGGCCGCCCGGGGCGTCTGCGTCAGGTGCTTTTTCGCCCGGGAGACGTCGATCTGCCGGGGCGCGCCCGGGCGCATCAGCGCCGACCCCCGTAGTACTGCCCGCGCAGCTCGGCGTAGGCCTCCAGCGACTGGCTGTCCACAGGTTTGCCCTGCTGCTTGAGCCAGCCGATGGACATGCCCAGCCCCTCGATGGTGCCGCGCTCGAGGTCCGCCAGCACGTCGCGCCGCAGCTGCTCGGCCTCCGGGTAGCTGCGCTCGTAGCTGGCCATGTCGGCCATATAGATGATCTTGTCCAGCTTCGTCATGCCGGGCCTGCCGGTGGTGTGGTTCGCGATGGCGGACAGGATCTCCCCGTCGTCGACGCCGTACTCGTCGCGCGCCAGCACCGCGGCCGCGCCGCCGTGCCAGACGGCCGGCGCGCGCTGCGCGGCATGATTTGTAATTATATCA
>DXGT01000001.1 GCA_019113785.1 Candidatus Ruthenibacterium merdigallinarum | reverse complement strand
GTCACGCCGAACTGGTTCATCAGGTCCTTGACGGGTTTGATGCCCAGCTCACGCGCACAGCGCAGGCAATACCCCTCGCTGGGGCCGCTGCCGTCCATTTTCTGCACAAACACCACGGCCGGGCGTTTTTTGCATCGTACACACAACATAGGCGTTTGGTTCCTTTCTTACACAAAGGGGTTGTAGGCCGAGAAGAACCGGTAGAGGTAGCTTCCGGCCATGGCGCTGTCGTTCAGCGCCGGCAGGCTGTTGTTGGTGATGGCGATCACCGCCCACAGCAGGCACAGGATCAAAACGGCGTTGATCACGCCGGCCACAAGGCCGATCACCACGCCCAGCGAGCGGTTCACCGTGCCCACCAGCGGCAGCCGGTTGACGTTGGTGAGCACCGCCGTCAGCAGCGCGACCAGCAGTTTGCACAAGGCGAACGTCGCAAAGAACACGACCACCGAGATCAGCGGCACGGCCAGCGGCGTGATGATCGAATCGACGATCTGCGCGGCGAGGTCGGGCGCGCCAGAGCCCAGCAGCCCCTGCAGCGACGCCGCCAGCTGCTCGCCGACCGACTGCGGCAGCAGGCCGCTCAAATTGTCCAGCATCGTCTCGAGGCCGCTCACGCCCTGCTGGGCGATCATATCGGCCGTCTGCTCGACGAGGCCTTCCCGGAAGAAGTTTTCAAACACCACCGGCGAGACGCGCCCGGAGACGATCCAGGCCAGGACCAGCGACACAAGGTTGCCCACCAGCGAGATCAGCCCCGCGACAAAACCTTTGTGCGCATAATACAGCACCGTGCACACCACCACCGCGATCAGCGCGATGTCCACGATCACCGCAGGCGTCAAATTCATTGTATTCCCTCTTTTCTCTGTTTTGGTTTGCACGCCGCGCTCAGCCCGTCTTTGCGGGCGCGGGCGGCTCGAACACGTCCATGGCGCCGTCCGTCAGCACGAACAGCTTTTTCGCCGGCACGAGGGCCAGGATGCGCGCGTCCTGCACGCTCTCGCCCAAAAACGCGCCGTCCAGCTGATAGGACAGTATGCTGTTCGCCGTGCAGACATACGCGCCCGTCCGCGTGACCGCAAGGCCGCGGGCGATGCGCCCCACCTCGGCCGTGCCCACCGGGGAGAGCGCCGTGTCCAGCACGCACAGCCGTGTGGCCGAGCTGTGCGTGCCGTCGCCGAACAGCAGAACGACGTTGTTCGCGCCGTCGCTGACCGCCCAGCTCTGCAAACTGTCGCCGCCGTAGGCATAGCGCGCCAGCTCGGCGCCGGTGGCGGTGTCGTACAGCGCGCAGCTTGTGTTGTACACCACCAGCACGGTCTTGCGGCTGAGGTATTCGATGCCCACCGGCACGCCGTCGGCGCTCTCGATCACCGCCGTGGCGGCGTCGGGGGCGTTTGCGTCGGTCGTATACAGGTACACGCGCCCGCCCAGCGCGCCGGCGCTGCTGCGCGGCGCGCCCACGGCGAACTGCCGGTTGTCGGACGCAAAGGCCAGCGCGGTGGGCACCTCGGAGGTCTGCCACTCGAACACCGTCTCGAACAGCGGGTCGTACACGACGAGGCTCTGCCCGTGGAACACCGCCAGCGAGCCGTTCGGGCTCATGGCGCAGGCGAAGATGCCGTCCGCGTATTCCGTCTCAAACAGCTTGCGGCTGCGGTTGTACACCGCCAGCTGCGCGCCCGTGCGGTTGTACAGGCACACGCGCGTATTGCCCACGGCCAGCGCCGGGGACGCGTAGCTGTGCTGCACGCTGTACACCTCGTTGCCGTTTGAAGCGACGATTTGCAGCTCCTGCCTGCCCAGCGCGGCAAACCCGCCGGCGAAGGGCTGCGCCGTCACGAGGTCCGGCATGGAAAACGCCGCGGGGAATCCGCGGCCGGGCGTCAGCGCGATGCGCACCGAATCGACCGTATCGCCCAAAACCGAGAGCGACGCGCCGTACAGGCCCGTAAAATACGCCAGCAGCGCCGCCAGCGCCACCGTGCACAGCACCGCAAGGCGGATGCGCCGTTTGCGCCGGCGCGCGCGCGCCTTCTCGATGCGCGCAAGGCGGCTGGCCGTCGGGAATGCGATCGCCCCGGGCGGCGTTTCCACGTCGTCCGGCCCTTCGCCGGGCCCGGGCAGCGGGCCGCTGCCGCCCGCTTCGTTCACGGGCGGCCTTTGCGGCGGTTCCGGCTGCGCCGGCTTTTTCTTTGCGCGGGGCGGTTTGCGGCGCTTTGCTGCGGCCGGCGTTTCGACCAGGTCCAGCTCCGGCAAATCGGCCGTCTCGTCAAAGCGGCCGATCACGCGCGGCTTTTGCCGCAGGCGCTTTTTCTCCTCCGGGTCGCGCTTCATGCCTCACTCTCCCCGCTCTCGTCGCAGAATCCGTAGTTTACACGGTACAAAAACAGCCCGCGCGCCGGGGCCGTGTCCCCCGCGGCCGCGCGGCGGCCTTCCTCGATGACGCGCGCCATATCTTCGGGCCGCATGCGGCCCGCGCCCACCTCCACAAGCGTGCCCACCAGAATGCGCACCATGTTGTACAGATAGCCGTCGGCGCAGATGTGAAAGCGCACAAGCTCCCCCTCCTGCTCCACGCGGAAAAAGCGGACGGTGCGCACAGTGTCCTCGATGTCGCTGCCTGTGGACATGAACGCGCGGAAATCGTGCGTTCCCTCGGCCAGCTTTGCCGCTTTTGCCATCGCCGGCACGTCCAGCCTGCGCGAGACGCGCCAGCAATAACGCGCGTCGAACGGGCTGTCCACCGCGCTCATGCGCAGCCTGTAGATATACTCCTTGCTGCGCGCCGAATAGCGCGCGTGAAAATCGTCCGGCACGCAGCGCGCGCGCGTCACGCGGATGTCCGCCGGCAGAAAGCGGTTGATGGCCAGCGGCAGCTTGTACGGGTCGATGGGCTTGGGCTGCGTATAGCTTGCGCAGTAGCCCAGCGCGTGCACGCCCGCATCCGTGCGCGAGCAGCCCTTCACGGGCGGCCGCACGCCGTACAGAGCGGCCAGCGCATCCTGCAGCGTCTCACACACGCTGCGCGCGTTTTTCTGCACCTGAAAGCCGTGGTAGGCCGTGCCGTCAAAGCTCAGTGTGATCAATACTTTCATCGGCGCACCGCTCAAAACACGTGGATGTGGTTCGACACGCCGATCAAAGCGAACACCGCCGCGCACACGCACGCCAGCAGGACGTCGCGCGCCGTCATGTGCATCTGCTTGAGGCGCGTGCGCCCCTCGCCGCCGTGGTAGCAGCGGCACTCCATCGCCACGGCCAGCTCGTCCGCCCGGCGGAAAGCCGACACGAACAGCGGGATCAGCACCGGCACCAGCGCCTTGACGCGCTGCACGAGCTTGCCGGAATCGAGCTGCGCGCCGCGCGCCTTCTGCGCGTTCATGATCTTTTCCGTCTCCTCGATCAGCGTGGGGATGAACCGCAGCGCGATCGTCATCATCATGGCCAGCTCGTGCACCGGCAGATGCAGCTTTGCCAGCGGGCGCAGAAGGCGCTCGATGGCGTCCGTCAGCACGATGGGGCTGGTGGTGTACGTCAGCAGGCTGGTGCCCGCGATGAGGCACACGATGCGCACGGCGATCATCACCGCGTAGCGCACGCCCTCCTCGTAGATGTTGATGACGCCCCAGTGCACCAGCGGCTGGCCCTTGCCCGTCATCAGGAACACGTTGAGCACCGAGGTGAACAGGATGATGGGGATGATGGGCTTGAGGCTTTTCAGGATCACTTTGAGCGGGATCTTCGCCGTGAGGTACAGCGCCGCCAAAAACACCACCGCGACCGCCAGCCCCACGAAGTTGGAGCCGACGAACAGCATGATGATGTAGGCGATGGTCAGCACCAGCTTGAGGCGCGGGTCCATCGTGTGCAAAACGGAATTTCCGGGAAAGTGCTGGCCGATCGTGATGTCTCTCAGCATGTCTGCCCCGCCTTTCCCTGCATCCGCTCGCGCGCGGCCAATAGCGTCTTCACCGCATACGGGATGGTGTACACGTCCGCCGGGATGTCCAGGCCAAATTCGCGCAGGCGCAAAAACACCTTCGTCACCTCCGGCACGCTCAGCCCCAGCGCCAGCAGCTCCGGCGCGCGGGCGAACACCTTCGCCGTCTCGTCGAACATGGCCACGCGCCCCGCGTCCAGCACCAGCACGCGGTCGGCGTATTTGGCGATGTCCTCCATCGAGTGGCTCACCAGCACGATCGTCGTGCCCGTGCGGCGGTGGAACTCTTTGATCTGGCTTAAAATCGTGTCGCGCCCCTCGGGGTCAAGGCCGGCCGCGGGCTCGTCCAACACGAGCACGCGCGGCTCCATCGCCAGCACGCCCGCAATGGCCACGCGGCGCTTCTGCCCGCCGGACAGATCGAACGGGCTCTTTTCCAGCATGTCCTCGCCGATGCCGCAGAACGCGGCCGCTTCGCGCACGCGGCGCTCCACCTCGGCCTCGTCCAGCTGCATGTTGCGCGGGCCGTAGGCGATGTCGCGGCGCACGGTCTCCTCGAACAGCTGGTACTCCGGATACTGGAACACGAGCCCCACCTGGAACCGGAAGCGGCGGATCTGGGACGGGTCGGCCCAGATGTCCTCGCCGCCGATGTAAATTTTGCCGGAGGTGGGGCGGTTGATGCCGTTGAAATGCGAGATCAGCGTGGATTTGCCGCACCCGGTCGAACCGATGACGCCGACGAACTCGCCCTCGCGGATGGAAAAGCTGATGTCGTCCAGCGCGGTGGTGGCGTCCGGCATGCCGGGCGAATACACATAGCGCAGATGCTCCACTTTTATGATGTCCGGCATTGCGGCGCCTCCTTTCCCGTCAGCGCGCGGTACAGCGCGCGGGCGCACTCGTCCACGCCGATCAGATCGTCCGGCATGGGCATGCCCGCCTGCGTCAGCGCGCAGCACAGCTCTGCCGGCTGCGGCACGTCCAGATGCAGCCGGCGCACCTCGTCCACGCGCGAAAACACCTCTTTGGGCGTGCCCTCCATCGCGATGCGCCCATGGCTCATCACGATGACGCGGTCGGCGCGCGCGGCCTCCTCCATATAGTGCGTGATGGCCACCACCGTGATGCCGCACTCGCGGTTGAGCCTGTGCACGGTGTGCATCACCTTTTCGCGGCCGATGGGGTCGAGCATGGCGGTGGCCTCGTCGAGGATCAGGCAGTCGGGCTGCATGGCGATGACGCCCGCGATGGCCACGCGCTGCTTCTGCCCGCCGGACAGATGGTGCGGCGCCTTGTCGCGGTATTTGTAAATGCCCGCCAGCTTCATGGCCTCGTCCACGCGCCGGCGCATCTCGCCCGGCTCTACGCCGAGGTTCTCCAGCGCGAAAGCCACATCCTCCTCCACAACGGTGGCGACGATCTGGTTGTCCGGGTTCTGGAACACCATGCCCACCTTCTGGCGGAGCTCCAGCAGGCGGTCTTCGTCGGCGGTGGGCACGCCCTCCACCAGCACGCAGCCCTCGCTGGGCAGCAAAATGGCGTTAAAATGCTTTGCCAGCGTGGATTTGCCGCACCCGTTGGCGCCCAGCACGGCCACGAACTCGCCGCGGCGCACCGCCAGCGACAGCCCGTCCACCGCGTTGGGCCCGTCCTCGGTGTAGCGGAACGCAACGCGCTGCGCCTCCAGCATGTTCTGCTCTGTCATACGCTTCCCTCACAATTGCCCGCAGGTCCACAGGGCGGTGGCCCCGCAGGGCACAACGCCGCCCGTGGCCGTCACGGGAAGGCCGATCTCGTCGCACTGCGCCGTGCCGCCGTGCGTTTTCTGCACGCGCATGCGCAGGATGTACGCCATCACGCTGGGCGAAAGGCCCGTGGTGTAGCTGTTCACCGCCACGAACAGCGGCTGCTCGCTCAACACGCCCGCGCACAGCTCAATCAGGCCGTCGATGTTCTCCTCCAGCTTCCACACCTCGCCGCCCGGGCCGCGCCCGTAGCTGGGCGGGTCCATGATGATGGCGTCGTAGCGCACGCCGCGGCGGATCTCCCGCGCGACGAACTTGGCGCAGTCGTCCACGATCCAGCGGATGGGCCGCTCGGCAAGGCCGCTGGCGGCGGCGTTTTCACGCCCCCAGGCCACCATCCCGCGCGAGGCGTCCACATGGCACACCTTCGCGCCCGCGGCGCTGCACGCCAGCGTGGCCCCGCCGGTGTACCCGAACAGGTTCAGCACACTGACCTCGCGCCCGTCGGCCCGCGCGCGGCGGATCAGATCGGCGTACAGGTCCCAGTTGACGGCCTGCTCCGGAAAGACGCCCGTGTGCTTAAAGCCCGTGGGCGACACGATCAGGCGCAGCGCGCCATAGGCGATCTGCCAGCGCTCGGGCATTTTCCGCCGGTATTCCCAGCTGCCGCCGCCCTTGGCCGAGCGGTGGTACACGGCGTTCGCCTGCGCCCACAGCGGGCTCATGGGCGGCGTTTTCCACACCACCTGCGGGTCGGGCCGCACGAGCAAGGTATCCTTCCAGCGCTCCAGGCGGTTTTCGCCGGTGGCGTCGATCAATTCATAGTCGGCCCAGCCGGTGGCTGCGCGCATAAGCTTCCTCCCTGCCGGGCCGCGCCCGGCTGCACGATGTTGTTCAGCGGATGCGCTCGTCGATCTTCACGGCGATGCGCTTGGCCGAGGCCGCGATGGCGGTCTCGTCGCGCCCCTCCACCATCACGCGGATGAGGGGCTCAGTGCCGGACACGCGCACCAACACGCGGCCCAGGCCCATCAGGCTCTGCTGCTGGCTCTCGATGAAGCCGGCGATGTACTCGTCCTCTTTGTAGCGGGCCTTCTCCTCGGGCGTGGCCTTCACGTTCACCATCACCTGCGGGAAGCGCGTGTACAGGCCGTTCAGCTCGCTCATTTTGCAGTGCTTTTCGGCCAGCGTGCGCAGCAGCATGCCGGCGGTGAGCTGGCCGTCGCCCGTGGTGGCGTGGTCCAGCAAAATGATGTGGCCCGACTGCTCGCCGCCGATGGAATAGCCTTTGTCGCGCATCTCCTCCAGCACGTAGCGGTCGCCCACGGCGGTGATGGCCGTCTTCATGCCGTGCTCGCGCATGTACTCCATGAAGCCCATGTTGCTCATGACCGTGACGACGGCGGTGTCCTGCTCCAGCGTGCCGGCCTGCTTCATGCCGGTGGCGAGGATGGCGATGATCTTGTCGCCGTCGATCTCGGCGCCCTTCTCGTCCACGGCGAGGCAGCGGTCGGCGTCGCCGTCGAACGCGACGCCGCAGTCGAGGCCGTTGTCCACAACGTACTTCGCCAGCTTGTCGAGGTGCGTCGAGCCGCAGCCCAGGTTGATGTTGCCGCCGTCCGGCTCGTCGCCGATGAAATGGCACTCGGCGCCCAGGCGCTCAAACAGCAGGCGGGCCGTCACGCTGGACGCGCCGTTCGCGCAGTCGATGGCGACGCGCACGCCGGACAGCTGTGCGCCGATGGCCTGCGCGAGGAAATCGACATAGTCGGCCACGGCGCTGTCGCGGCGCGACACGCGGCCGATGGCCGTGCCGGTGGCGAGCGTCAGATCGGCGCCGTTGTTGAACACATGGCGCTCGATCTCCTCCTCCACCTCGTCGGGCAGCTTGTAGCCCTCGCCGCCGAACAGTTTGATGCCGTTGAATTCAACGGGGTTGTGCGAGGCCGAAATGACGACGCCCGCGTCCGCCCCGTACAGGCGCACGAGATAGGCGACGGCCGGCGTGGGCACGACGCCCAGCAGCTCCACGTCGGCACCGACGCTGCACAGGCCCGCGGCCAGCGCGCTCTCCAGCATGTCGCCGGACACGCGCGTGTCCTTGCCGATGATGAAGCGCGGGCGGTGCTGTGTTTTGCCCGCCAGCACGGCGGCCGCTCCGCGCCCGATCTGCATCGCCAGCTCCGGCGTCAGGTCCTTGCCGGCCACGCCGCGCGCGCCGTCCGTACCAAACAACTTACCCATGAAAACTCCTCCTTTTGTGCCGTTTGGGGCTGCATTCTATATTCTATGCGAAAAATGTGAAGTTTTGTTGTCAAAAGCCCTCCATACGCTGCTGGCTGTCGCCAGCCGGCGCGCCGGGAGGCGTCAGGCCCAGATGCTCGTAGGCGCAGCGCGTCACGCAGCGCCCGCGCGGCGTGCGCGTCAGATAGCCCAGCTGCATCAGATACGGCTCGCACACGTCCTCCAGCGTCACGGCTTCCTCGCCCAGCGCCGCAGCGATAGTCTCAAGGCCTACCGGCCCGCCGCCGTACATCTCGATGATCGCGCGCAGCAGGCTGCGGTCCAGTTCGTCGAGGCCCTGCTCGTCAATGTCCATGCGCCGCAACGCCAGCTTGGCCATCTCTGCCGTGATGACGCCCTCACCCTTCACCTCGGCAAAATCGCGCACGCGCTTGAGCAGGCGGTTGGCCACGCGCGGCGTGCCGCGGCTGCGCCGCGCCATCTCCAGTGCGCCGCCCTCGTCGCAAGGCACACCCAGGATAGACGCCGAGCGGCGGATGATGCGCGCCAGCTCCTGCGGCGTGTACAATTCGAGCTTCAAAATGACGCCGAACCGGTCGCGCAGCGGGCCGGTGATCTGCCCGGCGCGCGTGGTGGCGCCCACCAGCGTAAAGCGCGGCAGATTGATGCGGATGGACTGCGCCGACGGCCCCTTGCCGATCATGATGTCCAGCGCATAGTCCTCAAGGGCGGGGTACAGCACCTCCTCCACCTGCCGCGACAGCCGGTGGATCTCGTCGATGAACAGCACGTCGCCCTCCTGCAAATTCGTCAGCAGCGCGGCCAGGTCGCCCGGCTTTTCAATGGCCGGGCCGGAGGTGATGCGGATCTGCACGCCCATCTCGTGCGCCACGATGCCCGCCAGCGTCGTTTTGCCCAGGCCCGGCGGCCCGTACAGCAGGAGGTGGTCCAGCGGCTCGCCGCGCTTTTGCGCGGCTGCAAGGTACACGCGCAGGTTCTCTTTCGCCTTCTCCTGCCCGATGTATTCCTCCAGGCGCGTCGGGCGCAGCGAGGTCTCGGCCTCAAAATCCTCCGGCGCGGCCTGCGGCGCGATCAGTCGCTCGCCGGCCGCGGCTTGTACCGCTTCGATGGCCATGTGTTACCTCCTCTTCCCAATGCCCTGCAATGC
>DXGT01000004.1 GCA_019113785.1 Candidatus Ruthenibacterium merdigallinarum | reverse complement strand
GCGAATCGGAGCCGCAAGGCGAACGATGAGCTTAGTGGCCAGTGTGCAATGTAAGCACTTAGTGAACCGGAGCCCGCAGGGCGAACGGCGAACTTAGTGCGAACTTACACCTGGCCTCTTAGCGAATCGGAGCCGCAAGGCGAACGATGAGCTTAGTGGCCAGTGTGCAATGTAAGCACTTAGTGAACCGGAGCCCGCAGGGCGAACGGTGAACTTAGTGCGAACTTACACCTGGCCTCTTAGCGAGCCGGAGCCACAGGCGAACGGCGAGGTTAGTGGCCAGTGTGCAATGGAATTCATACAAAAAAGGGGCTGAATCGGATGGAAGAGATCCGCCGGCAATGCGCCGAGGCGGCGCGCGGGCTTTTGGACGCGGCGAAGCTCAAAGCGGGCGACATTGTGATCGTGGGCTGTTCGTCCAGCGAGATCATGGGCCAGCGCATCGGCAGCGCCTCCAGCATGGACGCTGCGCGCGCGGTGGTGCAGGGGCTTTTGGAGGTGTTCGGCCCGGCGCGCGTCTGCGTGGCGGGCCAGTGCTGCGAGCATTTGAACCGCGCCGTCGTCATTGAGCGCGCGGCGCGCCCGCAGGACAGCGAGATCGTCAGCGTTCTGCCGCAGCCGCACGCGGGCGGCAGCTTTGCCACGGCGCTGTGGCAGGCTTTGCGCGACCCGGTGGCCGTCGAGACCATCCGCGCCGACGCGGGTATGGACATCGGCGACACGCTGATCGGCATGCATTTGAAGCGCGTGGCCGTGCCCGTGCGCCTGCCTGTGCGCACGATCGGCTGTGCACGCCTTGTGTGCGCGCGCACGCGCCCGAAATTCATCGGCGGGGCGCGCGCCGTCTATCAGCCGGAGGAGGAATTGCGTTGACCACACTGGAGGAGATGCGCGCGAACGTGGCGGCCATCCGCGCGCGCATGGAGGCGGCGGCGCACAGCGCCGGCCGCCGGCCGCAGGAGATTTTGCTGTGCGCGGCCAGCAAGACGCAGGACGCCGACACCGTGCGCCTTTCGGCGCAGCTGGACATCGACCTGTTCGGAGAAAACCGCGTGCAGGAACTGGTGCAGAAGTGCGCGGCAGGCGCGTATCTTGCAAAGCCGCTGCATTTCATCGGCCATCTGCAAACGAACAAGGTGCGCCAGGTGGTGGGCGCGGCCGCGATGATCGAATCGGTCGGTTCGCACCATCTGCTGGCCGAGGTGGAGAAGTGCGCGGCGCGCGCGGGCGTGTGCCAGGACATCCTCATCGAAGTGAACATCGGGCAGGAGGCCGCGAAGAGCGGCGTGGCCCCGGCGGAGCTGGACGCCATTCTGGAGGCCGCCGCCGTGATGGCGCATGTGCATGTGCGCGGTCTGATGGCCGTGCCGCCTGTGCGCGACAATGACGCCGACAATCGCCGCGACCTGGCGGCGATGAGGGCGCTGTTCGACAAAGCGAGAGACCGGCGCATCGAGCGCGTCGACATGCAGTGGCTGTCGATGGGCATGAGCGGCGATTTTGAGAACGCGATCCGGGAGGGCGCCAACATCGTGCGCATCGGCACGGCGATCTATGGCGCCCGCAGTTACCCGGCCAGATGAAAAGAAAAGGAGAAGGAACATGCAGTTTGAACAGGTGAAAGAAAATTTCCGCAGCCAGATCCCCGCGTTTGCCGAGAAGGCGCGCGCGTTTGCGGTCGGCGAGGTGGACCGCAAGAGCTACAAGGGCTTTTCCGGTGGCTTTGGCAGCTACGCCCAGCGCGGCGAGACGGGCCACATGCTGCGCCTGCGCCTTGCGGGCGGCCACGTGACGATGCCGCAGCTGGCTTTCATTGCGAACTGCGCCGCCGAATACGGCGTGCAGCGCATGAAGATCACCACTTGCCAGACCATCCAGCTGCACGATCTGACGGCGCAGCAGACGGCGGAACTGATGGAAAAAGCCGTCGATGTGGACATCGTCACCAAGGGCGGCGGCGGGGACAACCCGCGCAACGTGATGGTCAGCCCGCTGTCCGGCTTTACGGCGGACGAGCCCTTTGACGTGCGCCCTGTCGCCGAGGCGGCCGCGCGCTATCTGCTGGGGCGCATCGACGAAGTGCACATGCCGCGCAAGCTGAAGGTGGCGTTCTGCAACGATGCGGCCGACGAGGTGCACGCCGCCATGCGCGACCTCGGCTTCCTCGCGCGCAGGGACGGCACGTTCGACGTGTACTGCGCGGGCGGCCTGGGGCCGAACCCGAAGCTGGGCGTCAAAGTGGCGGAGGGCCTTCGCCCCGAGGACGCGGCGTACGCCATTGAGGCGATGATCGCCGTGTTCTGCGAGCACGGCAACTACGAAAACCGCGCCAAGGCGCGCACGCGCTATTTGCAGGAGACGCTGGGCGCCGAGGGTCTGAAAGCGGCGTTTGCCGCCGCGCTCGCGCGCGTGAAGGCCGGGCCGGATCTTGCGCTGCATTTTGAGCCGTGGACCCCCGCGAAGGCGGCGGACGGCGAACTGGCGCTGCCGATGACGCGCGTGACGGCCCAGAAGCAGCCGGGCCTGTACGCGGTGGAATACCACCCTGCGGGCGGCGTGCTGGCCGGCGAGGCCGTGCGGCGTCTGTACGAGACGGTGAAGGACTTCGCCCAGGCCGAGCTGCGCCTGCGCCCGGACGGCGGGCTGTATGTGGTGAATTTGACGACCCGCGAGGCGCAGGCCGTGCTGGCGGCCACGCCCGACAGCGCCGCCAGCGCGTTCGAGCGCAGCACCAGCTGCATCGGCGCGGCCACCTGCCAGCAGGGCGTGCGCGATTCACAAAGCCTGCTGGCCGCGTGCATTGCCGCGGTGCGCGAAGCCGGCATTCAGGACGGCGCGCTGCCGCGCATCGCGGTGTCGGGCTGCCCGTCCAGCTGCGGCGCGCACCAGGCGTGCGGCATGGGCTTTGTGGGCGGCGTCAAGGTGATCGAAAAAGTGGCGCATCCGGCGTTTACGCTGTTTTTGGGCGGCAGCGCCGCGCAGGGCGCCGAGGGGCTGGGCACGCCCGTGTGCACGATGCTGCAAGACGACGTCCCCGCGTTTCTGGTGGAGCTGGGCCGCACCGTGCAGGCCAGCGGCCGGACGTATGCGCAGTGGGCCGCGCAAAACGGCGAAGCGCTGCGCGCGCTGGCGGGCAAATACGCGAAATAAGCGCTGAAATAAGCGCCAAACAGAAAAGCGGCAGGCTGCGGCCTGCCGCTTTTTGCTCGGTGCAAAAAACCGTCATGCACAGAAAGGTGGGCGGAGCGATCCGCAAGAGGGAATGGAGCGATCCGCATCGCGCCGCCCGTTCAAGGCAGCCGTCACAGCCAGCGGCAGCGGGCCATGTCCACGCGGCCGTCCGGCAGGAAAACGACGCCCTCCTCCTCCAGCATGCGGCGCTGCACCTGCGGGCCGCCGAAGGCGAAACCCGTGCACACGCTGCCGTCCTTGAACACCACGCGGTGGCAGGGGATAACGCCGGGCTGCGGGTTGCGGTGCAGCGCAAAGCCCACGCCGCGCGCGCCGCGCGGATTGCCCGCCAGCGCCGCTACCTGCCCGTAGCTGGCCACGCGCCCGCGCGGGATCTGGCACACCACTTCGTAAATGCGTTTTGTGAATTCGTTCATCGCAGGCCCTCCTGTTTCGGATGTTGCAAAATTTCCACTGAAATGGTATGATTTACTTAAAACAGGCCGCGCGGCGAAGCCGGCCGTTTTGAATGCTGTTTCTATCATACACCGATTTTTGCGGAAAGGAAAGCGCCGCGCGGCGCACGGTTTCATCCATGGGATATTTCGGCAGCCACATCTCCTCGGCCAAAGGCTATCTTGCCATGGGCCGCCAGGCGCAGAAGCTGGGCGCGAACACGTTCGCCTTCTTCACGCGCAACCCGCGCGGCGGCGCGGTGAAGCCGCTGGACGAGGCGGACGCTGCGGCGCTGCGCGCCCTGGCGAAAGAAAACGCCTTCGGCCCGCTGGTGGCGCACGCGCCGTACACGATGAACGCCGCCGCGAAAGACCCGGCCCTGCGCGAATTTGCGCGCAGCGCCATGCGCGAGGATCTGGCGCGCCTCGAGTTTTTGCCCGGCAATTACTACAACTTCCACCCGGGCAGCCATGTGGGGCAGGGCGAGGAGGCCGGCATGCGCCTGATCGCCCGCCAGCTTGCGGACGTGCTGGACGGAGCCGTGCACACCACCGTGCTTTTGGAGACGATGGCGGGCAAGGGCAGCGAGGTGGGCGGCCGCTTTGAGCAGCTGGCCGAGATCATGCGCCTTTCCGGGCGCGAGGAACAGCTGGGCGTGTGCCTGGACACCTGCCATGTGTGGGACGCGGGCTATGACATCGTGCGCGACCTCGACGGCGTCCTGGCCGAGTTTGACCGCACCGTGGGCCTTGCCAAGCTGCGCGCGCTGCATCTCAACGACAGCCAGAACCCCCTCGGCGCGCACAAGGACCGGCACGCCCGTCTCGGCGAGGGGCACATCGGCCTTGCGGCGTTTTGGAACATCGTGAACCATCCGCTGCTGAAAAATCTGCCGATGGTGCTGGAGACGCCGAACGACGACGCCGGCTGGGCGAGGGAGATCGCGCTTTTGCGCGAGCTGGAGGGCGGCCCGCGGCCGTAAAGGCGCGCCTTGAACCGGCGGCGAAAATATGGTACACTGAAAAAAAGCTCGGGAGGCAGAGTATGCGTTCATTTGAATCGCGCGAGGATTATCTGGAGACCATCCTCCTTCTCAAACAGGAAAAAGGCGCGGTGCGCAGCATCGACGTGGCGGGCCGCATGCATTTTTCAAAACCCAGCGTCAGCCGCGCCGTGAGCCTTTTGAAGAGCGCCGGTCTTCTGACGATGGACAAGGACGGCCTGCTGGAGCTGACGCCCGAGGGCCTTGCGATGGCGGGCCGCGTGTACGAGCGGCACTGTCTTTTGAAGCAGTACCTGCAAAGTCTCGGCGTCAGCGAGGAGACGGCTGCCGAGGACGCGTGCCGCATCGAGCATGTCATCAGCGAGGAGAGCTTTGAAAAGCTGAAAGCGCACATGCGCGGCGTGTGAAGTGCGAGCAGAAGGGGGAAGCCGCAGAATGAAAAAGAACATCGGCCGCGCCTTGTACTTCGCCGCGGGCGCGCTGTTTCTGGCCGCCGCGGCCATGGGGCAGGGCGCGGGCTTTTTCGCGCTGGGCTTTTGCTTCCTTGTGCTGGGCCTTACCGTCAAGGGCGAGGGCAGCGGCGGCAGGCAAAGCGGCGGCCGCTTTTGAAAGTCCAGTACATAGGCAGTACATCGGATCGAAAAAAACCGGGGCGGTTCACAGCGCCCCGGTTTTCTGTGCAGTTTCACGCTCTTCGCGGCGCAGTTCGCGGCCGATGGTCAGCTGCATCGTGACATAGCACGCGCCGCCGCCCACAAGGTTCGAGATGGGTTCGGCCCAGAACACGCCCATCACGCCGAGGCCGCCGATGCGCGGCAGCAAAAGCGTGAGCGGGATGACGATGATCGCCTTGCGCAAAAGCGAGAAGAACACGGCCTGTTTGGCGCGCCCGAGCGCCACGGCGGGCGCTTGGCCGGCAATTTGCAGCGCCATGAGGAAGATGCCGCAGAAGTATACGCGCATGGCCGGCACGCCGGCCGAGAGCAGCTGCGCGTTTGAGGTGAACAGCGAAGCGCACTGGGCGGGCAGGGCCATCAGCAGCACCCACACAAGGGCCGTGTAGCCTACGCACAGCGCCGTGACGAAGCCGATGGCCTTTCGCACGCGCGCGTACAGCCCCGCGCCGTAGTTGTAGCTCATCACGGGCTGGCCCGCCTGCGTCACGCCGTTGGCCGGGGTGATGACGATCTCGCGCATGGAGTTGACAATGGTCATCACGCCCACGTACACGTCGCCGCCGAACTGCTGCAGCGACATGTTGCACACGGCCTGTACGGCGCAGTTCGTGACGCTCATCATAAAGCCGGACATGCCCACCGCGCAGATGCGCAGCGCAAGGCGCGGCGAAAAGCGGAAGTATTGCCGCCGGATGCGCACGGGCGCGCGGCGGGAAAAAAGGAAGCCCGCGGCCCACACAGCGCCCAGAAGCTGCGAGAGCACCGTGGCCAGCGCCGCACCGCGCACGCCCATATCCAGCGCAAAGATGAACACCGGGTCCAGCGCGATGTTGGCCGCCGCGCCGATGAGCACCGTCATCATGCCGGTGCGCCCAAACCCCTGCGCGTTGATGAAGCCGTTCAGGCCCAGGCTCAGCATCACGAACACATTGCCCGTCATGTACACCACAAGATATTCGCGCGCATAGGGGTAGGTGTCGGCGCTGGCGCCCAGCAGGTACAAAAGCGGCCGCTCGGCCCACAAAAATACGCCCGTCAGCACAAGGCCCGTGGCACATAGCAGCGAAAAGCACGCGCCCAATACGCGCGCGGCCTGTTTGTCGTCGCCGCGCCCGCGCGCCATGGCGAACAGCGGCGCGCCGCCCGAGCCGTACAGGTTCGCAAAGGCGGTGACCACCTGCAAAATGGGGAACGTCAGGCCCACGCCGGCCAGCACGTCGGCCGATGCGCCCGGCATGTGCCCCAGATAGATGCGATCCACAATATTGTACAAAACGCTGGCCAGCTGCGCTGCCACCATCGGCAGCGCCAGGCGCATGATGTTCGCGCTGACTTTCCCTTCGGAAAAATCGCCCGCCGCACCGGCTGTCATATGGCAAAGCCCTCTTTCATAAATCTTTGTACACCGATACTTCTGTCTTTATTATACGCCCGCGGCGCCGTATGCGGCAAGGGTGCGCCGCCGCTTTTGCGCGGTGCGCATTGCGCGCGCGCGGGTTTTGTGGTATCGTAATAATAGTGAATTCGTTCTGCGATTCAAAAAACATCCGAACGGCCCGAAGGGGGTGCTTGTTTTGGAAGTGAAAGGCATCGGGGCGTTGTCCGGCATCGGCATGGGCAAGGCCGTCGTTCTGAAAGAGCGCAGCTTTGTGTACCCGGCGCTGCGCCAGGGCTCGGCCCAGCAGGAGGTCTTGCGCCTGACGCAGGCGGCCAAGCAGTTTGCCGAGGAAATCATGGAGCTGACGCACACGATGCGCCGCCATGTGGGGGCCAACGAGGCCGACATCATCGCGGTGCAGGTGGCCATCAGCGAGGACGCGGGCCTGCGCAGCCAGACAAACCAGCTGGTGGAGGACGGCGCGTCCGCCGAGGCCGCCATCACGGAGGTGTGCCGGCGCTACATCGAGATGTTCGAGCAGACCGGCAATGAACTGACGAGCCTGCGCGCGGCGGACATCCGCGATCTGCGCGACAGGATGCTGGAGCTGTTGACGCGCAGCACCACCGAATCGGCCGGCCCGTACGAGCAGGGGGCCATCCTCATCGCGCGCGATCTCACCCCCAGCATGACGGTGGGCCTTGCCAGCACGGGCGTGGCGGCCATCGCCACCGAGCTGGGCGGCCGCGTCAGCCACTCGGCCATTCTGGCGCGCGCGATGGGCATCCCGTGCGTCGTGGGCGCGGCGGGCCTTTTGCAGCAGGTGTCCAGCGGCGACGAGGTGATCGTGGACGGCGAGCGCGGGGTTGTGATCCCCTCGCCGAACGCGCGCGAGCAGGCGGCTTACCGCGCGCGGCGCAGCCTGTATGAGGCGCGCCGGCGCGAGCTGGAGACCTACCGGGACAAGCCCACCCTCACGGCGGACGGCTGCCGCGTGCAGCTGATGGCGAACATCGCCTCGGCCGACGACGTGCAGCGCGTGCGGGAATACGGCGCGGACGGCGTGGGCGCGATGCGCACGGAATTTTTGCTGATGGACCGCACCGAGGTGCCCGGCGAGGACGAGCAGGCCGAGATGTACGAGCGCGTGGCAAATGCGGTGCCGCACGGCACGGCCGTGATCCAGCTGTTCGACGTCGGCGGCGACAAATTCCCGCCGTGCCTGCGCTTTTCGCCCGAGCGCAACCCCTATCTGGGCGAGCGGGGCATCCGCTATCTGTTCAGCCACGAAGAGCTGATGCGCACGCAGCTGCGCGCGCTGCTGCGCGCGAGCGCGGCGCACGGCAACATCGTCGTCATGCTGCCGTTTGTGACGGGGCTGCGCCAGGTGCGCCGCGCGCGGGAAATTTTGGACGAGTGCAAGCGCGAGCTGGACGCGCGCGGCGTGCCGTACGACGACGGCATCCGCGTGGGCCTTACGCTCGAAACGCCGGCCATGGTCATCACGGCCGACCTGTTCGCGCGCGAGGCGGATTTTTTCTGCATCGGCACGAACGACCTCGTGCAGTTCATGCTGGCGGCCGACCGCAGCGACCCGTCCGTCAGCTCGTTCTACAACCCCTTCCACCCCTCGGTGCTGCGCGCGGTGCGCACGGCGGCGTACGCGTCCAAGGCGGCGCGCGTGCCGGTGGCCATCGTGGGTGAGGCGGCCGCCGACGAGCGGCTGACGCCCCTGTTCCTCGCGTTCGGGCTCGAGATCTTTAGCGTCGGTACCGCGGCGCTCCTGTCCGCGCGCAAGGCCATCTCCACCTGGCGGCGGGACGACGCCGCCACCGTGGCCCAGCACGCGATGAGCCTGCCCACGGCCAAGGAAGTGGAGGAGTATCTCACCTCGCTGACAAAAGCGCCGGTGGACGTGTGAAACACATCGAAAAAGCGGGCCCGCCGGCACAGCCGGCGGGCCCTTGCGATGCGCTTTTGCTTGTACACCGATACTTTTAAAGCGCGAGCGGCTGCCCGTTCAGCACGGCCTGCGCGAGCGCCTCGCCCCTGTACACGAGCTTGAGCGAGAAAAACGGCGCGTCCTCGGAGAGAAGCCGCAAAAAAATCGCGTCGCCCGCCCACATCGGCAGGCGGGGGAGGTCGGCTTTTTCCACCCAGGCAAGCTCGCCCTCGTCGCACGCGCGCGCCTCGCCCGAAAAGCCGGACGCGGTGAACAGGTACATGTATTCGCCCTCCCACGTGTCGGAGACGAACGTCACCACGCCGCGAAAGCGCCAGTGCGCGGGGCGCAGGCCCGTCTCCTCAAAAACCTCGCGGCGCACGCAGTCGTCCGGGCTCTCGCCCTCCTCGCACTTGCCGCCCACGCCGATCCACTTACCCTCGTTTTCGTCGTTCTTTTTCTTTGTGCGGTGCAGCATCAGATAGCCCGTGCCGCGCTCGATGTAACACAGCGTTGTGTTTTTCAAAAAATTCACGCCCTTCCGGCGGCTTGTCAGGCGGGCCGCCGTCTGATATAGTATAATACAAAGATACCACAGCCGCCGCCGGCTGACAAGGAGAGGAAGACCGTTATGGACATCTGTTCGCACATCGACCACACTCTTTTGAAACCCTTCGCCACAAAGCAGGACCTTGCGCGCGTGTGCGCCGAGGCACGGGAGATGGGCTTTGCCAGCGTCTGCGTCAACCCGTGCAACGTGGCGTTCGTGGCGGCGCAGCTGCGCGGCAGCGCGGTGAAAACGTGCAGCGTGGTGGGCTTTCCCTTCGGCACGCACACGCTGGCCGCAAAGCTGACCGAGACGGCCGGCGCGCTGGCCGACGGCGCAGAGGAGATCGATATGGTCATCAATGTCGGCCGCCTGCTGGAGGGGGACGAGGCCGCCGTGCGCGCCGAGGTGCAGGCCCTTGCGGATCTGTGCCACGCCTCAAACGCCATTTTGAAGGTCATCATCGAGACGTGCTATCTCAATGAGACGCAGATCGCCGCCATGTGCCGCATCGTCAGCGAGACGGGGGCCGACTTCATCAAAACCAGCACCGGCTACGGCACGCGCGGCGCGAGCGCCGACGACATCCGCCTGTTCAAAAAATACCTGACGGGCCCTGTGAAAATCAAAGCCTCGGGCGGCATCCGCAGCGCGGCCGACGCGCAGATGTACCTTTCGCTCGGCTGCGAGCGGCTGGGCACCAGCAGCGGCGTGGCCATCGCGCGCGAGCTGGCCGCGCAGGCGTAACGAAAACCAAAACGAGCGCGCCGGGGCGGCCCCTGTAAAAGGCCGCGCCCGGCGCGCTTTTTATGTGCGGGGGCCGCGCGCGCGGCGCAGCGGCAGCGTCAGCGTGAAGGTGGCGCCGCCGCCGGGCGTGTCCGAGCAGGAGAGCGCCCCGCCGTGCAGCTTTGCCAGCTGCGCCGCCACCGACAGCCCCAGCCCGAAGTGCGATTTGTCGCCGCGGTCGGCGCTGCCGCGGAAAAACCGCTCGAAAACGCGCGCCTTGTCCGCGTCCGGCACGCCGGGGCCGTGGTCGGCCACGCCGAGAAGCACCGCGCGCTTTGCGCAGCGGGCGAACAGCTCGACGGGCGTATTGGCGGGCGCGTAGCTGCACGCGTTGGAAAACAGCACGCCGAACAGCTGCATCAGCCGCTCGCGGTCGGCCTCCGCCGCGGGCAGCGGCGCGTCCGGCAGCTGCACGCGCAGCGTGTGGCCGTGCGCGCGGCAGTAAGGCTCATACTGCTCGAATACCTGCGCAAGGAACGCCTCCAGATCGAGCGGGGCGAGCTGCGCGCTCCACGCGCAGGCGTCGCCGGAGGCCAGCGTCAGCAGATCGCCCACAAGGTGCCCCATGCGCGCGGCCTCGCGGTCGGCCGCGTCGAGGAAACGGCTGGCCTGCGCGCCGTCGCCGCACTGCTTTGCGGCGGCAAGCCCCGCGCGGATCACCGCCAGCGGGCTGCGCAGCTCATGGCTCGCGGCGGCGACGAACTGCGTCTGCGCGCGCAGGCTCTCGGCCGTGGGGCGTATGGCAAAGCCCGCGAGGCCCCAGTTGACGGCGAAAAGCCCCGCCGCGCCCGCCAGCCAGATGCCAAGGTGCAAAAGCCACAGGCGCGCAAGGCTGCCCGAATGGTCGCGCACATCGGCCAAAAGCAGCGCCTCGCACGCGCCCGCGCCGGTCTGCACGTGCACGGCGCACGCGAGGTAGCGCTGCCCGCCGGGCCCGCGCACGCTGCGCGGCGCATCGGTTTGCGGCGCGTCCTCGAGCGCCGCGCGCGCGGCGCTGAGCAGGGCTGTGCGCGCCTCTCCCGTGTACACCACGCCGGAAAAATGCAGCGGCCGCCCGCCGTCCCGGACGTCGACCGCGCCGTACAGCTGCTGCTCCAGCTGGGAGAGGCGCGCGTCCGACACGCTGCCCTGCGCCAGCATGACGCGCACCTCGGCGGCCGCCGCCTCAAGCGAATGCTGCACGCGCTGCTCGTGCTGGCTGCGCGCCGCCAGCCAGGACGCCGCCAGCGCGGCCGCCAGCACCAGCGCCGTCAGCGCGGTGAACACGGCCGCCAGCCGCCGGCGCAGCCGGCGGATCACGGTGTCACCTCAAAGCGGTAGCCCACGCCGCGCACCGTGACGATGCGCCCCGCGCCAGCCGCCGCCAGCCGCCGGCGCGCAAAGTAGACATAGCTGTCGAGGCTGGCGTCCTCCACATCGGCCTCGGCGCCCCACACGCTGCCCAGCAGCACGCTGCGCGCCAACAGCCGGCCGGGGCTGCGCAGAAAAACGCTCAAAAGGTCGCACTCGCGCCGCGACAGCGCCACCGTGCCCGCAGGGCCCGTCAGCGTCATCTGCGAGGCGTCGAGCGTCAGCGCGCCGGCGCGCAGCACGCCCTCCTCGGCGCGCTCGGACGGGCGGCGCAGCAGCGCGCGCAGACGCGCGGCCAGCTCGCGCATGTCAAACGGCTTTGTCAGATAGTCGTCCGCGCCGGCGTCCAGCCCGTCCACGCGGTCGCCCACGCGCCCCAGCGCCGTCAGCATCAGCACGGGCACATGGTCGCCCTCCGCGCGCAGGCGCGCCACAAGCGTCAGCCCGTCGCAGCCCGGCAGCATGCGGTCCACGATCACGGCGTCGTAGATCTTCTGCGAAAGGTAAAAGGGCGCATCGGCCCCGTCGGCGCACACGTCCACCGCAAAGCCCTGCGCGCCGAGCGCCGCGCACACGGCGTCCGTCAGCGCGCAGTCGTCGTCGATCAGTAAAATGCGCATGGCAGCATCGTCCCCCAAACATTCGTTCTATACTATAGTACCACCATCATCTTAAACAAATCTTAAAAGAAGTGCAAACCCTTCAAGGCTTTTTCAAGTTTTTTGCGGTACAGTAGGAAAAGAAACCACAGAAAGAGCGGAGAGGAGACTTGGATATGCAATGGAAAAAACGCTGCGCCGCGCTTTTGTGCGCGGCGCTGACGGCGCTGGGCCTTGCCGCGTGCGGCAAACAGACGGGCGCGGGCGCTTCGTCTGCGCCCGCCGATGGCGCGTCGGCGGGCGCGGCCATGGGCCGCTGGGTGGAGCGCACGGCGCTGGAATTTCCCGCGGGCGAGGTGCCGCGCTCGGTGGCGCGGCTCGACGACGGCGCCCTTGTGTGCTGGGCCGTCCGCGAGCAGGACTACGCGCCCGTGCGCTATGTGAGCGCCGACGGCGGCGTCACCTGGCAGGCGCAGGCGCTGCCCTGGATGGAAAACGTGCAGGGCGCCATCTCAAACATCGCGCAGCTGCCTTCGGGCGCGGCGGTTTTAGAGACGTATGCGCCCGAGACGGGCGAAGTGGCGTATCAGCTGGCGCAGCCGGACGACGCGGCGCCCGCGCCGCTCGCCGTGCCCGGCCTTGCGCAGGACGAACGCATCGTGCAGCTGGAGCCGTTCAGCGCGTCGCAGCTCTTCGTCGCCGTCGGCAAAATGACGGATGAGGGCTACGCCGCGGCGCAGCGCGCGCTGCTCATGGACACGGACACCGGCGAAAAAACGGCGGACTGTGACGTCTCCGACTTTGCCATCTCGAGCGCGAGCCAGCCGTTCACAGCCTGCGCGCCCATCCCGGGTGGGCAGGGCGCGTGGCTGCTGGGCACGGGCGGCGACTATATGCCGCTGCTTGCGCGCATGGACGCCGCCGGCGAGGTGCAGGAGACGGTCTCGCCCGATGTGCAGAGCTATATCAGCGCTGCGGCCGCGGACGAGGATGGCGGCTGCTGGTGGCTGAGCACCGACGGGCTCAGCCGGCGCTCCGCGTCCGGAACCGTTACCGAGCGCGTGTGCGAGGGGCTCGGGTATTCGTTCTCCGAACCGTCCAACACGGCCATCAGCATGGCGGCCGCGCCGGACGGCAGCGTTTTGTGCGTGAACGTGACGATGGCAGGCGAGAGCATGACGGGCGAGCTGACGCGCTATGCGTACGACGAGACGGCGCCCAGCGCCGCGCAGGATACGCTGCGCATCTGGACGCTGCGCTCGAGCAATCTTGTGGATGCGGCCAGCGCCGCGTACCTGCAAAAGCACCCGGAGTCGAGTGTGCAGGTGACGGCGGCGCTGGAGGACGGCGGCTTTGCCAGCGCGCAGGACGCGCTGCGCGCGCTGAACACCGAACTGCTGGCCGGGCAGGGGCCGGACGTGCTGATCCTCGACGGCGTCGATTACGCGTCCTACATTGCGCAGGGCCTTTTGGAGGACCTCTCGGGCAAAGTGGACGCAGACGCGCTGCAAAAGCAGATCCGCGCGGACTTTGCGTCAGAGGCGATGTATGTGGTGCCCGGCGGGTGGACGATGCCGATTGTATACGGCGACACGCAGGACACCGAGGCCCTCACCTCGCTGGACGCCGTGTGCAGCGCGATGCAGGCGAGCCCCGCGCGCCCGGCGATGGATATGGATTCGGACGAATTCTACGCCCAGCGCACCGAGGCGCAGCGCCATGCGATGCCGTTTGCCACGGCGCAGGACGTGCTGGATTTCGCGTACGATTCGTCGGCCCCGGCGCTTTTGTCCGGCGGCGCGGTGGACGGCCAGGCGCTGCGCGCGCTGTGCGCCTTCCTCGAGCAGGCGGCCGCCTGCAACGACGTGAAAGGCCGCGCGTACAGCGAGGACTACGGCGCGGCCAGCCAGGGCGACCGCGCGGTGATGGTGACGTATTTGCAGCCGGCATACGAGTATTCGTTCGTGCACGCCTCGCGCTACGGCTATGCGGACCTCGCGGGCGTGGGGTACTTCACCGACATGCTGCTGCCGCAGGACGCCGCGGGCGGGGAATTGTACCTTGTGCCGCGCCCGGGCCTTGTGCAGGGGGCCTATGAGCCGAATACGCTGGCGGGCGTTTCGGCCGCCAGCGGGAACAAGGACGCCGCGGCCGAGTGGGTGAGCCTGCTTTTGAGCGACGAGGTGCAGACGCAGCCGCAGAACGGGTGCCTGCCTGTGACAAACGCCGCGCTGGACGCGCAGCTGGCGCTGCTGGAGGACGGCGATTACACTGTGGCGTACGCGGGCGACGTGCGCGCGTTCCTTGAGCGGGCGCAGACGCCCGTGACGCGCGACGAGGCCGTGTACGAAAAGCTGCTGGCCCACGCCGCGCGCATCTGCGACGGCGGCGAGACGGCGGACGAAGCCGCCGCGGCCTTGCAGCAGGAGCTGGCGCTCTATCTTGCCGAGCGGCAGTGAGCGATTGGAAAAGAGAAGGAGCGCGGGGCGCGGAAAAACGGCGTGCCCCGCGCTTTTTCTGCGTTTTTTCGTCTTTCAGGCTTTTTTGAGCTTTGCGCGGTATGCTGAAAGAAACCGGGACGGCGAAGGGAAAGGGGATGGCGGCGATGGCGCACAAGCGGAACGGGCGCGCGCAAAGGCGCGAGGCGGCCGCGGCCGCGTGCTTTTTGCTGCCCAGCGTTTTGGGCACGGCGCTGTTCGTGCTGGCGCCGTTCGCCGAGACGGTGCGCCGCAGCTTTACAAACGCGCTGGGCACGCAGGGTGCGGGCCTTGCAAACTACCGCGCGGTGCTGGGCAACGCGGCGTTCCGGCTGGCGGCGGGCAACACGGCTCGCTTTCTGTGCGTGTGCGTGCCGCTGCTGCTGGCAGTCAGCTTCGCGCTGGCGCTGGCGGTGCGCCCGCTGGCGAAAGGCCGCGCGCCGCGTGCCGCCCGCCGGCTGAAAACCGCCTTTCTGCTGCCCATGGCCCTCCCTGTGGCCAGCGTGGCGCTGCTGTGGCAGGTGCTGTTTGCGCGCAGGGGCGCGGTGAACGGCCTGCTGGCGGCGCTGGGCGCGCAGGAGGTCGATTTCATGGGCACGGGCGCGGCGTTCTGGGTGCTGGTGGGCACTTACGTCTGGAAAAACGCCGGCTATGACATGGTGCTGTGGCTGGCGGGCCTCGGCGCCGTGCCGGACAGCCTGTACGAGGCCGCCGCCGTGGACGGCGCCACGCGCTGGCAGACATTGCGGCGCATCACGCTGCCGCAGCTTGCGCCCACGCTGGCGCTTACGGCGCTGCTGAGCCTTGTCAACGCGTTCAAAGCCTTCCGCGAGGCGTATCTCGTCGCGGGCAGCTACCCGCACGAGAGCATCTATCTTTTGCAGCATCTGTTCAACAACTGGTTCGCCTCGCTGGATATGGGCCGCCTGACGGCGGCGGCCGTGTTGTCGGCGCTGGCGCTGCTGGCACTGGCGCTGCCGCTGCAGCGCGCCATGCGCGGGGGCGGCGCATGAGGCGCCGGGGCGGTGCGGGGCCGGCGCTGGCTGTGCTGTGCGCGCCGGCGGCGCTCTCGTGGGCGGCGGTGTGGTGCATGGCGTGCGGCGCCGTCACGGGCCAGAGCGCGCTGGCCGCGGCGCTGAGCCCGGCGCTCGGCGCGGGCGAGGGGTACGCCGTCTGGCCGCTGTGGCCGCCCGCACCCAGCCTCGCGCCCGCCGTGCAGCTGCTCTTCGACACGCCGCAGTTCTTCGTGATGTTCTGGAACACCTGCGCGCAGGCCTTCGGGCAGGTGGCAGGGCAGCTGCTGGCGGGCGCGGGCGCGGCGTGGGCCCTGTCGCGCCTGCGCTTTCGGCTGCGCCGGCCGCTGCTGGCGGTGTATACGGTGCTGATGCTGCTGCCGTTCCAGGTGACGATGGTGCCCAGCTATCTTGTGCTGGACGCGTTGGGCCTGATGGACACGATGTGGGCCGTCATCCTGCCGGGCGCGTTCTCGGCGTTCCCCGTGTTCATCATGGCAAAGGGCTTTGACAGCGTGCCGCGCAGCTTGCTGGAGGCGGCCGCGCTCGACGGCGCGGGCTATGCGCGCACGTTCTGGTCGATCGGTTTGCCGCTGGGCATGCCGGGCATTCTGTCGGCGTGTGTACTGTGCTTTCTCGAGGCGTGGGGCGCTGTGGAGCAGCCGATGACGTTTTTGAAAAACCAGGCGCTGTGGCCGCTGTCGCTGTATCTGCCGCAGGTGCCGGCCTCGGCGCTGTCGCTCGCGTGCGCGGCCAGCCTGCTGATGCTCGCGCCCGCGGTGCTGGTGTTCCTGTTCGGGCAGGACTATCTCGAGCTCGGCATCCAGAGCGCCGGGCTGAAAGAAGGATGAAAGGGGAGAGCGGCATGAAGCTGCCGGATATGCGCGCCGCGCTTTCGGCGCTGCGCGAAAGGGAGGGCGACGCGGCGCTGCGGCGCGCCGCGCGTTTTTTCGCGGCGATGCTGGTGCTGACGCTCGCGGCGCAGGGCGCGGCGCAGGCCGCGCTGCCCACCGTGACGCTGACGGGCCCCGCGCGCGGCGTGGTGCGCGTGGAGGCCGCCGCCGAGGGGACGGTGCGAGCCGCTGCGCGCGAGGTGCAGGCCGCGCCCGAGGGGGCTGTGGTGCAAAGCCTGCTGGTGCAGGAGGGCGAGCGCGTGCAGGCCGGGCAGCGCATCGCGCAGTTCGACGAGGCGCAGACGCAGCGGGCCGCGCGGCAGGCGAACGCGCAGCTCGCGCTTCTGCGCGCCCAGCGCGACGCCCTTTTGCAGACGGATGCAGCGGACGCCTCGCAGGCCGCCGCGGCCCAGACCGCGCTGGACTGGGCCTATGAGGACGTGCGCGGGGCCCAGGCGGCCCTCGATGCGGCGCAGGCGGCCGACCCGCCGGACGAAGCGGCCGTGCAAAGCGCGAAGGAGGCGCTGGAAGCAGCCAACCGCGCGGCCCTGCAAGCCCAGCAGGCGCGCGACGCGGCCATCGCCGCCTACCATGACGCGCAGGCCGCCGCCGCGCAGGCCGAGCGGGAAAATGCGGCGCAGGCCGGGGTGCTGGCGCTGCAAATCGAAGCGCTGGAGGCGCAGCTCGCGGCGCTCGAGGCGCTTGCGGACGACGGCTATGCGCTGTGCGCGCAGGCGGACGGCACGCTGCTCACATGGAGCCTCGCGCCCGGGCAGGCCGCGCAAGGCGAGGCGTGCACCCTTGCGACGGCGGCGGGCGGCTATGTGTTCGAGGCGGCGCTGTACGGCGAGGACGCGCAGCTCGCGCAGGCGGGCGCGGCGGCGACGGTCTCGCAGGAGCAGAGCGGCGAAGCCCAGGCGTCGATCGACGCCGTGCGCGCGCTCGAGGACGGCGGCGTGCAGGTGACGGCGCGCCTGCCGGACGCCCAGTGGCGCGAGGGCGCGGCGTCGGCGCGCATCACGCTCAGCGAGGCCGAGTACGCGATGTGCCTGCCCGCGCAGGCCGTGCGCCAGGACGCGCAGGGGACGTTCGTCTATGCCGCGCGCGAGCGCCAGACCGTCCTGGGCGCGCAGACCGTGCTGGAGCGCATGGCCGTGCAGGTGGAGGCGCGCGGCGCGGACATCGTGGCCGTGACGGGCTCCGTCGCGCCGGGCGACCGCATTGTGACGGGCGCGTCGAAAGCCCTCAGCGAGGGCGCGCGCGTGCGGGTGGAAGAATGAGCGCGCGCCGGTTGCTGCGCGCGCTGGCGCTCGCGGCGTGCGGGCTGTGCCTGTTCTTCGCCCTGCGCGCGGCGCAGCGCGCCGAGGCGCTGTATCCGGCCGCCGGCCTGCGGTACGAAACGCCCCTGCCCGCCGCGCAGGTACAGGCGGCGCGCCGCTATGCGCAGGAGGCGGGGCAGGGCGTCCCCACCTTCTGGCGGCAGGAGCGGCGCACGGTGCGCACACCGCGCACCGCGGCGCAGGCCGAGGTGATCGCCTTCTGCGGCGACGGCGGCGCGTGCTTTGCGGCGGACTTTTTGTGCGGCGGCATGCCCGGCGCGCAGGACGCCGCCGGCTGCGCGCTGAGCGAGGCGCTGGCGCAGGAATTGTTCGGCGCGGCCGACGTCGTGGGCCTGCCGCTGACGATGGAGACGCAGGACGGCGCGCGCCGCGCGTACACGGTGCGCGGCGTGTTTGCAGGCGGCGGGCTATTGGCGCTGGCGGGCGCAGGGGAGGACGAGGCGTTCACCTGTGTGGAATTGCAGGGCGAACCCGGCGCAGAGGAAACCGACTCGGCGCGCGCGTTTGCCGCGGCCGCAGGCCTCGGCGAGCCGGACGCCGTCTGTGTGGGCGCAGGCACGGCGGCCCTGGCGAAGGCTTTGTGCTTTGCGCCGCTGGTCCTCGCGGCGCTGGTGCTGGCGGCGCGGCTTTTGCGCAGCGCGTGCGCGCTTGCACCCCCTGCGCGCGGCGCAGCATTGCTAGCGCTGTCGGTGTGCGCCGCGCTGGCCTTGCCGGCGGCGCTCGGCGCGCTGCCGGGCTGGATGATCCCCGCGCGCTGGAGCGATTTTTCCTTCTGGCCCGCGCTGGCCGGGCAGTTTGCCGACGGCGTGCGCGCGTGGCTGTCCCTGCGCCCGTTTGAAAAAGACGTGCAGGCAAAGATGGCGCTTTTGCGCTGCGCCGCCCACCTTGCGGTCGCATGGGCCGCGCTGGCCATTTATGCGGCGGCGGGGCGCGGCGAAGAAGGCCCGCGCAAAGCCGCCCGCCGCGCACAAGAGGAGAGCGGCCCGGCGGCGCAGGGCGCAAAAGCCGCCCCGCCTGCAAGCGGGCCCCGGCGCATTTGCATCGCCCGCGCGGGGCGCGCCGGATGCGGGAAAAGCGCCCGGTAAAGCGCGGCAGGGGAATGTCGTAAAAATCATACAAAGAAAAGCGGGGCGGCGCCCTTTTCGCGGCAGTGCGAAAGGGGCGCCGCCCCGTTTTCGCGCCCTGCGGCCGCTCAAAGCGCAAAAGGGTTTGCGCGCGCTCCTTTGTGAAACTTTCGCCCATTCGTATTTTCTCACAAAAAATGGTTGCATTTTCCCACAAGTGACCGTATAATAGAGATACCGAGTGGGGAGAAGTAGGGATAAGTGGGCCTATGTGGGGAAACCCGCGTGGATGACGTGACGGAAGGGCGGCGGCGGACATGTTGATCGGCGAGTACAGCTATGCCATCGACGACAAGGGCCGCGTGAACTTCCCGCCCAAATTCCGCGACGAGATGGGCCCGCAGTTCATCGTCACGCGGTGGCTCGACAATTGCCTGGTCGCGTTCCCGGAAAAAGAGTGGGAGCGCGTGGCCGCGCTGCTTGCCGAGAAGAGCATCGTAAAAACGAGCAACATCCAGCGCTTTTTGTTCGCTTCGGCCGCGCAGGTGCAGCCGGACAAACAGGGCCGTATCCTTTTGACGGGCGCGCTGCGCGCGCACGCGGGCCTGAAAAAAGACGTCACCATCATCGGCGTGGGCGGCCATGCCGAGATCTGGGACACCGCGGCCTGGAAGAAGATGAACGAAACTCTCGACAGCGCCAGCATTGCCGCCGCTATGGAAGAATTGGGGGTCTGACGCCATGGAGTTTCATCATGTCCCCGTCCTCCTCGCAGAATGCCTTGAGGGGCTTGCCATCCAGCCGGAAGGCACATATCTCGACGGCACTGCGGGCGGGGCGGGGCACTCAAGAGAGATCGCTTCCCGCCTTGCGGGCGGGAGGCTCATCAGCCTCGACCAGGACCCGGACGCCGTCAAAACCGCGGCGCAGCGCCTTGCGGGCCTGCCCGCCACGGTGGTGCGGGAAAATTTCCGCTATGCGGACAAGGTGCTCGAGCGCCTCGGCGTCGAGGGCCTCGACGGCGCGCTGCTCGACCTCGGCGTCTCGTCCCATCAGCTGGACGACGCCGGGCGCGGCTTTTCGTATCTCGCCGACGCGCCGCTCGACATGCGCATGAGCCAGACGGGCCCCACAGCCGCGGATCTGGTGGCGACGCTCCCGCGCGAGGAGCTGGCGCGCATCCTGAACGAATACGGCGAGGAGCCGAACGCCTGGCAGATCGCGGGGCGCATCGTGCGCGAGCGAGAGAGAGAACCCATCGAGACGACGGGCCGCCTTGCCTCGATTGTGGCCGGGGCCGTGCCCAGCGCGGTGCGCCGCAAGGCGAAAAACCCCGCGCGCCGCACGTTCCAGGCGCTGCGCATCGCCGTGAACGGCGAGCTGGACGCGCTGAGCGAGGGCATGGACGCCATTTTCGCGGCGCTGCGCCCCGGCGGTCGGTTTTGCATCATCACGTTCCACTCGCTGGAGGACAGGCTTGTCAAACAGCGTTTCAAGCAGTGGGCCACGGCCTGCACGTGCCCGCCGGAATTTCCGGTGTGCGTGTGTGGAGGGAAGGCCAAAGCCCGCCTTGTCACGCGCAAACCCATTGAGCCGTCGGCCGCTGAACAGGAGGAAAACCGGCGCGCGCGCAGCGCGAAGCTGCGCATTGTGGAAAAACTGTAAAACGGGGCGCGGGCGTTTCGTGAGCCGGCGCGCCGGGAGGAAAGGGAAAGGAGGCGAGGAGCCTTGCAGCAGAATATGAACGCCGCGCCGCGCATGCAGCCGGAGTACGACCTTGCGACCTTTGCGCCGCGCCCCGAGCGCCGGCGCGAGGAGCTGCGCGTTGTAAAGACGCCGAAGAAGAAGGGCTTGCTCCGCCGCCTGCCCGTCAGCATGCAGACGCTGTCGCTGATGCTGATGGGGGCCCTGATGGCGGGCCTGATGCTGAGTGTGCTGTTCTCGCAGACGAAAGTGACGGAGCTGACCGGCGACATCCAGACGCAGCAGCAGCAGCTGGTGGAACTGCAAAGCGAGTACGCCTATCTCAGCAACGAGATGGAGATGAAGGCGAACATCACGCAGGTCGAGCAGTACGCGCAGGACCAGCTGGGCCTTGTCAAGCTGGACCAGAGCCAGATCATCTATGTGTCGGGCAAGGCCGAGAACTCGGTCACCCGCACCAAGACGGGCTTTGGCCGCTTTGCGGACGAGCTGTCGAGCGGGCTGCTGAGCATCATGTCATACTTCACATCCTGAAAACATAGTGTTTATCACCGCCTTTCTGCCCGGGGAACGGTGCAAAAAGCGCGGTGATTTTTATTCCGGCGCCGCGGCGCGGCGCTTTGTGCCCAAGGGGGAGCAAGATGAAACGAAGGGCCAACGAGCCTGAAAAAACCGCGAGGCCTTCGCCCTCGGCGGTGACGCGCGGCATGAGCGGGCGCTTCATCGCGGTGGGCGCGGGCCTGATGCTGTTTTTCTGCGTGCTGGTGTATATGCTGTATACGTATCAGATCCGCGACACGCAGGAGTGGCGCGCCCGCGCGGAGGAGCAGCAGACCGGCGACGAGACCATCGCGCCAAACCGCGGCAATATCTACGACGCGAACATGAAGCTGCTGGCCACTAGCGCTACCGTGTGGACGGTGACGGCCTCGCCCGACGCCATCCACGAGGCGGGCACGGACGTGGCCGTGCTGGCGGCCAAATTGGCGGAGCTGCTGGAGATGGACGCCGCCGAGGTGCAGGAAAAGCTGACGGCCACCTATGAGGACGGCACGTACCGCACGTACCAGCTGATCAAGCGCCAGATCGAAAAGCCCGTGGCCGACGAGCTGGAAAGCTGGATTGAGGAGTACAACGCCGACCCCGCGCACAAAAACAGCAAAGTGCGCGGCATCACGCTGGAGCAGGACTCCAAGCGCTACTACCCCTACAACAACCTGGCCTCGACGGTGATCGGCTATGTGAACGTCGACGGCGACGGCGTCAACGGGCTGGAGCGCTATTACAACGAGGATCTGAAGGGCACGCCGGGGCGCGTGGTGGTGCCGCAGAACGCCTGGGGCGACGAGCTGCCCGAGACGGAATACGAGACGCAGTACGACGCCATCGACGGCAGCAGCCTGGTGCTGACCATCGACCAGACCGTGCAGAGCATCCTGGAAAAACAGGTGCAGACGATGGTGGAGCTGAACAACGTCAAGGAGCGCGCGGTGGGCATTGTGATGGACGTCAAAACCGGGGCGATCCTCGCGATGACGACAAAGCCCGACTACGACCTGAACGACCCGAACACCATCGTGGACGCCGAGGCGCTGGCCGAGATCAGCGCCATCGCCGACGAGCAGCAGCGCCAGGACGCCTACGACACCGAGCTGTGGGCCCAGCGGCGCAACAAGGCCGTGTCGGACCTGTATTACCCGGGCTCCGTGTTCAAGATCATCACGGCCAGCGCGGCGCTCGACTCCGGCAAGGCCACGGTGAACACGCACTTCACCTGCACGGGCAGCATCGAGGTGCCCGGCTGGTCGAAGCCCATCGCGTGCGCGGGCCAGCACGTGCAGAAGGGCCTGACGAACCTGAGCTTCTACGACGGTCTGAACTACTCGTGCAACCCGTACTTTGTGCAGCTGGGCTGGCAGATGGGCGCCGAGACGTTCGCCGATTATCTCAACGTCTTCGGCTTCAACGAGCGCACGGGCATCGACATGGACGACGAGGCTGTCAGCCAGACGTATTCGGCCGATGAGCTGAACACGGTGCAGCTGGCCAGCAGCGCGTTCGGCCAGTCCAGCGCGGTGACGCCCATCGCTATGCTCACGGCGGCTTCGGCCGCGATCAACGGCGGGCAGCTGGTGGTGCCCTATGTGGTGGATAAAGTGCTCGACGCGGACGGCAACGTCGTCGAGGAGCACGGCATCACGGTGAAGCGGCAGGTCATCAGCGAGGAGACCAGCCGCACCATCGCCGCCATGCTGGAGGAGAGCGTGGCCACCGGCCACGGCAACAACGCCTATGTGGCGGGCTACCGCATCGGCGGCAAGTCCGGCACCAGCCAGAAGGACCAGAGCGCCGCGGGCGACGACGAGACGCAGACCTATGTGGCCTCGTTCTTCGGCTTCGCCCCTGCGGACGACCCGCAGGTGGCCGTGCTGATTTTGGCCGATACGCCCAGCCGCGAGGACGGCAACACCTTCGGCGGGCGCATCTGCGGGCCCTATGTGGGCAAGGTGATGCGCGAGATCCTGCCGTACCTGGGCGTGGAGCGCAGCTACGACGAGGGCGAGGCCGAATTCGCCGAGATCACGCTGCCGGACGTGACGGGAGAATTGCTGGACGAGGCGATGATCCAGCTGAACAAGGCCGGCAGCTTCAACGCCGAGACCTTCGGCGCCGGCACCAGCGTGGTGGCGCAGTACCCGGCCGCCGGCACGAAGCTGGCGCAGGGCTCCACCATCATGCTGTACACGGACGAAAGCGTCGCCGCCCAGACGGTGACGGTGCCAAACCTTGTGGGCATGACGTACGAACAGGTGGAGCAGGCCCTTGCGGCCGAGCAGCTGAACCTGCTGCCCATCGGCGCCGCGAAGGACAGCGCCACCGTCAAGGCTACGGCGCAGAACGTCGCCGCGGGCGAGAGCGTGCAAATGGGCGCTGTGATCGAAGTGGAATTCCAGGACGAGAGCCTGATCGACTGAGCGCGGGCCGTGCCCGCCGAAAGAAATGAGGGAGTGCATATGGACCTTGCGCATTTGTTTTTAGGCGTACAGTATAAAGGCGCGCTGCCGGCGCACGCGGGCGAGGTGACGCTCGTCACGCAGGACTCGCGGCGCGTCTGCCCGGGCGCGGTGTTCGTGTGCGCCCGCGGGCGCACATCGGACGGCCACGACTATGCGGCGAAGGCTGTGCAGGCGGGCGCTGTGTGCGTTGTGACCGAGCGCCCGCTGGGCCTGCCCTGCGAGGTGCAGGTGGAAAACGGGCGCAAGGCCTATGCGCTTTTGTGCCAGAACTACTTCGATAACCCCGCAAAGCGCCTGCGCCTTGTGGCCGTGACGGGCACGAACGGCAAGACGACCGTCAGCACCCTCATCAAGCAGGCGCTGGAGCAGACGGGCCGCAAGGCCGGGCTGATCGGCACCATCCACACGATGATCGACCAGATGGAGGTGCCGGCCAAGTACACGACGCCCGAGGCGTGGGATCTGGCCGCGCTGTTCGCGCGCATGGCCGCCGCCGGGTGCGAGTTCGCCGTGATGGAGGCCAGCAGCCAGGCGCTGGACCAGCTGCGCCTGTGGGGCCTCTCGTTTGAGGTGGGCGTGTTCACGAACCTCACGCAGGACCATCTCGACTACCACGGCGATTTCGAGCACTACTACGCGGCGAAGAAGAGCCTGTTCGCACAGACGCAGACGGCCATTGTCAACGGCGACGACGCCTGGGGCCGCCGCCTTGCGGCCGAGCTTGCGGACAGCTGCCGCGTCATCACGTTCTCCTCGCACGACGACCACGCCGACTACACGGCCAAAAACGTGACGTGCACGGCCTCCGGCGTGCGGTTTGAAATGGTGGGCAAGGGCTTTATCCAGCGCATCCGCTTCCCGATGCCGGGCGACTATTCCGTGCACAACGCCCTCGCGGCCGCGGCGGCCGTGATGGCGCTGGGCGTGCCCGCGGCCGAGACGGCCCGCGCGCTGAGCGCCACGCGCGGCGTGCGCGGCCGGTGCGAGGTGCTGTATGCGGGCGCGTTCACCATTTTGTGCGACTACGCCCACACGGGCGACGCCATCGAAAAGATGCTCTCCGGCATCGCACCTTTCGTAAAGGGGCGCCTGATCGTGCTGTTCGGCGCGGCGGGTGAGCGCGATGCCCAAAAAAGACCGCAGATGGCGAACGCTGTTGTCAAGTATGCCGATTTTACATTTTTGACCTCCGATAACCCCCGCGGCGAGGATCCGTATGCTATAATAGAGGATGTTGAGCCGGGGCTCAAAGCTTCCGGCAAGCCGTATGCGGTGGAAGTGGAGCGCCGCACCGCGCTGCGCAAAGCGCTCGACATGCTGCGCGAGGGCGATGTGCTGGCGCTGTGCGGCAAGGGCCACGAGGACTACCAGGTGGTGGACGGCGTGACGCTGTACCTCGACGAGCACCGCATCGTGCGCGAATGGCTGGACGAAAAGGGCCTGTGAGCCGTCGCCCGGCCGAAAGGGAGGAATGACATTTGCAGCCAGTTGCCCTCAGTGAATTGTGCCGCGGGCTGGGGCGCCCTGCACACGACCCCATGATCACTTCTGTGGTGACGGACAGCCGCGCGGCCGGGCCGGGCAGTTTGTTCGTGTGCATCAAGGGCGCGCGCGTCGACGGGCACGACTATGCGGCCGCGGCCCTCGCACAGGGCGCGGCCGCCGTGCTGGTGCAGCATCCGGTGGACGGCGTGCCCGAAGACCGGTGCATCCGCGTGGCCGACCCGCTGGACGCGATGATCGCCATCGGCGGCAACTACCGCGAAAAATTCTCGCCGGTGCTCGTGGGCGTCACGGGCTCGGTGGGCAAGACGACGACGAAGGAGTTCTGCGCGGCGGTGCTGGGCGCGTTCGGCAAAACGCTCAAAACCGAGGGCAACCAGAACAACGAGATCGGCGTGCCCAACACGCTCTTGCGCCTCGACGACAGCGTGCGCTACGCCGTGGTCGAAATGGGCATGCAGGGTATGGGCGAGATCGAAAAGCTCACGCGCGCGGCGCGCCCGTGCGGCGCGATCATCACGATGATCGGCCAGTCGCACCTCGAGCAGCTGGGCACGCGCGAAAACATCCTCAAAGCGAAGATGGAGATCTGCCTGGGCATGCCGGACGGCGCGCCGCTGGTGCTCAACGCGGACAACGACCTGCTTTGCACTGCGCGCGTGCCCGCGCGGCTTCGCCGCGTGACGTTCGCCATGGAAAACCCGGACGCCGACGTGCGCGCCGCGGATGTGCGCGCCGAGGCGGGGGGCACGTCGTTCACGATCGAAGACCGCGCGCGCGGGCGCTTTGCGGCGTTCATCCCCGCGGTGGGCGCGCACAATGTGATGGACGCGCTGAGCGCGTACGCCCTGGCGGCGAGCCTGGGGCTGGACGCGCAGCGCGCGGCCGAAGCGCTGCGCCGCTTTACCACCACCGGCCACCGCCAGCACCTTGTGCAGTGCCGCGGCGTGCAGGTGCTGGAGGACTGCTACAACGCCAGCCCCGACAGCATGCGCGCGGGCCTTTCGGCGCTGGCGGGCCTTTGCGTATCCGGGCGGCGCATCGCCGTGCTGGGCGATATGTTCGAGCTGGGGCCGGCCGAGCGCGAAGCGCACCGCGCCGTGGGCGACCTTTGCGCCGGGGCCGGGGTGGACCTGCTCGTCGCCGTGGGAGAGGCGATGCGCCTTGCCTGCGAGCGCGCGCAGCAGCTGGGCGTGCCCGCCGTGCACTGCGCGGACAACGCCGAGGCCGCGGCCTTTCTGCGCCGCGAGGCGAAAGAGGGCGACGCGCTGCTCGTAAAGGCGAGCCACGGCATGGCCTTTGAGGAGATTTTGCGGGATTTCTACGCCTGAAAAAAGCGGGGCGGCGCGCCCCGCAGGCGAGAGAAAAAGCCGGCCGCGCGCCGGCAAAAAACGGGAGAGTGAAGGAACATGGAGCGAATGGCCCTGCTGGCGGCCTCGTTCGGCGCGCTGATTTTGACGGCGCTGTCGGGCTTTTTCATCGTGCCGGCGCTGCACAGGCTGCATTTCGGCCAGACCATCAAGGAGATCGGCCCCACGTGGCACAAAAACAAAAACGGCACGCCCACCATGGGCGGCCTCATGTTTTACTTCGGCGCGCTGGGCGGCGTGCTGCTGGGCTATGTGCTGCTGGCGTTCTCAGCGCCGCAGCTGCTGGGCGCGTCGATGTCCGCGGGCAGCGTGCAGCTGGTGATCTGCGTGCTCACGGCCTATGCGTTCGGCCTCGTGGGCCTGCTGGACGACTACATCAAGGTGGTAAAAAAGCGCAACCTCGGGCTGATGGCGCGCTATAAGATCGTGGCGCAGGTGCTCATCACCGCCGCGTTTCTGGCGGCGCTGCAGCTCAACGGCACGCTCAGCACCGTCGTCTCGCTGCCGGTGTTCGGCACGCACGATTTCGGGATCTTTTACTATCCCGTCTCGTTCCTGCTCATCATCGGCATGGTGAACGCGGTCAACCTCACCGACGGCATCGACGGGCTCGCCTCGTGCGTGACGTTCGTGTGCATGTTGGGCTTCATGTTTATCTCCAGCTGGCTGGGCAATACTACGGTGGCGCTGTTCGCCGCGGCAGTGGCCGGCGGATGCGCGGGCTTCCTCTCGTGGAACTTTTACCCCGCGCGCTGCTTCATGGGCGACACCGGCAGCATGTTCCTCGGCGGCGCGGTGGTGGCCGCGGCCTACGGCCTCGGCCGGCCGGAGCTTTTGCTCTTCTTCGGCGTCATCTATCTGGCCGAGGCCTTCAGCGTGATGCTGCAAGTGACGTATTTCAAGCTCACGCACGGCAAGCGCATCTTCAAAATGAGCCCCATCCATCACCACTTCGAGATGTCCGGCTGGAGCGAGGTGCAGATCGACTTCGTGTTCAGCCTTGTGACGCTGACGTTTGTGCTGCTGGGGTGCATGTACGTATATTTGAGCTGAGCGCGAAAGCGCCGGCGGGAAAGGGGGCGGCTGTATGCCGGGCGAAGCGAAAAAACTGCAGCGCCGCGCACAGGAGAGCGAGAGCGTCCTGCGCCGCTGGGGCGTGCGCTTTGTGTCCGACCCGATGGATCGGCCGTTCGCCTATCTTGTGCTGATTTTGCTGGTGTTCGGGCTCATCATGATGTTCAGCGCCAGCTACGCCTCGGCGTATTATTACGAAGGCAACAGCTACCACTACATCGAGCGGCAGGCTGTGTTCGCCGCAATCGGCGTGGCGGCGATGTACTTCTTGTCCCGCATGGATTATCACATCTGGCGGCGCTACGCATGGCCGCTGATGGGCGTGACGCTGGTGCTGCTGGTGGTGGTGCTGTTCATGCCGGACGCAAAGGGCACCACGCGCTGGATCTATATCGGTCCGCTGAACTTCCAGCCGTCCGAGATCGCAAAATTCGCGGTGATCGTGCTGTTCGGCCACATCATCGCCGCAAACTACAGCCGCATGAAGCAGTTCACCTACGGCGTGCTCCCGTTTTTGGCCGTGCTGGTCGTGCTGGCGGGCCTGATGCTGCTCGAGCCGCATCTGTCGGGCACGCTGCTCATCTTCGCCATCGGCTTTGTGATGATGTTCGTGGGCGGCACGGGCATCGTGTGGTTCGTGCTGGCCGCGGGCCTGCTCATCGTGGGCGTGGCGGGGGCCATCGCCATCAAGCCGGACCTTGTCTGGTACGCCACCGACCGCCTGGAATACTGGATCGACCCGTGGAGCGACCCGCTGGACAAGGGGCATCAGGTCATCCAGAGCATGTACGCCATCGGCTCGGGCGGCCTGTTCGGGCTGGGGCTGGGCAACTCGCGCCAAAAGCACCTGTATCTGCCCGAGCCGCAGAACGATTTTGTGTTCGCCATCGTGTGCGAGGAGTTGGGCTTTGTCGGCGCCATGATGGTGATCTTCCTGTTCGCGGCGCTCCTGTGGCGCGGCGTGGCCATCGCCCGTCGCTCGCGCGACAAATTCGGCGCCATGCTGGTGGTGGGCATCGTCACGCAGGTCACGGTGCAGGCGGCGCTGAACATCGCCGTCGTCACGCGCACCATCCCCAACACGGGCATCAGCCTGCCGTTCTTTTCCTACGGCGGCACGTCGCTGATGATGCTGCTGGGCGAGATGGGCATCGTCCTGTCCGTCTCGCGCCAGAGCAGCCTGAACACAACTTAGCCCTCTTTGCGCGTTCGCAGCGAACGCCGCTTTTTCCGTGCGGAAGGCGGCGTCCGCTGTTTGCCGTATCACGGAAGAAACAGGAGGCCATGACAATGAGAGTACTGATCGCCGCCGGCGGTACCGCCGGGCACATCAACCCGGCGCTGGCCATCGCGTCCGTCATCGAACAGAAGTGCCCGGGCGCCGAGATCCATTTCGCCGGGCGCAAAAAAGGCATGGAGTACGGCCTTGTGACGAAGGCGGGCTACCCCTTTCACAACATCGAGGTGAACGGTATCCAGCGCAGGCTCACCGTGCGCAACATCGCGCGCAACGCCGTGGCGCTGTACCATCTGGCGCTCAGCGCGCCGCGCGCCGCGGCCATTTTGCGCGAAGTGCAGCCGGATCTTGTCATCGGCGCGGGCGGCTATGTCAGCGGGCCCGTCGTCGAGACGGCCGCGCGCCGCGGCATCCTGACGGCCATCCACGAGCAGAACGCCTACCCGGGCGTGACGAATAAGCTTTTGGCAAAGCGCGCGGACGTGGTGTTTGTGGCTATGCCGGACGCCGTCGAGCGTCTGGGCGAAGAGGCGCGCGGCAAGACCGTCGTGGTGGGCAACCCCGTGCGCGAGGAGATGTGGCATGCCGACCGCGCCGCCGCGCGCCGCGCTGTGGGCGCAAAGGACGGGCAGGTGGTGATCGTCTCGTTCGGCGGCAGCCTGGGCGCGCAGCGCCTGAACGAGGCCGTGGCCGCGCTGGCCCAGTGGGAGCTGCGCGAGCGTAGCTTTCTGCACATCCACGCCACGGGCAGCATCGAAAAGAAGGACTTTGCCGCCATGGCCGCGCGCATGGGCATCGACGGCGACGAGCGCTTTGTCATCCGCGAGTACATCGACGACATGCCCACGCTCCTGGCGGCGGCCGACCTTGTCATCAGCCGCGCCGGCGCGCTGACGCTGGCCGAGATCGCGGCCGTGGGGCGCGCCAGCGTGCTGATCCCCTCGCCGAACGTGGCCGAAAACCATCAGTATTACAACGCCCTTCAGCTGGAAAAGCTGGGCGCGGCCAGAGTGGTGCAGGAGAAGGAGCTGACCCCTGAGGGCTTCATCCAACTGGTGGACGACCTGACAAAAGACCCCGCGCAGTTGATGGAGATGGGCGCGCGCGCCCGCGCGCTGGCCCAGCCGGATTCGCTGGAAAAGATCTGGAACGCGCTCGAGCGCGTGTTGCAGAGCGGCCGGCCCTGAACCCGGCGCGCTGCTTTCGCAATAGTGCGGCGCCGCAGGGCGTCCGCAGGCCCGCGCACCCCTTCGCGCGGCGCGGCGCTTTTTGCGCGCCGCAGCCAAAAGATGCGCGTTTTGCGCACCAAAACGCCCGTTTTCTCATAGCATGGGTCAGATGCCGGCCAGGCGGGCCGCGCGTCGGACTTTGCGGGGAATGGGGTGCGCGTGATGGAGGGAATCAGGGTGCGCGGCGCTGTGCCGCTGTACGGACAGGTGACGGTGCCGGGGGCGAAGAACAGCGTTTTGCCCATCATGGCGGCGTCGCTTTTATGCGAGCAGCGCGTGGTGCTGGAAAATGTGCCGCAGCTGTCGGACGTGGCGTGCGCGGCGCGCATCCTGCAAAGCCTGGGCTGCCGTGTGCTGGCGGGCGAGCGCGCGCTGGCCATCCTGCCGGCGCAGGCCCCCGCCAGCGAGGTGCCGCCGCCTTTGATGCGGCGCATGCGCTCGTCGCTGTTTTTCCTGGCGCCGCTTCTGGCGCGCACGGGGCGCGCGTCTATCACCGCGCCCGGCGGGTGCAACCTCGGCGCGCGGCCCATCGACATGCACCTCGCGGGCCTTGCCGCGATGGGGGCGAATGTGGAGGAGGACGGCGCGCAGCTGACGGTGACGGCCCCGCAGGGCCTGCGTGGCGCGCACATCGCGCTGCGTTTTCCCAGCGTGGGCGCCACCGAGACGCTTTTGATGGCGGCGTGCTGCGCGCGCGGCCAGACGGTGCTGGACGGCTGCGCCGTGGAGCCGGAGGTCGTGGATCTGGCGCGCTTTCTGTCGTGCGCGGGGGCGTGCATCACGGGCGCGGGCACGCGCCGCATGCGTATCCGCGGCCGGCCGCTTTTGCAGGGCGCGCGCTTTCGCATCTGCCCGGACCGCATCTTCACCGCCACGCTGCTGTGCGCCGTGGCGGGCTGCGGCGGCAGCGTGACGCTGCGCGGCGCCCGCGCGCAGGACTGTGCGGCCCTGCTGCGTGCGCTGCGGCGCGCGGGGTGCGAGGTTGTCCGGCGCGAAGACGCCGTCTCGCTGCGGCGAACGGGAGCGCTGCACGCGCCCGGCGCGCTGGTGACGGACGTGCACCCGGCGCTGCCCACGGACTCAGCGCCGCTTTTGGCCGCCGCCATGCTGCGGGCCGAGGGAGCAACGCTCATCACGGACACGATCTTTGAGCGGCGCTTTGCCTGCGCGCAGGGCTTTGCGGCCATGCGTGCGGCGTGCGGCGTGCAGGGGCGCACCATCTGCGTGCAGGGCGTGCCGCGCCTTGCCGGCGCGCAGGTGTGCGCGCCGGACCTGCGCGGCGGGGCGGCACTCGTGCTGGCGGCGCTGCAGGCCGAGGGCGAGAGCGTCATCGCCGGGGCCGCGCATATCGCGCGCGGATATGAAGATCTGGCAGGGACGCTGGCCTCGCTCGGGGCCGACGCGGGCTATGTGCGCCGCGCGCAGCGCCCGCTGTTTGAAAACGCGCCCTGCGCCACCTGAGCGCCCGGGCGCGGCGACCGTTGGAAGCATAGCCATAGTTGTCGTATAATAATAGGAAGAAACAAGAGGAAAGGAGGCGGCGCACGTGGCAGGAAAGACACCGAAGAGACCGGTGTTCCCGCATGAGGAAACACCCCGCAGGCGCACGCCGCCTCCGCCCGTGTTCGACGAGCGCAATACCGGCGCCGCGCGCCGATCGGCCCCCGCGCCGATCGACTACGGCGCGCAGCGCGGGCGCAGCGCGCGCCGCTCATCGCCCGACCGGCTCGACTTTACATACCGCGCGTCGTCCGGCGCGCAGGGCGCGGCGCGCAGCGCGCCGGATACGCCCGCGCCGGCGCAGGGCGCGAACCGCGCGCCCCAAAACACGGCCGCAGCGCGCAGCGCGCCGCCCATGTCCGCACAGGCGCAAAGCCGGCGGCCGGCGGGCGGCGGGCAGCGCACGGACGCCCCGCGCCGCGCGCAGGGCGCGGGCCGCAGCGCGCCGGAGCGCCTGGGCGAGCAAGGGCGCGGCGTGCAAAACCGCGGCGCACAGAACCGGCGGCCGCCGGCAGGGCAGGCGCAGAAAAACGCCGCGCCGCCGCGCGCGCCGAAACGGAAAAAACGCGCGCCGCAGCCCCCGCGCGAGAGCGCATGGGCGCGCTTTTGGCGCCTGCGGCGCGAAAAAAAGCAGAACGCGCCGCCCCTCACGCCCGAGCAGGTGCGCCGCCGGCGCATCGCAAAGCGCGCGGGCCTGGCGCTGCTCATCGCGGCGCTCGTGGCCGCGTGCGCGCTGGGCGCATCGGTGTTCCTGTTCCGCATCCAGACGGTGCGCGTCGAGCAGCCGGAGGGCGGCACCGCCTATTCGGACGAGCAGATCGCCGCGGCCTTCGGCGAGCCGCTGGGCGGCAACCTGTTCGGCTTCAGCGCGCAGCAGGCGCAGCAGCGCATTGAAAAAGCGCTGCCGTATCTCGAAAACGTCACAATCGAGCGCCGCCTGCCCGACGAGGTGCTCATCCGCGTGCAGCCGGCCGAGGAGGCGTGGCGCGTGCAGACGCAGGAGGGCGCGTGGGCCGTCGTCTCGCGCAAAGGCAAGGTGCTGGCGCTCGCCGCGCAGGAACCGGACAAGCCCGCGGCGCGCATCACAGGCGCGCTGGCGAAAAACGCCGTGCCCGGCGAGGCGCTGGCGTTGGACAGCGCGGAGAAGCTCTCGGCCCTTCAGACGATCGTCGCCGCGCTGGAGCAAACGGGCCTTGCGCCCGTGACGGAGATCGACCTCACCGACACGCTGGAGCTGAACGTGCTGTACGACGGGCGCGTGCGCATCGTGCTGGGCACGGCCAACGACATGGCCTACAAAGTCGACTGGGCCTGGCGGCTGGTGACGCCGCAGACCGAGGACAGTTTGTCCGACACGGACACGGGCATCCTGGACGTGTCGAGCCGCAGCGACGAGGGGCGCGGCAAGGCCACGTTCCGCGCGGGCAGCACCGAAGTGACGCACGTCGCGCGCACGGACGCTTCGTCCGCCGCGGCAGGCGGGGATTCCACGTCCGCTTCTTCGGCCTCGGGGGACGCTTCGTCCGCCTCCTCCGGCGCTTTGGCGGCGTGAGCGCGGCTTTTTGCGCCAAAAATTTACGTTTAGTATTGAAATCGAAGCATAAATCTGATATTCTTATACTTAGCGCAAGCTGTTTGTAAGTGTTGAAAATGTCTTTTAGGGGGAATTTGTCGTGGCGTTCATCCTCGATGAAGAACTGCAAAATATTACGAATATCAAAGTGGTCGGCGTGGGCGGCGGCGGCGGCAACGCCGTGAACCGCATGGTCCAGAGCGGGCTGCGCGGCGTCGAGTTCATCAGCATGAACACCGACCAGCAGGCGTTGCTGAAGTCGAACGCCACCATGAAGGTGCAGCTGGGCGCCAAGCTGACCAAGGGCCGCGGCGCCGGCGCCGACCCCGAGGTCGGCCAGCGCAGCGCCGAGGAGAGCCGCGACGAGATCGCGAACGCGCTCAAGGGCGCGCAGATGGCCTTCATCACCGCCGGCATGGGCGGCGGCACCGGCACGGGCGCAGCGCCCGTCGTGGCCGAGGTCGCGAAGGAGCAGGGCATCCTGACGGTGGGCATCGTCACCAAGCCCTTCGCCTTTGAGGGCAAGCGCAAAATGAACATGGCCGAGATCGGCATCGGCGGCCTGCTGGATCGCGTCGATTCCCTGATCGTCATCCCGAACGAGCGCTTGAAGCTCATCAGCAAAGAGAAGATCACGCTGCTCAACGCCTTTGAGGCCGCGGACAACGTGCTGCGCCAGGGCGTCGAGAGCATTTCCGCGCTCATCAACACCGCCGCGTTCATCAACCTCGACTTCGCCGACGTGCGCAGCATCATGAAGGACGCCGGCTACGCCCACATGGGCGTGGGTTCCGCCAAGGGCCCCAACAAGGCCGAGGAGGCCGCCAGCGCGGCCGTTTCCAGCCCGCTGCTGGAGACGAGCATCGCCGGCGCGCGCGGCGTGATCATCAACATCACCGCCTCGCCCGACATCGGCCTCGAGGACGTCGAGAAGGCCGCCACCCAGATCACGAACTCCGCCCATCCGGACGCGAACATCATCTGGGGCGCCGCGTTTGACGAGTCGCTCAAGGACGAGATGTGCATCACGGTCATCGCCACGGGCTTCGACGCGAACCCGGAGGACGCCATGCAGCCCGGCTACGTGTTCGGCTCCGAGCCGCAGCCCGCCGCCGCGCCCGCGCAGCCCGTGCAGGCCCCGGTGCAGCCGCAGCCGGCCCCCGCGCCTGCGCCGCAGCCGCAGGAGGACCCGGACAAGGGCTTCGACGAGGGCATCGACGAGATCCTCAAGCTGCTGAACAACCGCAACAACTGACACCGCCGCGGGGCTTTTGCACAAAAGCCCCGCGTTTTTGCCATTCGATGCGCCGCGCATAGCAGCGGCGCATCCGGGGAATCATCAGGGGAGGAGGCGTGCGTATGCGCGAGGACGATCGCGTTTCGGCCGGGCAAAACGGGCCGGGGCAGGTGTTCCGCACGCAGGTGCTGGGCTTTAACCGGGAAGAGGTGCTGGCCTACATCGAGCGCATCTCGGCGGCCAACGCCGAAAAGGCGCGCGCGCTGGGCGAGACCATCGACAAAATGCGCGCCGAGCTGGCGCGCGTGCAGGAGGACTCCTCGCAGCTGGTGCGCTCGGCCGACCAAACCTGCAAAGAGCTGGAGGCCCAGAAGAAAAAGGCCGAGGAGGCCGCGGCCCAGACGCGTGGCATGAAAGCGCGCCTGGAGCAGACGCAGGCCAGCCGGGACGAGCTGGAGCAGTGCCTGCACACCTGCCGGGCGGAGAACGAGGCGCTGCGCCGCGACAACCAGGTGCTGCACAAGGAGATCGAGCGGCTGGACAGCGAGCTGACGCAGCGCGAACGCGAGCTGAAGGACGCCAACGACGCCATGCGGCGCGCGGACGAGGCCATCCGCACCAAGATGGCCAGCGCCGACGCCGACGCGAAAAAGGCGGCCGAGCAGGCGCAGCAGACGCTGAGCGAGGCGCGCCGGACGGCCGACGCCATCGTGGCCGAGGCCCAGCGCGACGCGGCCGACGCACGCCAGGCGGCCGCGGGCGAGCTGGCGGCCGCGCGGCGCGAAGCGGAGCTGCTGGGCGCAAGGGCGAAAACCGAGAGCGTGCGCACGCGCGAACAGCTGGCGCAGGCCGTGGACGGCATCGCCGCCAGCATCACGGTGCTGAAGGCGCAGATGGCCGACGTGGACGCGCAAGTGGAGGCGGCGGCCGGCGGGCTGCGCCGTGCGGCGCAGGACGTGACGCTGGCGCTGCAAAGCGCCGAGCGCGGCCTGCACGGCCTGCAGGCGCAGGTGCCCGGCGCGGCCGAGGCCCGCGAAAAGGAAAAGACCGGCGCGGCAGCCGCCGCAAAGGATTTGGACGCCGGGCGCGGCGATGCGCTGTACTGGCAGGCGCGCCGCGCGCAGCCGGCAGGCGCCTGCGGCGTGCCGGGGCGCTCGTTCTCGGCCCCGCAGCCGGACGCGCCGCTTGCAGCGCAGCCCGCGGCTGCGCCGCACCGTCCGCTGGCAAGGCCGTTCGCCCCGTTTGAGCAGGGCGTGCCGCACACGCCGCCGTATCTCACCGATGAGGAGGCCGCGCGCCGCGGCGTGCACACGCCGCCCGCGCCGCCTGCGGCTTCGGCGCAGCAGGCGCGGCCCTATGTGCCGCGCCCCACGCCCGTGGCGCCCATCGCGCCGCTGTCGCAGCCGTTCGACCCGGCCGCGCCCCTCACACAGCCGCAGCCGCCCGTGCAGGACGCGCCGCTGGTGGAGGAAGAGGTCGTCATCCCGGATTCGGCGCCCATCCCGCCGGCGCGCCGCAGCGCGCAGGAGGATGCGCCGCACAGTGTGCAGAGCGCGACCGCGCAGCTGCTGGCAACGCTGAACGCGATGCTGGGGCAAGACTGATTTTGATTCAAGAAAGGCGGAGAGAACCGATGGAAAAAGAACTGACCGCGCAGAACTTTGCGCAGAACGTGGAGCAGGCGAAAGGCGCCGTCCTCGTGGATTTTTGGGCCCCGTGGTGCGGCCCGTGCCGCATGCTGGCGCCGACCATCCGCCAGATCGCGGATGAGCGCACGGACGTGACCGTGTGCAAGCTGAACGTGGACGAGGCGCAGGACGTCGCTGCTCGCTACGGCGTGATGAGCATCCCGACTGTCGTTTTGTTCCGCGACGGCAAGGAGGCCGCGCGCAGCGTGGGCCTGCTGCCGAAAGACCGCCTGCTGGCGGCTCTGGGCCTGTAAAGGGCAAGGAGCCGGAAGAGGCGTCAGGACAAAAGGGAAGGGCCGCCGCCCGGAAGTTTCCGGGCGGCGGCCCTTTTGTGTGTTTGGAATTGCCGGGCCGCTTTCAGCGGTTGCGCACGCGGCTCGTGCCTTTTTCCAGCAGGTACGTGGCCTCCAGATCGGACAGATGCAGCTTCACGGCCAGCGGGTACTCGTCGTACGCCTCGCTGATGGCAAAGCACCCGCCGCGCGCGGCGTCGTCAAAGCCGCCCATGTGCCAGCGGATGGCGATGGCCTCCGCGGGCTTCAGGCGCATGAAGCGCTCGATCAGATACACGCTTTTTTCACCGTGCCCGTAGGGGAAAGCGTCCTGCACGCTGTAGCTGGGCACGCGCTCCCACTGGCCGGTGGCGTCGTTCTTCACGTTGCGGAAGCCGGCTTTGTAGAAGTTCGCCTTGCACAGGTCGTGCAAAAGCGAAACGATCGCAAACGACTCGCGGCTGTCCGTCTCGGGGTCGAGCCAGCGGGACATCATGCACTTGTACACGTTGAGGCTGTGCAGCACAAGGCCGCTCTCGCACGCGCCGTGAAAGCGCGTGGACGCAGGCGCCGTGAAAAAGTCGGTGGTGTCCAGCCACTCCAGCAGCTTCTCGGCGCCGGGGCGCTGCACGTCGCGGCGAAAGCTCTCGATAAATTCCTGGCGGTAGTCCATACAAAGCCTCCCGCTCACAGCTCCATGTCGTCAAGGATGCCCTTGAGAATGGCCAGCTCGTCGTGAGACAGGCTGATGCCCTTGCCCATTTTGGCGTTGTCGGGCGCCCAATCGCGGATGTCGTACTTGGGCTCGCGGCCGTTCCAGCTGACCATGTTCAGCTGGCGCTCCCAGCCGTTGGGGCTCTGGGAGAGCACGGCGATGCGCTGGGTGATCTCGTATGTGAATGCTGCCATATGGCGTCACCTTCCTTTTGTATTCTTCCTCGCTCATTGTAATCGAAATGGCGGCCAATTGCAAGCCCCTTTGCCGTGCGCGTCCCGTTTGCGGGGCCCGGATGCAGAAAGTATCGGCCTGTGAAGATTTTTTTGCGCAGAGCGCTTGACAAAGCCGGCGGGGGACGGTATAATAATAAAGCACTCGGACGCCGGCATCCCGCCGGCCCCAAACAAGTGCATGATGCGGAATTGTGTAATGGTAGCACCTGCGACTCTGACTCGTATTGTGAGGGTTCGAATCCTTCTTCCGCAACCAGAAAAACGGCAGCCGAGACGCTGCCGTTTTCTTTCGGGGTGTAGCGCAGATGGTAGCGCGCTTGGTTCGGGACCAAGAGGCCAGGAGTTCAAATCTCCTCACTCCGACCACGCCGCCGCGAACGCATGACGTTCGCGGCGGCTTTTCTCTTTTCCCGCGCGCT